>NZ_JTHF01000087.1 GCF_001043895.1 Methylobacterium indicum
AGGTGCTCGGCGAGGCGGGTGCCGGCCTCCAGGATCGCGGCCGGCGACGGGGCCGGGGCGAGGGCGGTGCCTGACTGGAAGTGCTGGGTGCTGATGGAGAAGTTCACGGTCGTAAGCTCCTGTCGGATCACGCCGAACCGCGGGTCTCTCTCTCGACCTCGCCTCGGCTCGATCCCGACAGGGCTCCTCTTCCTCTCTGGTCCCGGAGCTATTTTTTCAAACTGGAGGTTGACGGACACACCGGACCGCCCTTCCACACCTTCGTTCCCGTGCGGAATGGACAAAGCTATTGACCTATTGCCGAGTCTTGCGCTGTCATGGAATCACTACATCACAGCGGAGGGATTCGTCGGTGCGATCAGCCGCACGCATTAGACAATGACCTATCTACCAGTTGCACGGCCCGGGTCTTGAAGGCGTCCTTTACGCGCAACAACATCCGCCCGGCTGAACTCCCCGCACTCATCAATCCGGCGTCCATGGCTCTCAGACGTTCTGCCGACCGCGATACCGACACGGTCGCACCAGGGACCCCGATCGTCCCCGTCGCCTCGGACCTCGGCTCCGTCGCCCGGGACTACTTTCGGAACTGGGACCCGGGACGCCAGCGCACGCCAGCGGAGATCGCCGCCTCGATCCAGGAGACGTTCCTGGTCTGCTTCGAGGATGGCAAGCGGCATCGGAGGCTGAAGCAGCATCTGCGGCGGCTCGGGCTGACGCCGGACGACTATCGCAAGAAGCGGGGCCTGCCGGACGACTACCCGATGAAGCCGGCCGTCATCGAGACGGGTTACCTCCGGGCGCAGGCGCCGGCACGCGCGCTCACGCAAGCGGAAATCGCCGCCTCGATCCAGGAGACCTACCTGGTCTGCTTCGAGGACGGCAAGCATTACCGGATGCTGAGCCGCCATCTGCGGCTGTACGGGCTGACGCCGGACGACTATCGCAAGAAGTGGGGCTTGCCGGACGACGACCCGATGCTGGCGGCCGCCGACCGCGACCATCGCTCCAGGTTCGCTGTCGAGCGGAAGCTCGGCAAGTACGATCGCAGTAGTTCGAAGCCGCGGGGGCCCTATGTCATCAAGTCCAAGATCCAGGCCGGCGACGGTCCGGCCAAGCCGAAGGAACCCAGCCCGCGGCGCGCTGGCAGCGCCGGGGCGACAAAGAGCACCGAAGGCGCGCTCCTGATCGAGGCCCCCTTGAGGATTCAGGCTGCCCCCTCGTTTCACGCAACCCGTCTAAGGGTGGTCCTCGACGGTTCCGAGGGCCGCGCGATGCGGCCGACACCCGCAGGGCCGAAACCCGGTACGGGGTTCGGGGAGCGAAGCGAGTAGGACGCGGTCCCGAAGGGACGCGCCCGAAAACGATAGCCCCCCGCAACAAATGAGAATTGGGTTGGCTTCAAATTTAAAAACCCAGATTGAGCGATCTGTCGGGTGGGCCATTCTTGCCGCCGCCATCCTTCACGCAGTTCCTGCTCAGCCGTCCGAAGCGGTTGAAATACTAGGTCTTTGGGAGCAGGTCGCGACGAACGCTGGCGCCTGTCAAACATGCACCATTGAGTTCCAGGCTGGAAGCTCTGGGCTATCCGTCACCGCCAACAATGGCTGGGCGGCATCCCTATGGGGTTCAGACGAGCACGGTATCGTCGGGACAGGTCGCTGGGAGGATCGTGGACGGACATGGGTGTCGGGGAAGCCGTTCACGATCAGCTTCCGTCGAGAAGGTGATCACCTCAAAATGATGATGACAGTCGATACGGGCACCGATCCGAAACCTGTGGTGCGAGGCACTTACAAACGGGCTTGGCAGGGAGTTTGATAGGGCAACGACTCCGGCTCCATAGCTTTTGGAATTTCTGAGAAAATTGTTATTTATTTTGATTTCGGCCGCCAACTGCTACACCGCTGCCGGTACCGCGCGTCGCCGGCGACGCCATGTCGTCGGCGGCGGTGCATCCTCGTGGGCGCGGGCGAGCGTTTCGAGCCACGTTGCGACATCGGCCGGGATCTCACCGTGACCGGCGCCCCACCAGCGGACCATGCGGTCGTCGCAATCCAAGGCATCGGCGAGGCCCCGCTGTGACCAACGCAGCAGGGCCAGCACCTCGCGCAGCCGGCCGGGGCTCAAGGGAAGAAGATCTTGACGACGGCTGCGGTGCCTCCGATCAGCGCCGCCGTTGCCGCAACGGTGGTCGCCACGATCTGCCAGGGGGCAAGGGTTCGGTCGCGCTCCAGCTTCGCGGCTTCGGCCATGAGCTTTTTCTGTTCCGCGACAAACTTCTCGGTTTCGACTTGAGCGCGGCGGATACGTGCAACCTGTTCCTCGATTTCCAGAGCGGTGGGAGAGGCAGCGGAGGCCATCAGGGAACCCCTTGCCGTGGATATTCCACGGCTGTTTCCGCAATATGCGGAACAAGACTGGTGTCGGCAAGGGCCCGACGCTCATGATCGGGCCGGCGATAGCGATGCTGTGAACCGGCACACGGACCCGATGCCCGGTCTCTAACAGCCGGTTCATCCGTCCACGGAGGCGTCTCACTCGATCACGTACTCGAGCAGCCCCGGGAGCAGGTAGACCGAACCTTGGCCCTGGCGCAGGCGGTAGCCCTCACCCTCCTCCTTGAGGAGCCAGGCGCCCGCACGCTCGAAGCGCCGCAGCACCCTGCGATCGATCACGGTGACATTCAAACAGGTGCGGATGACGAGGCGCCCGCCCTTCTCGACGTGTTCCAGGGCCTGGGCAAGGTTGTTTGCAGGAGCCGGCCTGGTGTCATTCATCACTCATCTCCACGATGCTCATCCTGAGCCACCGAAACGAGAGGGAACGGACACGAAGCTTCGTGTCCGTTCCGGGGTCGTCACTGCGCGGCGATGGCGTAGCTCATGTCGTGATCGCCATCGGCCGGGCCGTCCTCGCCGCCGAGGAAGGCCGAAAGGGTCTCGACCTCATCCTCCGCCGCCGGCCCGCTGAGGAACTCCGGCAGCGCAACCTCCTCGGCCGCCGTCGGCTCGCCGGCCGCGACAGGGTCGCCGGCGTCCTGAGCGACCTCGGTGGTGATCCCGGTGGTCCGCATGATCTCGGGCAGCCAGCCGGTGCCGGCGATCAGGCGCTCGGCCTCGCGCGCCATGTCGCCCTTCTTCAAGCCCTCAAGCAGCTGCGCGGTGTCCTCGCCCTTGGCCTCGCGCACCGCCGCCAGGATCTTCCCCTTCGTGACCCGGCCGAAGTAGTTGGCCGCCGTCGGCGTCCAGTCGCGGGTCATGTCGAGCCCGACGAGGGCGGCGAGCTTGTCGCCGTGCGCCAAGGCCTCGGGGGTGCGACGGTCGTACGGGACGTGCATCGCGTGGACGCTCAAGCCGGCGCAGAGCGCGAACAGTTCGGTGCGGCTGTCGGGCGCCAGGTCGACCAGGAAATCCCAGATCGCCTGGTGGTCGGCGGGCAGGCGCCGGGCCCACGCCTCGCGCCGGGCATCGAGGCTGCCGGCCGGCCGGAAGGTGTCGAGGCCCTGGACCGAGTGGTCGGGTCTCGCGGAGCTGGTCGAGATCTCGAGGCAGGACGCGGCGCGGTAGCCGGAGACGATGACCCGGATCACCATGGCGTGCAGGACCGCGATGAAGGCGGCGCCCGGATCGTCGGCCAGCGCCTCGCGCAGCGCCATCGTGCGGTAGGTGGTCAGCTCGGTCCGGTGCTGCTCGGTGAGCGGGCGCTCGGCCTCCTCCGGCTCGGCCGCGGCCGCGGGCGCGACCGGGGCCGCGCCACCGCCGATCGTGATGACCGTGCGCATCACCGCCGGCGCCGGGGCGGCGACGCTTCCCGCGGGCGAAGCGGCCGGCTCGCCGATCGCCGGGACCGGCGCCGATGCGCCGACATCCTGCTCCACCGCGGCCTCGGCTTCCGCCCGGGGCTCGTCCTCCGGACGCACGTAGCCGCGGCGCACCTTCGGCGTGCCGGTGTAGTCGAGGGTGATGAAGGCGCCGGCGATCGCGATCTCGGCCGGGTCGTAGATGCTGGCGCGGGCCTCGAACGCCGCGATGTCCCTCTCGAGCTCACCCATCCGATGCGCGACGTCGGCGGGCCACTCCTCGGTGCTGTAGCCGTGGTCTTCGTCGAGCTGCTCGCGCTCGGCGAGGGCCGCCTCGTAGGCGCCCTGCTCGGCCTCGGTGAGCTCGGAGCGGGTCGGCAGGACGCGCAGGCCGTAGACGCGGCTCGACATCATCGCCAGCGACACCTCGATCCACTTCCAGCCTTCCTTCGCCACCTCCTCGCCGAACTCGGCGAGCTTGGCCTCCGCGAGCCGGTCGAGCAGCGCCGCGTCCTCGAACCAGCCCTCGCCGCGCTCCGTGAACAGGTCCCGCATGACCTTGCCGCCGGCGGCCTCGTAGGCGTCCTCGCCGACGAAGAGGGTGCGGGGGTCGCCGACGCTCACCGTGCGCTCGGTGAGGCTCTGGCGGATGCTCCAGTTGCTCACCACGCCCCGCTTCTTCAGCGAGTCCCAGACCTGCACCTGGCGGGCATGGTCCTCGCTGACCGAGAAGGCCATCAGGCATTCGAGCGTCATCGCGCCGGCGCCGTAGGCCTCGAGCAGGTCCGGGCTGATCCCGGCGAGCCGCAGGCGCTGGCCCACGACCTTCTCCGAGACGAAGAAGCGGGCGGCGATGTCGGCGTGGCCCATGCCGGCGTCGGCGAGCGCCTTGAACGCCCGGTACTGGTCGAGCGGGTGCAGGGCCTCGCGCATCGCGTTCTCGGCGATCGAGTCCTCGGTCGCGCTGATCGCGCTGTCGGCCGCGCGCACGATGCAGGGGACCTTGACGGTCTTGGCCATGCGGCCGGTCGCGACCAGGTGCTCGAGCGCCCGGAAGCGGCGCCCGCCGGCCGGGACCTCGTAGCGGCCGGTCTCCTCGCCCGCCTCGTCGAGGATCGGGCGCACGCTCAAGCTCTGGAGCAGGCCACGGTGGGCGATGTCGGCGGCGAGGTCCTCGATGCTCATGCCCTCGGCGATCCGCCGCACGTTCGCCTGGGACAGGCTGAGCTTGTCGAAGGGAATCCCGACCGCTTCGGTCAGCACGATCTTGCCGGTGGGGCGGTTGCTGCTGCGGGCGGCGGTCTTGGCGGTGATCTTGGCAGCGGGCTTGGTCTTGATCATGGCTCGTCATCCCAGTGTCGGGCGGTCGGCTCTCTGTCGACCTCGAAACCCTCACGCAGGCGAAGCCCCCCTCTGACTCCAGAAGGGGGCCGCCGGACGCGATGGGGGACGGATCAGGCGGCCGTGCCGGTATCGCCGCCGGCGCCGAGCAGCCGCAGCGGCGGGACGGCGGAGCTCGCCGCCTCGTCGAGCCGCGCCAGGAGGTCCGACAGGGTCGTCCCAGCCTTCTGGGTGTTGCGCAGGGCCGCCAGGGTGATCATCGGCTCCCCGGCGTCGTCGGCCGCCTCGTTCGCCACGTAGGCCAGCCCCGGGCGCCAGTGGCGAAGGCCGGCCTCGAACACGCCGCTGCGGGCGCACCACGCCCGCTTGTAGGTCAGGCCGTGCGCCTGGCAGCAGGCGTCGAGGTCGGGCGTCATCCCGTGATCCTGGAGGTCCTCGAGGATCAGGCGCGTGCCCCCGACCAGGGCCTCGTCCACTAGGCGGTCGGCCTCGCCGAAATAGCGGCCGACGGCGGCAGCGAGGCCGGCGACCGCCTCTCCGTCCGCGAGGGAGCCGCCGATGGTCACGGTGGTCATGACGAATTCGCCCATGTCGATCTCTCCTTGGCGCCGCCGCAGGCCGGTGACGCTCCACCGGCGAAGGCCCCCCTCGCGAGCGAAGGGGGCCGACGGATCAGGGGCGGGGCGGGTTCGAGTCCCGCGCCGGGATCACCGCCTCGGCGCGCAGGCGATGTGCAGGACCTCGGCGCCGGACGATGCCAGGGCGCTGAGGTCGACGAGCACCACCAGGGCCTTGGAGACGTACCCGGCGAGGTGCGACGCCGCGGCGGCGGCCGTGTCGAACCGGCCCTTCCGCACGAGCTCGCCCTGGGCGGCGGCCAGGACCCTCTCGCCGTCCTGCACCGTGCATTCGAAGGTCATATCGTGGATGGTCTGGGTCATGCGTGCCTCGCTGGTGCTCGAGGGGCCGAGACCCTCTCTCGACTTGTCGATCCCTCGAAGGCGCGAAGCGGCTCCTCTGACTCTCATCCCGGACCGGCCAGTCTGATGGCGACCCGGCGCGTGTCGGCGGCCCGTGCCAGGCGTGCGATCAGGGCGAGCTCGTCCGGGGTGCACGAGCCCCGCACCTCGAGGTCGACCCAGTGCCCGCTCCGGCCGATGTGGTGGTCGCGCAGGCGGTGGCTCGAGGAGGTATAAAAGCTCTCGTTCGGCTCGATCAGCCGCACGCGCGAGGTCAGGAACAGGAGGCCCGAGCCGAGATTGCCGCAGAACAGGCGCTCCTCGGCGCCGGTGGTCTTCGGCCCCCCGCCGATCGTGCGCTGGCCGATCTGCCGGAACGCTTCCTCGAAGCTGCCCGGGTTCGGCGTCGTGCGCGGGGTGAGCGTGTGGCGGCCGCCCCAGGGCGGCTGCTTCGGATCGATCCGGCCGGTCTCGATCTCGTGCAGCAGGGTGCCGAGATAGCTCGGGTCGGCCGGATACGGGCAGACCCGCCACAGGGCCCGGATCGCTCGCCGCCGATCGGGCTCGAGGCCCGCCAGGCGGGCGCGGACGCGCCGCCAGGCCTCGGACCGCTGGGGACGGGTCTCCCGCTGCCGGCGCTCCCAATCCCCCGTGCGCCGGATCATCTCGTCGGCGACGCAGAGCTGTCGCTCGGCGATGGCCTCGGCGAACAGGGGCAGGGCCTCCTGCTCGCGCTGCCGCTTTCGCCGGTACGCCGCGCGCTTGCGCGACGTGTCCTCGTAGGGGCTCGGCCGGGGCCACCGCTTGAACCGCATCACGCGGCCTCCCGCTCGGGCGCCGCCGCCGCGGCCGCAGCCTCACCGTCGCCGTTCCCCTCATCGTCGGCCTCGGGCGTCTCCGGGGCGAAGCCGTATGCCGCCGGCAGGCGGGCGAGCAGCCACTCGGCCGAGCGGCTGGCAAGGCCAGCGGCCGCCACGATGGCGCGGGGATCGCCGCGCAGCACCTCGAGCCACGAGGCGATGTAGTCGGCGTGGCGCACCGTCGGCACGATGCCGAGGCTGGCGCAGAGGTAGGCCGCCGAGATCTCGGCCACCAGCTCCTCGCGCGCGTAGCCCTCGCTGCCGAAGCGGCTGGTGAGGTCGCGGGCGAGACGGTGGGCCGCGCCCGTCGCGTGCGACAGTTCGTGAGCCGCGGTCCGGTGGAAGTTGATCGGCTCGTGGAAGGATTGCGGCGGCGGCAGCACGATCGCGTCGTCGGCCGGGCGGTAGAACGCCCGCTGGCCGCCGAGATGGATGGTCACGCCGCTCGCCTGCATCAGCGCGCGGAAGCACGGCTCGATCAGGTCCTCGCGCGGCGGCGGCGGGGGGGCGTACAGGTCCTCCGGCAGGCCGTCGCACTGCGCGACGCTGAAGACCGTGTACTGCTTCAGGAACGGGATCGCGCGCGCCTCCTCGCCCGCCTGGCTGGCCCGCTCGCGCTCCCGGTCCGGGGTGAAGCGGTTGGCGTAGACGACCGGCGTGCCCTTCTCGCCGCGGCGGACGTTCCCCCCGAGGTCGAGGGCCTGGCGGAAGGTGAGCCAGCGCTGGGACGGGTAACCCGCCTCCAGGCCGGCCGACCACAGCAGCAGAACGTTGATCCCGGAATACGCCCGGCCGGTCTGCGCGTTGCGCGGCATCCCGACCGACGCGGCGCCCAGCAGATCGCCCCACGGCTGCACCCACGGCACCCGGCCCGCCTCGAGCTGGGCGATGATGGTGTCGGTGATGCGCTGGTAGAGGTCGACCCGCGGGCCTGGAGCAGCGTCGGCGCGGGCGGCAGCGGGTTTCCGGGACGAGGTGGGGCGGTGGGCCATGGCGGCGCTTTCTCGACGGGCGCCGGAGCCTCTCTCCGACCTGGTCTCCCGTCATCCCGGCGCAAGCCCCTCTCTGCCTCTGGTCCGGCGGCAGACGGGCAACGTGGCTGACCTAAGGTTCAGGGCAGACCCCTCGAACATCAACCTCAGGTAGCTGGTATGGGGGGATGGCGTCGCTTAATGATTGTATCGTGGCGGCAGGTGCGTACCCCGCCTCGTCTCGGAGCGACCGGATTCCGCGGCTGGTCGACGTCCCTGGCAGATGCGCTCCGCGGCGCAGCAGTTCGAGGAGCACGCCCGTGCGACACCCGACCCAAGCCGAGCCGTCGCTGGAGCAGCGCACCATCGCGGCCCACCGCCTCTATCTCGCGGCCCTGATGCGGGTCGAGGCGCTGGAAGCGCTGGAGGCGCTGGAAGCCGCCGGGCACATCGCAATCGACCTGAGCGATCGTGACCGAGGCGCCATTCTCCTCGAGCACCGTGGGCGGTTCCAGGATCTCACCGACCTTGTGGACGAACTCGGCTACGTGCCGAAGGGCTTCGCCAAGCGATCCGAAATCGACCTCGAGCGGGCTCCGGCCCGCGAGGCCACTGCGCAGTGGGGCGGGCCGCGCCCGCAGCCACAGGCCCGCGCCGGGGCGCGGGCCGCACCGACCGTCAGGTCAGCTTGATCAGAGCTGCGAGCGCCCCGAACATCGCCACGAAACCGGCTGCGATCAGGCCGCCGAGCCGGACGGTCATCTGAAGCGTCTGAAGTTCCAGCGCGGTGCGCAGGTCCTCCTTCGTGACGAGGTCGACCATGATGAACTCCCGGGCCGCTGCGGCGTGAGCCTCGGCATGGTCCTGAGCGATGCCGGCCTCGCGCAGGGCCTTAGAGTATCCGAGCGTGTCGAAGGCGTAAGCCATGATCCCGTGTCTCCGTATGTCGCATGATCCGGCCCCGCCCGGTCGGGCGGGGCGGCAAGGGCCCCGGGCTCAGCCCTGGCGGCGCCGGCCGGGGCGGGCGCCCGCGGAGCGGTTCGGGCTGCGGTCCTCGGTGCGGGACCAGATCAGCGAGTGGGTCTTGCCGCCCTCGTCGGCGAAGAGGCGGGCGTAGAGCGCTGCCGGCAGGCTCGGGTCGTCGATCTTGACCGAGATGTACTCGCGCTCGCCCTTCGACACCTTGGCCCATCCGGCTCCGATCTCGGCCTTGCCGAGGTAGACGCGGTGGCTGGGAGCGTTCTCGTGGGTCCCGTCGTCCACCATCACGATCGAGACCTTCTTGGCGTTGATCGTCAGGGTGGTGATGTCGCCGGTAAAGCCGGTGTCGGTCTGGGTGAAGGTGCCGATGGTCGCCATGTTCGTGATCCTCGTCCGTTGCTCTTGGCCGCGCCCTTGCGGCCTCGATGGCGGTCGTCGAGCCGGAGGCGATCGGCGCCGCACCTGCTTTGCGGGCCGCAGCGGAGCGGAGGACGGCGGGGACCGGGTTTCTTGGTGCGCGAGGAGCCGCCTTGGCGGCGGGGAAGAAACCCGGGGCCCGCCGTTGCGGTGGTCCCGGGCGCCCCGGATAGAAAACCGCCCATCACCGAGGCCACTGGGCTGCGGCCCGGCACGGACGCGCCGAACGGGTCCTGGCCGTCCGGCCCCCAGCACCTCGCCGCCTTGCCGCGATCGGCTTCAGGCACACCCGTTGCATCGACGCTCGATGATGCCGGGCGTGAGCGGGAGGCCGGCCCCATGCCGACGGGCCTGCCGCCTCCGCAACCTCGGCCGGGCACGACGTGGCTTCAGGATGGGCCCGGCGATCGTGAGAACGCGCGGCCTTTGCCGAGAGCCGTCCCTGGCACCGGTCCTCAACCCTGCCTTTGCAGATCGCGGACGGTGTTCACGGGCTCGCTGCCGGACCACCCCTCCGGGTGGGCGTTTCGCCCGACGGCCCGGCCGAGGTCCATGTCGCTGACTCTGCGGCTGCGAAGAGCTGACAAAGCTTCACAGGCTACCGGGTTAGTCGTGCGGCAGGCCGTACCGGAGCCGGTACTTGTCGAAGCTCAGACCGTGGGAGCGCAGATGGCGCCGCAAGGTCCGGTATCTCTTGCCGTCGACGAAGGACACGAGTCCGTCCGGGTTGATCGATTTGCGGATCTGGGTCGGTGTCGCCTTGGGGAAGACAGGATCGGCCGTCGCGGATCCCTGCTCGATCGACCTCAAGCCGCGATCAATGGCGACGATCAGGTCATCGATATCCGATCTCGGAATGAAATTGTGAGATATGTAAGCGGTTGCAATGGCGCTTGTTAGCTCGATCCGCGATCTTAGCCGATCTCCTAGAGCGTGTTATGTGTGTATCAGCATCGAAGCGGATCCCCACCAAGAACTATACCTAAATCATTCATTGCACATCGAAAAAACACATTCTAAGCGGGGTCCAGATCGGCGCCGATCGGGACCCCGCTTGGAATAATATTTTTGGTTTATAGTCAGAGAATTGATTCTGATCTAGTCTGGGGTCCCATTTCGGCGTCAGTCTACAGCCGAAGACACGACCCGTCTCCGTCCCACAGCCGTCCGCGTTTGGGCTGCTTGGCCGGAACCTTCAGCCCTTCGCGCCGCCAGATCCGCTCGACCCGCTTGTCGTTGACCAGCCAGCCGGCAGCCTTCAGCAGTGCCCCGATCTTCCGGTAGCCGTAGCGCCCATAGCGACGCGCCAGCGCGATCAGATCAGCAGTCAGCGCCGCCTCGTCATCCCTGCCCCGCGGCACCTTGCGCTGCGTCGAGCGATGCTGGCCAAGCGCCCGGCAGGCGCGGCGCTCGGAGACGTGCAGGACGTCCCGGACATGCTCGATGCAGGCGCGCCGGCGCGCGGGGCTCAGAAGTTTCCCCGGGCGGCCTCCTGCAGGATCAGCTTGTCGAGTGTGAGGTCCGCGATTGCCTTGCGCAGCCGCTGGTTCTCGGTCTCCAGCTCCTTCATCCGGCGAACCTGGTCCGACTTCAGTCCACCGAACTCCTTGCGCCAGCGATAATACGTGACCTCGGTCACGCCGATACCCCGGATCGCGTCAGCCACGCTCTGCCCCTGCGAGACCAGCACGTCCACCTGCCGCAGCTTGGCCACGACCTCTTCCGGCTTGTGCTTCTTCGTTCCCATCGCGTCCGTCCTCCGTCGGCTCAAAGCCATACTTCAGGGCGGACCACTCCAACGGGGGCTGACCAATACTTCAGGGCGGACCACTCCAACGGGGGCTGACCAGGATTCGAGCCAATCGGAGGCATCCCGAAAAGCTTCTTTGAAACAGCAATTTAAGCGCGGAAAGGAAGTAGTGGTGCCGCAAGAGGGATTCGAACCCCCGACCCCCTCATTACGAATTCTCGAAGCATAGGGTTCAGGAGGCGTCAGTAAGCATCTTGAAGGACTCAAGATCTTGTAGATTCAAAGCCTTGCATGGTAGACCCGATAATCATAATATCGGGGGTATGCAGGACGGAGCGCCTTCCTGCTTACCAGGTGCTTACTAGGATCAAGCTCTTGAAGTTCACCAGCCAGTCGGTCTCGGCCCTCAAGGCGCCGGCCGGGAAGTCCTATGCCCTGATCTTCGATGACGCGACGCCGGGCTTCGGCGTGAAGGTCAGCGAAGGCGGTTCGCGCCAGTGGGTCGTCCAGTATCGAGACGGAGCCGGGAAAAGCCGGCGCACCACTCTCGGGCGGGTCGAGGTGATGCCGCTGCCGAAGGCGCGCGATGCCGCCCGCGACCTCCTTGCCCGGGTGCGGCTCGGCGACGACCCGCGAGCGGAGAAGGCTGCGGCCAAGGCGAAGCCCGTGGAGACCTTCGGCGAGCTGGTGCCGCGGTACATCGCACACGCCGAAGGCCGCCTCCGCCCGCGGAGCATCGAAGCGGCCAGGCAGCATCTGAACGGCCACTTCAAGGGATTGCACGGCAAGCCCATAACGGAGGTGAAGCGGGCCGACGTGGCGACGCAGCTCGCCGCGATCACCAAGGGGTCAGGGCCGCAGGCCGCCAACCGCGCCCGCGCGGTGCTGTCCGCGTTCTTTGCCTGGACGGTAGGGGAGGGGATAGCGGAAGCCAATCCGGTGTCGGGCTCGAACCGGCCGGCGCCGGCCAAGGCGCGCGAGCGGGTGCTGAGCGCCCCTGAGCTGGTGGCCGTGTGGAAGGCCTGCGAGGTCGACGATTTTGGCCGCATCGTCCGGCTCCTGATTCTGACGGGCGCGCGGCGGGAGGAGGTGGCCGCCCTCGCCTGGAGTGAGCTGGACCTGCCGGCCGCGACTTGGACGCTGCCGGGTGCGCGGTCGAAGAACCACCGGGCGCATGATGTGCCGCTGTCCCGGGCGGCGCTCGACATCCTGGCCGACGTTCCCCACCGCGAGGGGAGGGACTTGCTGTTCGGGTTGAGGGCGAACGGCTTCTCGGGCTTCTCGAGGTGCAAGGCCCGGCTGGACACCCGCTCGAGCGTCACCGGCTGGACCCTCCACGACCTGCGCCGGACCGCTGCCACAGGCATGGCGGAGCTGGGCATTCTCCCACACGTGGTGGAGGCGGTGTTGAACCACGTCTCTGGCGCCCGGGCCGGCGTGGCTGGTGTTTACAACCGGGCATCCTACGCCGCTGAGAAGCGGGAGGCGCTGGACCTGTGGGCGGCGCACGTCGAGCAGCTGTGCCGGGAGGGCGAGCACAGGCATGCTTAGGGCTCGCCGTTTGCTGAAGCAGATTGACCGCCAAAGAAAAATTGTACCTGCGAAGCTAGCGTTTTTTGAATGTAAATGCCTTCCATTGTGGACTTAAGCTTAGAAGGGTGGCTGGGAATACATGTCGAAATTCCAGATTGTTTTGTCTAATAATCACAACGGGACGGCCGCTAATAATAGTTCGGCGGGCCTCGAAGGGCGTTGGATTAAGCGGGCTGCTGCCAAAAGCGTTGAGACGAGACATATTGTCTGCATCCCAGAATTCAACAAAATCTTTCAATCTTGAAATAAATTTCTCGTAGTACTGATCGACGAGTTGAACAATGTCAACTGCTGCCCTTCTTGTTCTATTATCCATGCCGGCAATTAAATCTAGAGCCGCCTCTTCGTCGCCACTGAAATCAAAACTTGCCGCGGTTCTAATGGCGTCTTCCAGTTCAACCTTTGGGCGATAGTTGCTTAAAAGTGCGGTTGTACCAGCCAGGCGGCCAAATACAACGTCACGACTATCAATTTCGGAATTTCCACGGCCACCAAAGCCTGCTGGTCCATAATAATCCGATCTTGAAATGTCGTCGTCGCCTCGCAATATTTCAGCCAAACGCAGGACTGCGTTACCTTGCTCTTTGATCCCACGAAGTTGGTGCTGCACACCTGGGGCCCTCTTTTTAAATTTGCGGTAGAGTGTTGTCGCATCGTCGGCCGGACCACGCAATTTTTTTAAAATTTCGGTTTTCTCAGAAAGCAACGGCAGTGATGAAAGAAGAAAATCTTCCTCATTTTTCAGTTTCTGCTGTGCTTTATACTCTTTCTCGGCATCATCAGCGTGATCGGCGCAGCAGTGGCCGATGATTGCAGCTACGCGGTGTTCAGGAAGCCAAACTAAGTAGCCGTTTAAAAATCGATTTGGGGTACACATCGGGCAAGGAGCCCGGTCACCCTCTACTCTCTTTTTTTGATCGATCTTTATGGGTCGAAGAATTCTGTAAGTCGCATCCTTCGGTATGCGCCCCCGGAAAAGGCCGTCACAAGTCTCGGGTGTCGCAGTTTTGCGGATGTGGTCGATGACTTGCTCTTGAAAGTCTGGAAGAGGAGCGTCTCTAAAAATCCGGTAGGGGCGACCGAGAGGATCGTGAAGCGGTTGAAGCGGCGCTACCGCAGGCCCTGCTGCCATGAGATACTCCTGGAACGAAAGCGGAAAGTCGCGCTTTGTTCACGAGGGGCAAAAGGCGAACACCGAATCGCAAAAAACCGATGCGATTCAGGCTCGAGCGTTGAGCAAGCCTCTCAGCTCCTATATTTTGTGTCAATCCCCAAGAGAGATGTCCATATATCGTGTGGATAAGTGCTGGGGACGTGGCGCCTCTGGGTAGGGGCTAGGTCTGGGGCCTCGGTGCCGCGGCTAGGCGCACCTTGCCCCTACGCGCTGCCCACGTTGCGAACCTCACGGGTGGCCATCCAGCGGCGTAAATCACCGCGGCGGATGCCGATGCGGCGCGTGCTCAGGTAGATCACCCGAGGGCCGTCACCCGCCGCCATCTTGCGGCGCATGGTGGAGATCGAGACCCCAGCCTCGCGGCAGGCGTCGCGGAAGCTCACTACGACATCGTCGTGGAGCAGTTGGAGATTGCTGGTGCTCATGCCGAGCATCATGCACGGCCGAGTGGGAATTTCAGCAGAGTTATTTGCTTAGATATTACATTATCTATCTCTTTAATTTTCTTGACCCTCGAACACGCCCGTTGCTACCCCTTGGCCCTGCCTGAGGCGGCCGGAAGCCCTCTGACCTCATACCTGACCTGTCGCGTGACGGCTTCTCCGCCGAGTGCCTCGTTATGCGCCTAAAGCACAAAGCAATTCTCCAAAACCTCCTAACTCTTATGAGGTCGCTTCTTGTCCTTCTCCATAGCAGCGCGCACCTTTGTGGCACGCAACGCGCCGCATGGTGGGAACTAGATGATGACAGACAACAAGAATTACAGCGGAGAGGAGGCGCTCGGCGCTCTTGGTCTTCGCAGTTCCTACCTGACCCGTCGGGAGGCCAAGGCGGCCACGGGGTTCAGCATGGGCTTCATCGATCGGCACTTCCCCAAGGTGCGGCTCGGCGGGCGAGTCCTCATCCCCGTTGCGGCCCTCCAGCGTCTCCTGGCGGGTGAGGTGCGCGATGTCGCTTAGCGTCGAACGCCCCAACGGTCGCGTTCATGCGTGGGAGGCGATGCGCGTGTGGCTCGCCAACGAGCGCCGGCCCCTCTGCGATCACAAGGCGGACCTGCTTGCCAGCACCGCCAGCGCCTTCCTGCTTGAGCATCCGGACGGGGATACCCGGTCGGACGCCTTCGTAGCCTACGCGCTCGCCCATCTGCCGCAGGGGGGCGGCGAAATCGGCAGGGACCTCCGCTCGGACATCGTCCGCGAGGCCTTCGATCGACAGCTCATCTGACAAGCGAAACCCCGACCTGCGCCAACAGGCCGGGGCTCCAAATTCTGTACAATCGGGGATGTGTGTACGATGAATATAGACTCTCAGGTTGCTTCTAGCAACGACACTCTCGGCTTCCTCCAGCAGATTTTTCATGGTGCTGACGCCGGCACGGTGGTGCTTTGGTCAAAGCTCGGCGGGGTCTACACCTATACCGTCACTGACCTCTAGGGAGCCGCCGCGAAGCTCGCGGAGCTGGCTCTGCTCGGGGACACCTACGTCGGCCGCGGTCTCCAGGGTGTGTCCCTGTCGGCGGGCGAGCGCGGTAAGCAAGAGGGTGTCATCTTCGTCGGCGGTCTGTTTGCCGACATCGATACCCGCGAGGGCCCGCATACGACCCCAGCGGCGGAACTTCCGGCCGACGCCGAGGAGGCCATGAAGCTTATCGCGGAGGCCAAGCTGCCCCCGCCCACGCTCCTCGTCGCGACGGGTGGCGGTTGCCACGCCCACTGGCTCTACAGCTCCCCCGCCATGATCCTCACCCCGGAGGAGCGGGCGGCAGAGAAGATGCTGTCCACGGCGATCCAGAGGCGCCTCCGTGGTACGTTCAAGATCTACGGCTATGCTCTGGACGGCACCGCAGACCTATCCCGTGTCTGTAAGGCCCCCGGCACGTTGAACCACAAGACCGCCCCTGACTTAAAGCCGGTGCGCTTCATCCACCAGGGTGAGCGGTATGATCGGACGATGCTGGCCGAGCTGCTGGCTTCGGACTTGGCGATGGCCTCGCGAGGTCTGCCCGGTGCGGGCAAGGGCACCGTCGCCGATCTCCTGCGACAGGAGGCGAAGAAGGCATATCTGGCCTCCGGTAAAGCCAAGCCGGACGAGTTCGCCCCGGTCCTGGCCGGCTGCGCCTTCATCCAGCACTGCGACACGGCGGTGGAGAAGGTCATCGAGCCCTGGTGGTACAAGATGGTGGGTGTAGTGGCCCGCACCGTGAACGGTCGCCGCTGGGTCCACGAGATGTCCAAGCGCCACCCGTGCTACACCTTCGAGGAGACGGAGCAGAAGATCGATCAGGCCTTGGCGGCTACGACCGGGCCGACCTTGTGCAGCACCGTTGAGGAGGGTGACAGCAACTCGCCTCCGTTCGAGGGCTGCGTCCGGTGCCCCTTTCGGGCCTCTATCCGCACACCGCTGGCGCTGGCCAACCAGCGGTGTGCCATGACCGCCATTCAGCAGGGCGTGGTGTTCGTGTCGAAGGGGCGCAGCTACCTGCACCTCGCGAGCGGCGAGAAGCTGGACCCGGATGAGTTCGGCGACAGTATCGCGGCCAAGGTGGGCAAGAGCCCGCACATTCAGATGATGCTGTCGCCGACCATGCCGAAGGTGATGCACCGGGACTACCGGGCGGGCGTGGCGCAGCTCATCCTGCCCGGGCCGGATGGTACCTTCTCGCCAGAACTCTGCTCGGTGAACCTGTGGCAGCGCGGCGGAGTGATCCCGGCGCCCGGTGACTACCAGCCGATCTTGGACTTCTTCGCGCGGCTCATCCCTGACACGTTGTCACGTAACCACGTGCTGAAGTACATCGCCCACCTCATCCAGCACCCCGGCGAGAAGGTCGAGCACGGCATCATCATCACGGGCGGCTACGGCACCGGCAAGGGCACCCTGCACCGCATCGTCGCGGCCATCTTCAGCGACAAGAATGCCCGGAAGATCGAGGGTGTCGAGCTTGGCCAGCAGTGGACGGCGCGCTTGGTCGACGCGCAGGTGCTGATGATCGAAGAGGCTCATCACGGCGAGCGCCTGGAGGTGTTCGAGAAGACGAAGGAGTTGCTGACGGCGGAGTTCTACTACGCGAAGGACAAGCGCGTGCGCCGCTTCCGCGGCCGGACCCCACGCGGCATGTTCCTGGCGTCGAACGACGCCGCCCCGCTGGTTTTGCCGCGCGGTGACCGCCGCTGGTTCGTCTGCTCCACCCCCGAGACCCCCGAGACGGAGGAGGAGAAGAAGGCCAACCGGACCTTCTTCAAGCAGCTCCACGACCTGCTGGACCCGGACGACAGCACGGTGGCGGCCTTCGCCGAGTACCTGCGCACCCTCTCTCTGGAGGGCTTCAACGCCAAGGGTGCGCCGCCCATGACAAAGGCGAAGGAGGTGGCCACGGAGGAGAGCCGCACACCCATCGCGCAAATGCTGGCCGAGCTGATCCAGGCCGGGGGCATCCCGTTCCACCGGGACGTGATGTCGGTGGCGGAGGTGATCCACGCCCTCAAGATCTCTACCTGGGCGGACAACCTGGAGCGCCTGAGCCCGAAGAAGGTGGCCCGGGCGATGCAGGACCTCGGGGCGCGCAAGGTGAACATGGACGGCGACGACCACCTTGAGGTCGTCATCGGCGGGAAGCCCGTCCGGCTCTGGGCGATCCGCAACGTGCCCCACTGGCGCGCCGCGACCCGTGAGGAGCTGAAGGTGGAGGCCACTCGCCCGATCACTGGCCAGAACGTGGCCGACTTCAACGAGACTCGCCTCAAGCGGATGATGGAGGAGGCGGCCCGGATGGCCCACGGCTAATCGCAGATCGCAGATCGCAGTACCTTTGAAAAAGGGTCTGGCGTTCGCGATGCTTCACCAGGGAGGAGGGCCGGGGCGGCAGGCGCCCCGGCCCTCATGAAAGTAACGAAAAAGTCCGGAGAATTTAAAATGTACTGCGATGTGCGATCTGCGATGGCTCCGGGCGCTACTATCAGGAAGCTTCCCGCCGCCCTGAGCGCCCTGCCCGCGCCCACCGAGGTGATGTTCCCGGGCTTCTTCGCCTGGAGCCCGGTCCCCACCTCCGCGGTCGTCGCTGCGCTCAATCTGGACCGCGGTCTCTTCGCGACGTGGCGGTGCCGCGGCATCGGCCCGGCAGAGCTGCCCCCCGCTTGGTTCCGGCGCGTCTCAGGCCGGCCGCGGTACTATCGGGCGGACACCATCCTGACGTGGCTCGCGGCCCGACGCGGGGAGGAGTTCGACACCCCCACCGCCTGGCGGCTCGGGCTCCTCCGGGACTTTGAACAGGACGTGTCCGACCCCGCTGCCGCGCGCAAGCTCGTGCGCCTCTACGCTCAGGCGGCCGGCCCTGCCGGCGGGGTGAGCTTCACGCCTTTTGGCTGGAACGCCTACCTGGATGGCCTCTTAGGGAAGTGAGCTGCTGTCGTGCTGCGGTGCTGCAAAACCAGCATCAGGGCATGCTGTCGCACCAGAACTTTGTTGCCACTGGTATGAGTGATTGTCGTGCGTTAGAGGTGGTCTATCGACCCGCGGCGGAGAGCGGTAGCGACGTATTGAGCAAGTTCTTATACTCTCCAAGCCGGGAGCCGCTGAAGACAACAAGCGCAATATGGAGGGCATTTGATGCTAATTGAGATTTATAAATCTACGTCGCCGAAAAGAACAACATTGCGTGCTGTTTTTGAGAAGGGTACTCCTTGGGGGGTAGAACGCAGCGGTCATATACAGCAAAACTGGGAGTTCATAAGAGAATTTGACACACAAAAGGGTAATCTTCCGCTACCATTTTCGATTTCTGACGCTGAAAGTGAAATAAACACAAATGGGGTATTTTTGTATCAGGTGACCGCTCCGGATTTTGAGCAAGCACGACATGTTATGTTGAATAATTATCGACTTAATTTTACTTTACCTTTGTTCTCTGAGCCCCCAAACAGTCTTTCTTTGCTTGGTACTGGCACATTATTCGAGCATGAAGAGCGATATTTTATGGTCACCGCCGATCATATTTTTCGCGAGGATGAGGACGATCCTAATAGCGCATTAATCGACATGACGACCGTCGGAGTTCCTGTCGCACCGCGGCCGGCCAATCAGGGCTCCGTTCCCATAATAAGCTTAGGTAAACATAATGTATATCGCATTACCCCGCCGGTCTTGATCGACGTAATCGTTGTTGAGCTTCTTGAACCGGAAACGATCACTGCACTCAAGGCCGGGTGGTCATTTCTGCCCTTTACTCAGGCGGAAGACATCGCAATTTCTGACGATCGCTTCGTCATAACAGGTTTCATGGGCGAGGGATTAAAATACGACTCAACCACAAACGTGGTTGGCCAGGCAATGCTCAATCTTGAGACTGACTATCTGCATTATACGCCTAAAGTAAAAGATCCCGTTCCTCAGTTTGACTTATTTTTCTATCTGCAATCTGACATGACCAATGTTGATGGCACACAAAGGACAGTAAAAACACTGAGGGGGTTGAGTGGCGGACCGATTTGGGCCGTGCGTGATGTAGCGAAGGGCGAAGTTTGGGCGCCCGCCAAGGCGATGAAAATTGTCGCCGTGCAAAGCTCAGAATTCCAAGGCCAAGATAAATGGTCTAGGGGATTTCGGTGGCAGGCGGTCCAGCAGATTTTGCGCCAGTCTGAGGTTGGTCTAAATAGTCCACCGTAACGGGAGTGCTGGAGTGCCGTGTTTTGGCACTACAGCAGCCCAGCACCCCGCTACTGATGACCAGCCGCCACGCGCTTGATGAGCTGCTTGATGGCCCCGCCGCGCTGGATGTTGTCGCCGATCGCCGCCACGAAGTCGTTCGGACCCGGCTGCGGCACGGCCTCGGGTGCCACCACATAGACGTTGGCGTTGGCCTCCGCCCGCCCGCCGAACTTCACCGGATCGACCGGGGGAGCCTTCGCCATTACGCCCGCACCCATGGTGTTCATGCGGTCGAGCGTCTCGCGCCCGATCACATCCACCGCGCTCCGCTTCAGGACGAACTCACCAGGCATGAGGGTCCGGGGCACGCTGTCCCGACCCTCTACCCCGCCCGTGACCAGACCGCCGGTCGCCATGCCGGGCGCAGCCGGCGCCCCGGTGATCGCGCCGACGATGCTGCCGAGCAACCCGCCGCCCGAGCTGCCACCCGCACCGGCACCGCCCATCAGGCCCCCGAACAGGGCCTTCATGATCTCGTTCGAGAGCGCCTTGCTCGCGATCGACGCCATGTCCGACAGGATCGACGTGGCGAAAGTCTTGAAGGCATCCTTCCCCTTCACCGTGCCGGTGGCGAGGCCCTGGAACAGGTTCGCCATCGAACTGGACATTGAGCCCATGGCCTGCTGCCAGTAGCCAGCCATCTCCTGCGCCGCCGTCTTGAACTCGCCCGTCTTGCGGTCGATCATCCCGGCCGACGTGAAGAAGTCGAGGGACCCGCGGCTGAGCGCGGCCCCGAAGTCGTCCTTCCGCGCCTCAACACCCCGCTGGAGGCCTGCGTTGGCGGCGTACTTGGCCTCCCGCTTCTTCAGCTCCACAATCCGTTCCTGGATGGCCGCGCGCCCGGTCTCGGACACCAGGCCCTTGTCCTGGAGCTGCGCGAGCTGCTGCTCGAGCGCCACTTCCTCAGCCTTCACCGCAGCGGCCTGGCCTTCCAGCTTCAGCCGGTCGGCCGCCTGGCGCGCCGCGGTGTCGGCGGCCTGCACCTCGCCGGCCGACACCTTGCCCGAGGTCTCCTCACCCTTCAGGAAGTCGGCCCGGGCCTTGGTGCGCTCGGCCTCCTCCCGGTAGGTCTTCAGCGTGGCCTCACCGATGGCCTTCGCGTTCTCCTCCACCAGCTTGGCGGCGCGGTCGGCGTAGCTGCGCTGGACCCGCGCGAGCTGGTCCGTCTTCTCGTCGGGCGCGAGGGACGTGAAGCGGTCGCTGGCCTTCTCCCGCATCAGCTCCTTATCCCGGAGGGCCGCCAGGTCGGTGATGGTGCGGGAGGCCGGCGCAAGGTCGGCCGTCCGGCCCACGGCCCGCTTGTCGAGCGACAGCTTATCCGTAAGCGACTGCTCGTCACGGGCGAGCTGCCGTTGCTCCAGGGCTAGGCGCTTCTGGCGAATGGCGCGGGCGTTGGATTCCTCGGTCGCGGCGGCCTCTGCCCGCGCCTTCCGGCCGGCGGCCTCGCCCTCATCGAGCGCGTCCCCGGTGGGGGCCACCAGGCGGTCGGCTCGGGAGGCCTTGGCGTTGAAGGCGGCCAGCAGCCGGGTGACGAACTCGGCCGACATGTCGTCAGTCCGGCCGCCGTTGGCGGTGATGGCCTGGCGCGCCCGGCCCGCCTCCACCCCGGCATCGATCAAGGCCTGAACCGCGCCCTTACCGGGGCTGGCCAGCAGCGCCGAGCCGCCGCCCTCGCCCTGGTTGTAGAGCACATAGCGGTTGTCGTCGGACAGGTTCAGGCCCTTCGAGCGAAGGGTCTTGTCGATCTGGTCGAAGTACCGGATCGCGGCCAGGGCCGACTGAGCCACGTTGGTGGGGTCGGACAGGCCGAAGTCCGCCGCCGTCCCCCTGGTGAACTGGAACACGCCGCGCGCCCCGGTGGAGCTGACGGCCTGCGGGTTGAAGTCGCTCTCGAACGACCCGAACCGCAGCAAGGTCCGCAGCCGGTCGTTCCGGCCGGCACCCTCCGCCGCGTCCGCGACCTGGCGCGCCACCGCATTGGCGCTCTCGGACAGGGCCGGGGTCCGGTTGAACCCGACCGGGGCGCTCACCGCCTCCCGGGCCAGGCGGATCTGGCCCTGCTGGTCCACGATGCCGATGGCCTGCTGCAACAGCTCGCGCACCTTGGCGGCCAGCTCGGCGGCCTTGTCCACGGTGGTGGCCGGGTCGCGGATCTGCTTGTCGAGCTGCGCCACCTGTGCGTCGATCACGGCCTTCTGCCGGCCGAGCGCCCGTTCCTGCGCGGTGAGCACCGCTTCCGTGACCCGCTTGCGGGCCTCCACCAGGCGGTCGGTGTAGCCGGCCAGGCGTGCGTCCAGCTCCTCATTCGCGGCGGCCAGGCGGTCGCGCAGCTCGGCCCGGTTCACCACCTCGTCAGGGTTGGCGGTCTCGGCCTCAATGAGCTGCCGGGCAATCACCCGCTGGCGCTCCACCAGGGCCTTCACCTGAGCTTCGATCTCGCCCGGCTCGGCCGTGTCCCGGGTCACCCCCGCACGCTTCATCAGCGTGTCGATCTGCGCCGCGGTGGCCTTGCGCTCGGCCTGAAGCTCGCGCGTCAGGTCCGGCCGGATGCTGGACGCGATCTCGTCCAGCTCCTTCGTGACGCCGCGCCGGAGGCTCTTGAGCTGGTCCGCGATGCGGGCACCGGCCTCGGTGACCGTCTTGTCGGCCGCACCGGCTGCCCGCAGGCCGTCCAGGTATCGGCCGAACTCGGCCTCCAGGCGCGCGGCGTCGCCTTGCGTGTCCCGGATCGCGGTGACGATCCGGTCCTTCTTCTCGGTGCCGGACAGGCCGCGGTCCGCGTCCACCGCCCGGCTGCGCTCGGCCAGCCCCGCCTGGAGGTCGGCAGCCCGCTGCCCGAAGGCCTGGAACTCGGGGGCCTGCTGGAGGCGGGAGACATCGGCCCGGGCCGACAGCTCGGTGAGCTTGCCCTGCGCCGCCACCGCGTTGCTGTTGGTCTTCACCGCGTCCGCGAACAAGGCCGCGATCTTGTCGAGCCGGTCGAGGGTGTCGGTGGTCCCTGCGAGCCGCACCGGGCTGGCGCCGCTGAGCCGAAGCGGCGCAGCCTCGCGCTCGAGGCGCTGGCGCTCATCAAGGATGAGCTGCTGGTAGCGCGACACCCCGAGCGGATCGTCCTGGCCGAGCGAGGCCGGGTTGCGGATCACGTCCAGCAAGGGCTTCAGGGCGGTGAGGCCGGCGCGGGCGAGCGCGGCGTCATCCGTCCGGGGGCCGGTAACCGGCCGCACCGGGTACCGGGGGTCGGCATACTCGGGAGCACCGCCGCCGAGCGCGTCCGCGATGCGCTGGTCCGCCGAGCGCCGGTCCACGTTGCCTTTGGCGACAAGGGCATCCAGCTCCTTCGCCGTCACCGCGAACTGGCGCTGTAACAGCTCGGTGTTCTGGCCCTGAAGCTCGGTGCGGAGCCGGCGGTAGGCCGCGATCAGCTCATCGATGCTGGCCGCGTTGGCCGAGATGGACAGCCCGAGGTCGCCGAACGCCTTCTGCGCCTCCAGGATGGTGTTGCGCCGCAGGACCGGATCAGCGTTCAGCTTCTCCCGGCGCTCCAGCAAGAGGCCAAGCTGCTGGTCCACGCCCGAGATGCCGGTCTCGATGGACTGTTGTTCGGACAGCACCTCGTTCCGGACGGCACGCACCTGGTCCAGGGCGGCCTTAGCGCGCTCGGTGTCCGACAAGATCCTTGCCAGGTAAGCCCCGCCCCCCAGAGCCGCGCCGGTCGCCGCGATGGCGAGCACCGCCGGGTTGGCGAGGCCTGCCAGGAGCGGGGCGAGGCTGGCCGCGAGCGCCCCGAGCCGCAGGCCGGCGGCGGCCACCGCGATGGTGCCGAGCCCGGTGCCGACGATGGGGAGCACCACCCCGAGCTTGTCGGCGGCAGCGGTGAGCGCGGCGGCCCCGTCCACCGCGCCGGTGAGCCCGGCGACCATCGGCCGGAGGCTCTTGTCGAGCACGCCGAAGGCGACGTTGTTGAACCGGGTGAGGCTGGCCGTCAGGCTCTCGTTGGCCTTGGCCGCGCCCTCGGTCGCCGCGCTCGACAGCGTGAGGTCGCCCCCGAGCTGCTTGATGGTGTCGATCTGGCCGAGCATGGCCGAGAAGGCGGAGGCCGCTCGCAAGTCGAGCGAGCGCAGGGCCTCGGACGTGCCGAAGCCGGCCCGCCGCAGGTTCTCGATGACGCCGATGAGGCCGTTGGCCCGCAGGTCCACATCCGCGAGGCTGAGCCCGACCTGGCGGAGGCCGTCCTTCAGCTTGTCGGTGGGAGCGGTGAACTCCTGGAAGAACTGCCGCAGGCCGGTGCCGAGCGTCGAACCCGACTTGATGCCGGCCTGCGCCATGCCGCCGAGCGCCGCTGTCAGCTCGGTGAACGACACGCCGCTGTCACGGGCGACATTCGCCGCATACGAGATGCCGAGCTGGAGCTGATCCATCCCGAGCTTGGTGCGGTTCAGGGCACCCACGAACACGTCGGCCACGTCGCCCGAACGGCTGGCCTCCAGGTTGTAGGCCCCGAGCACCGAGGTGATGGCCTCCACCGACTGCTGGAGGGTGGACCCGGACGCGGCGGCCAGGTCGAGCACCGGCTTCAGCGTCTGGCCCACGCCCTTGGCGGACAGGCCGATCTGGCCGAGCTGGATTGAAACGGCGGCCAGCTCGGTGACGCTGAAGCGCGAGGTCGCCGCGACGCTGAGCAGCTGGTCCCGGAAGCCGGCCATCTCGGTGTTGGTGGTCTCGGTGATGGCCTGGAACTGGCGGAGCCTGTCGTCGAACTCGGTGAGCTGCTGCAACCCGGTCCGTAGTACGGCGATGCCGGAACCGATGGTCGCGTAGTTGGCTGCGATCTGAGCCTGAAGGCCGAATAGGCTGCCGGGCGGAGTGCCCGCACCGCCTGCGCCGCCAGCCGCGCCGGGGAGGCCGCCGCCGGTACCACCGCCGGCACCGGCTGGCGGGGGCGGACCACTGCCAGCACCCGTGCCCGCGCGGGTTGCCGCCTGTGCCGCGGTCAGAGCCGCGGTCGCTGCGCGCAGGCTCGCCACAGCCTGCTGGATCTGCGAGGCCCCGCCACTGGCGGCCTGTGCCGACATCGGCTCGAGCGCCTTGGCGGCGCCCCGCAACTGCTCACCGAGCCGACTGGCCGTGTCGAGCATGTCGCGCAGGGTCCGGGCGGATCGCTCGAAACCCTGCTCCAGGGGCGAAGCGTCGACGTTCAGCGGGACGTCGATCTGATTCTCGTCAGCCATTGACCATCTTCGCGAATGCCAGCATGTCGGACACGCTGCTCAGGGGCTGCTCTTCCCGCTTCGTGCCCGTCTTGGACCCGAAGATCTGGCCGGCCGTGTAGAGTAGACTTTCCGTCGTACTCATGGCCTTGACCATCTCGAACTGCACCCGAACGTCGGTGAGGCGCCGGAGGTCTTCGAAGGTATGGGACCAATAGACCACCGGCAGCGCGCTCGGCCTGACGCCGAGCGCGAAGATCAGGGTGTCTACGAAGCTGAGGGAACCAAACCACTCAGCAACGACCCGACAGCCTTCATTCGCTCCTCGCTGGTCTTGAGGTTGAGGAGCTGCTTCTCCATTCGCCCGAGAAAAAATCGGCGAGGTGTTCCTTCGCGAAGTCGAGGATCGCGCAGCCGTCCTGGACGCTGAGGTCGGGCGGAATAAACCACTCGGCGTCGGTGCGCCGGCCGCGCTCGTCCCGAGGTGCCAGGCAGATCTCCAGGGCCGACGCGCTGGTGCTCGGGTTGAGGTCGATCTCTGGCAGCCGCTCCATGGCACCCACCAGCTCCGCCAGCTCGTTCAGGCGGCCGAAGGACATCAAGATCTCGGTCGGCTTGTCACCGACGTTGATGGTGATCGACGGGGCGGGGCTGGTGGTGCTGGACTTCTGCATGATTGCTCTCCTGTTGGCGCAAGAGACAATATGGCTACGGTGGTGGGTGGATTGTAGGGCATATACTTCAAGAGCTAGGTATGTTTGATCTAAGATCTTGGAGTTACAGGCGTGCGGCGTTGTAATTACCCGGTAAATGCAAAATATATCCTGAGTAAAAGTCGGACAATGTGATTGAGAGGGCAAAAATTCTACAGAAAAAGTGGGGGTCATGATCGGCATATCTTGGCGATGCAGTCAATATATTTATCTCGTGATCTAAGAGATAAAGCTGTGCCGCCATCAGGCTCGCTCGTGCGAAAGTGTGTCATTAGCCAGTACGGACGTACAGGCGGACGACACAGTAGAGCGAAGTGCCACCCATGGCTGAAGGTCGGTTCGTCAGCTACCTGCGGGTGAGCACTGCGAAGCAGGGTGCGTCCGGTCTCGGGCTGGAGGCGCAGCGCAAGGCGGTGACCGACTTCCTGAATGGTGGGCGGTGGACCCTGGTCACCGAGGTGGTGGAGGTGGAGAGCGGCAAGCGGGCGGACCGGCCGAAGCTGGCCGAGGCCCTCCGCCTCTGTCGCCTCCACGGTGCGACGCTGGTCATCGCCAAGCTGGACCGGCTGTCGCGCGATGCCCACTTCCTGTTGGGCCTCCAGCGGGCGGGGGTGCGCTTCGTCGCCGCCGACATGCCCGAGGCCAATGAGATGGTGGTCGGCATCATGGCGGTGGTGGCACAGGCCGAACGGAAGATGATCTCGGCCCGCACCAAGGCCGCGCTCGCTGCCGCGAAGGAGCGGGGCGTGAAGCTCGGCGGCCCGACGCACCACCTTCCGGCTCAGGCCGGCCGAGCCGCCGCCGCCAGCGCCTCGGTGCGGTCGGCCGGGGCCAAGCACAGGGCGGAGGATCTGGCGCGCGACATCGCTGAGCTACGGGCGAAGGGCGCTACGTCCCTGCGCGAGTTGGCGGCCGGCCTCGACCGGCGGGGGCTCACCACGTCGCGGGGCGCGACCTGGACGGCGACGGCGGTGCGGCGGGTGCTGGCGCAGCTGGCATGACAGGCTGCTGTGGTGCTGGGCTGCTGGCAATCGCAATCATTAGGAGCCAGACACCGAACCGACGACCCGGCGCGCGAGTCGCTGGATTGCGGGTGGATGAAGGGGTGGCTATCGCACCCGTGACCATCTCGACTTGCGCAGCTTGGCGCCGATGCCGCTTAGTGGAGCCTCTAGCCATCGCCCGTTGAGCGTACGCCGTGAAGCCCATCGCCGTCTCCATCCTGCTCTGGACCATTCTTGCGTCATGGCCGGCGCGAGCCGACTGCCTCAGAGACCGGGGGCTGGCCTGTCTAAGGATCGAACAGATCAGGCCAGATGCAACGCGGGGCGGCGTCTCGGCCTCGGAATTCTGTGCCGCGTCAGCGGTTATCGAATGCGGGCAGGTAGGATCACGCGGGGGGAGGGGCCCCGAGCAGGGGCCGCCGGACCGCAACCATGAAATAAAGCGTCCGGACTATCCATCCCCCAGCCGGGTGCCTCAGGCGCAGAAACCAAACTTTGAGGATAGGCACGCGAGCGCGTTTGCCATTAAGAATGGCTGGATCAAGATTTCTACGGGCAGTATTTATGGTGAAAAACCGGAGATAAAGCCGTATATCAAATATAATGAAAATTTGATTGAAGAATTTCAAGACGAATATCTCTCAGTAGATGGCTTTGTGCCGTTTGAGGGTGGTGGCGTTCTGCTATATTCTACAAATCCTGGTGGCTCTGGAACCCTGAACAGCCACGGATTGATATATGTTGATGAAAATGGAAGGATTTATCGGGCTGCTATACCAGCTGGGTATGAACGGTTCGAATATCTCGTTGGTAGGGGTAGGATAAGTTTTGAACTCGGCATTGATAATGGCCAGGAGGTTAGAGCCGTGTTCGCGAACGGACAGCTGAATGTTTCGAAGACGCCGGTGAAAAAAGGCGATCTTAGAGATGATGATTGCAGCATGCTCTACAACGGTGTTTTAGAAGAGTGTGCTCGCCAGGATCAAAAATCGTGCTCGTATGGCCAAATGATGATTTCAATGGCTAATCAGAGACCCGTCAATTTGCTGGCTTACAACAATCCAAATTATCGAGACACTGATCTGAAGTTGTCATGCGAGCAGGCGTGCAGGGAGAAACGAAAGCCTTCATTTTCCAGCTTTAGGAGGGCGGTTTGCCAGTCGAAATAGTCTTCATTGGATGTGATACCCAGCAATTTTATCATGAAATTGCAGTATTTGAGCAAAAACTTGGAATATAAAATGATCATCAAAATTTTCGTTAGTGGTCATGTTGATGATCTCTACGCCTTGGCCCTGCTTTTTCCAGAAGGGGGCTATCCCGGACTTCACGTCGTGACAGGCCTGCAAGGCCGTAAGGACGGCCGGATGGATAAAGTGACAGACGCAACGGACCGGCAAACGTTCGTGACTGGGGATGCCTGCCTGCCGCTCGTAGAGGCCGCCCACGGCGCGGCAAGTTGGATTGCTCGCGAGATACTGGCGCCCCTCAATGGCTACGCTGCACTTGCTGACAGCAACTTTGTGCCCGTGACGCCGGTGTCGGCGGAAATTCAATATCAAGGGGGTGGGCGGTCGATGGTATTCGGAGAAGGCGCGCCTAGGTACTCTGGTCGTTTGATCACCGTCGATCGCCACCCGAATTTAGCCGCAATGCGGAACAGCCGCGTTGATCTTATGACCATTAAACCACTGGCGGCGTCTGCTGCATTGGTCATAGCGGGACCTCCGAATTGGTCAGAATACTATCGAATATTAGAAGATATCGCTGGAGATATGGGCGTAAGTCTTGACAAGCTCACGGATGTAAATCTTGCGAAGCGTGAGGCCTTGAACGGTTTTAAGGCTGCTGCCAATAACCGCCCTCTTGGACGTCATGGAGCTTCTAAGCGCAATTCTAGCCTCGATCATTCTTCTTTGATGAATCTTATCGAGGCGCGGGAATTTGTTCGATCCGTTGTCACGAAATGGCTCGACGTACAATGCGGGGGTGCCATGCCTACAGACCGCGTTGACGGCGGCCCGCTGCGGTTCGGGCTCGATAGCCAAGAGTAGGGACATGTACAGAGAAGCGCCTCCTAACTCTGGCGTTCGCCACAAGCGTGAGATGAAGGTGCTGGCATGACAGATTGCTGTCACCAGCTTCAGGTAGGGGGCGTCCAAGCGTTCACACTTACGAGAGGCACACCTGGCATTGGTTTCTAGCGTCTAGCCTAGCTCGTCACCGCCCCCGCTGCAGGAAAATGCTGTCCTCCAGTGCGCTGCGGCCCTTGTTCGTGATGCGGACCGCTGCGTCGACCGGATCGTGGTCGGCCCATCCTCGGGCGGCGCCGCTGGGGACGAACAGGTCGTCATCCTGAACGAGGGGGGGGTTGCACCGGACCGCTCGAAGAGCGTGATCCAGCTACCGACGTCATCGAGGTGGGCCATGAGGTGTAGCTGCTCTCTCGTCATGAAGGGCTCCCCCTCTGCGAGCGAGGCCTCACCAACGCACCAGTGGCGCTTTTCGATGCCTCCGCTCCCAATCGCCGGCATCCTGCGGCTTGCATCGAGCGGCCCGCATCCCTTGCTCCCTGGCAGGTGCGCGGGGTGGTCATCGGCTGCGGACAAGACGTCACTTCTCATCACATGCCTCTGCCGGTAGACCGCGCACCTCGTCGTCGGAATGGACGCCGACCCGGTGCGCTGCGGCCGGCGAATGAGATGCCGGCCGCAGCTAAATCATGCTGCCTGCCGGGGTACGAGAGACATCAAGGCGCTGTCGGCGTCTTGATAGTGATCGATCCAGTGCTCAGCCTGGGCCAGGCTGAGGCCATAATCGACACCAGCTAGCACTTGATTGTAAACCAGCAGCTGAAGGCCGCCCCGGTTGTTGCAGTGGATCTGCTGCCGGCTCTTCTCGATGCGAAGACCTTTGCGGCGCGCCTTGGCGCGCAGGCGGTCGATAGCAGGCTTGTCGGATTGGTCGAGATAGATGGTCTTCATCGCATGGCTCCGCTGCTGCGCGTAAAGCGCGTCAGCAGTTAGGTTTGCCGCCGATGCGATGCGACGCGCTGAGACATGGATGACCGGGTCGTCGAGCGTGCGGTAGTTCGGTCATTGAGCGCGCGGCTGGTCAATGCGCTCATCCACCAAGGGCACGGTGGCTCCCGCTAGAAGATCTAGGCGACCTTCTCCGCGGCGTCCAGAGCCAAGCCCAAACCACCCGGCTTGCCGCCGTTGGTGAACTCCATACCGACCCTGGGGAGAGGCCGTCAGCTTCCCCACGGCCTCGCCGAGACCGCGCGGCGCTACATCTCAAAGTCCACCACGCTGAAGAGGTAACCCCGGCAGCCTCCGCGAAGTCCGACTGCCGCGGGCATTCATCCGCTTTCGCGCAGCCGCACCCCGGCGCCGCCCCTACTGCTAGTGCCGTTCTCCGGGATGAACTCGATACCGCCCTTCTCCAGGGCTCGCTGCATCTTCTCGACGCTGCTCAGGCGTGCGTCCTGTCCCGCCTCGAAGCGGTTGACGGTGTTCACACCAACCTCGGCCTCTCGCGCGAGATCCTGTGTACTCCAGGCGAGTGCGGCCCGGGCCATGCGGGATTGAAACGGCTTCATATGGTGAAATTATCACCTTAAGAGGTTGACATCAAACCAGTGATGGTTGCACCTCATATGGTGATTTTATCACCAATAGGTGAACGCCGATGTCAGCCCGCCGCTCCCTCTCCTGGTCCACCGCCATGCACGAGCTTCAAGCCGAGCGCCAGCCGGCGGTGGCGCGGCGCGCCCACCTTGCGAGCGTTCAAGCCGCCAGGGTGGAGGCTCTGCGGGCCGCAAGTGGCACCAAGGCCGGCCTCTGGACGGCGGCGGGCGGCTTCGATCGCCGGGCCATCATGGCCTTCGCCGTCCATCACGCCCGGGCCGTCCTGAACGGCTGCCTCGCCCGCGGCTGCTGGCGCACCGCGATGGCGCACGGGCTCAAGACTGCGTGGGCGTCGGCTCATGCCGCCCGCCGCGCCGCCACCCACTGAACCACTGGAGAGAACGATGATTGCCGTCAGTGATTGGCACGCCCGCGTCGGCCGGCGTGTGTCCGCCTTCCGAGCCGCGCACGGGCTCACCCTGGCCGAGATGGCCGGCCGGATTGGGTGCGGTGGGCCGGAGCGCCTCGCGGCCATCGAAGCCGGCGCCGACGACATCCGGCTGGATGACCTGGAGCGCATCGGTGCCGGTATCGGGTGCGAGGTGCCGGAGCTTCTGGAGGCGGATGAAGGCGAGTGGACGCGCGAGGTGGGGGAGGGCTGAGGGGTCCGTTGCCAGCAGCCCAGCAACGCAGCACTCCAGCAGTCTGCTGCGTTGCTGGAGTGCTGTGTTGCTGCTCGGGTCATCGGACGCCCCGGCTGGCGGGGGGGTGATACCCGGTGCCCATCAGCGCACCAGGTGTCACCCGGATGCTCGCCCTGCTGGGCAACCCGGCGCAGTGGTGTCGCGATGTTGGCGCCCCGCATCTGGAGCCGCCAGGGTGGCGGGGGATTGGACCTCGAGGCGGTCCTGTATCGGGTGGCCGGCGACCCGGAGGAGGCCGACATCTGCGAGGGCGAGGCCCGGCGGCGCGAGGCGCTGGTGACCGGCACGTTTGAGGCCTGCGGCGCCGATCTGGTGGCGCTCGAGGCTACCGCGCGCCGGCAGGATGTGGTGGTCGCGGTGCTGCAGGGCGGGCGGGGGCGTCTGGCTGCGTGAGGCGTCCGGGTTTGAGGGGCAAAGAGAGCCGCCGCTCAGGCCGGCAACCCGCCCTGAACGATAGCGACACGGGACCGGCCAAACTGGGCAAGCGAGGATTCAGCTTGCAGCAAGGTTGAAGTTGTATGCACTCTGCAACACGACACTTTAAAATCTCTAGGAGCGAACTATGGCTACCGAGCAATTGAAAAAGATAATTGCAGATGTTGAGAGCAACAGAATTGTCCTACCTCAGTTTCAAAGAGATTTTGTATGGCAGCCCAGTGCAGTTTTGAAATTATTAACATCTCTATTTAATGGTTATCCTATTGGATCTATGCTATTGATGGAGAATAACGATAGTTATGACTATCGCCCAATAGATGGAGTGCCGGAGTTAAAAGATATTAAAGATAGAGACACGCTTCTAGTTCTGGATGGGCAGCAGAGGCTAACTGCTTGCTATAGAGCGTTTGTTGGCACGCTTGTCGCGACAAGGCACTCAGGAAGATATTATTTTAATTATTCATCATTCGTTGATAAAATCAAGCAGGGTGAAGAAGTGGACGGCTCCGCTTTGGAAGACTACTTTGTTTTCGTAAAACCTTCTAAGATCGCGAAAGAGCTTAATAATACTTCTGATGAAACCTCAAAAGGACTGTTTCCACTTGATATTATATTCAAAGAGCCTCGTGGCAGTAACTATGCCGATTGGCTATCTCGGTACAATTTCGCTTTTGCAAAAGGATCATCAGATGAATTTGAAAAATTAGCGAGAATATCGTCACGATTTCAGACGGATTTTATAGAAAAGGTAACCGGATATCAGATAAATTACGAAAAGATTACCCGCGACACGAAGCCAGATGTTATTTGCACAGTTTTTGAGACAATAAATACAACGGGCGTCAAATTGACTGTATTTGATCTATTAGTCGCAAAATCATTCAAAAAGGGGATAAGATTACGAGATAATTTAGAGGATGCGGCATCACGGTTTGAAAATATCAAATATTTCGATCCTAATGGCACCTTGATAGCCTCGAGTTATCTTCCGAGAATTATTGGCTTAATGTATAATGGACAGTGCAAAAAGGGCGATCTTCTCCAGCTTCCAGTGGAGGCGATCGCTGAAAACTGGGACAAATCTGTTTCTGCTCTAGATAAAATCCTAGGTATTATGAGGCATGAGTTTGGATGCATAAAATATGAGTTCATCCCCTCTATAGATGTTGTAAGTCCGCTTTCTATCATGGTTTCAGATGTAAGGTTTTCAAGAGAGAGGCATTTTGCAAAGTTATCACGTTTATACTGGAATTTGGTTTTTTCCTTGTACCTTTCCGGCGCACCGGAAACTAAAAGCGCGAGGCTGGTCCGCGAGTGGCGTCAAGATAATGGGTACAGAGACAATGATGAGGCACTTCCTGAGGTAATACGGACATTTGGCTTTAGTCCTGAGGAGATCGATGATGCAACCAAAACCTCGACAATATATCGCGGTATTATAACGCTTCTGATCTCAAATGGTGCGCGCGATTTTGGCATCGGCAACGCACTACTGAAAGATGTCAAAGAGCCAAATATTATTGAAGATCATCATATTTATCCTCAGCAATTTCTCCGAAATTTTGGTATCAAGGGATATGGAGCAAATGCTATATTGAACAGAACGCCAATACTATCTGAGACAAATAAAATGATTGGAGCTGAAGCGCCTCATATTTATATTTTGAACTCGAAAATCGTTGGCTCCGGTGGATTGAGCGACGGCATACTTGAGGCGCATGCAATAACTAAGAGCAAAATAAGTCAAGATTTTTCTAAAGAAGTTTTTTCAGAATTTGTATCGAATAGACGGAAGAAAATTATGCGCTTGATAGCGAAAGCTACAGGGCATGATCTACCTCAAGTGCTTGATGAAGCGCATGTGCATATGAGCGAAAGCGAGTACGCCGAATAAAGTTCGGGGCTTCAGAATAGCTTGAACCATGACCCAGGCCAGGTGAGTTTGGCATCGCGAAGGGGCACGTGCGGCTCTTCGCGATGTCTAAGAGAATGCCCCCCGCCACCTGTGTGGCTCCATACGACGACGGTAGCGGCAAGGGCGGTGCGACAGAGTGGCTCAGCTGTGAGATTGGTATGCCAATGGGCTGGTGTGCTGAGTGCCTCAGCCGACGAGCAGCCCCGGTCGCGACTGCTTACCAGATGCTTACCAGCTCAACACTCTGGTAAGCACCAAGCTGCCTCGCTGCGGCCTAAGTCGTTGATTTGTAAGAGATAAAAGTGGTGCCGCAAGAGGGATTCGAACCCCCGACCCCTCATTACGAATGAGGGGCGCACACCTCTCGCAGACGCTGTATGATTTGGACCCTCGAGCGTGAGATCGCTCAGAAAGAAGGCAGTGCACCTTTCAAGCGCTGCTCCAGTCAGAGCCATGACAACTACCAAATTGTCTGAATGTGATTTCGGATTGAATTCATATTTCCGGATCTTAAGAAGACACTAGCACTCGCAATATAAGCTAAGTGATTGTTTTGTAATGGTCGGAGCTTGAGGCTTCGAACCGCCGACCCCTAGTCCCCGGAAAGGATCTGGGCTCCTCCTGTATCCGCCCGGATCGACGCGATGCCTGGATGTCGGCCGCGCGATGTGATCGTCACCCGAAGGGTCGAAACCGCGGATGCGGGTTCGGTGAGCCGTTGCAAGCGGCGAGTAGAGCACGCTCCCGCAGGGACGCGCCTGGATCTCATATTTAGTGAGCACCGACCTCACGACGCCGAAAGTGGCAGCCACGAAGGCGGTCGTCTTGTAGCGATACCGCAAGGGTTCATGACGCACCTGCAGCAATCCGGAACCGCGATCCCGGCGGACAAGTGCAGGCGGCCCCGCAGCCGAAGCCGGCCATCGCTTTGGCACCTGTCAACGCCGATTGAAGT
>NZ_JTHF01000088.1 GCF_001043895.1 Methylobacterium indicum
GCTGCCCGGCGCCGGCGCCGGACGACCCCGCCCTCAGCCGCTGGGGGGAGCCGCGCGGCTGAGCGCGGCCCGCCGCCGCCGCCCGGCGCGACACGGCCTGGATCGGTGGTGCCGCCTCGTCGCCACCGGACCCAGGACCGCTTCGGCGCAGGATGCTCAGCTCCCGCGATGCTCAGCCCCGATGGGTGACCCGCGGCGCGTCGAGCACCGGCCAGGGCCGCGCCGCCTCGTAGGCGCGGGAGGCCGCGAGCACCCGGGCGTCGGCCCCCATCGGCCCGACGATCTGGAGGCCGACCGGCAGCCCCCCGTCCGTCAGCCCGCAGGGCACGCTCGCCGCCGGCTGGCCGGTGAGGTTGAACGGGTAGGAGAACGGCGTCCAGTTCAGCCAGTCGCCGCCGAAGCGGCCGTCCGGCGGCGTCAGGTTGCCGGCCGTGAAGGTGGGGGTGGCGAGCGACGGGGTGAGGAGCAGGTCGTAGGTGCGGTGGAACCGCGCCATCGCGGTGAACAGCGCGCCGCGGGCGTTGAGGGCGGCGACGAAATCCGGCGCCGCGATCTGCCGCCCGCGCTCGGCCGCCGCCCTCAGGGCCGGCTCGACGAGGTCCCGCTTGTCCTCCGGGATTCCCCGCAGCACGCACCAGGCACCGACGAGCCAGATGCCGTTGAGGGTCTCGACCGGATCGGCGAAGCCCGGATCGGCCTCCTCCACGGTGGCGCCGAGATCCACGAAGGCCTTGGCCGCCGCCTCGGTCAGCCGCGCCACCTCGGGGTCGACGCCTTCGGCGTAGGAGAGCCGCGGGCTCCAGGCGATCCGCAGGCCCCGCACCCCGTCCTCGAGGCCGGCGAGGTAGTCCGGCGGCTCGGCGAGCGCGGCCGCCATGTCGCGGGAATCGGGACGACTGATCGCCCGCATCATCAGGGCGGCATCGCGCACCCCCCGGGTCATAGGCCCGAGATGCGCCACCGGCCCGAAGGGCGAGGGCGGGAAGGCCGGCACCCGGCCGAAGCTGGGCTTCAGCCCGTAAATGCCGCAGAAGGCCGCCGGGATACGGATCGAGCCGGCCCCGTCGGTGCCGATATGCATCAGCCCGAGATTGAGCGCCGCTGCCGCGGCGGCCCCGGCCGAGGAACCGCCGGTGGTCTTCCGCGTGTCCCATGGGTTGCGGGTCGGGCCGGTATGGGTCGAGTCGCCGAGGCCCTTCCAGCCGAATTCCGGCATCGTGGTCTTGGCGAGGGGAATCGCGCCGGCCTCGATCAGGCGGTCGACGATCGGGGCGTTCTCGGTCGCCGGGGCGTCCGAGGTGGTGAGCGAGCCGCGCCGCATCGGGTGGCCGGCCCAGGCGATGTTGTCCTTGACCGTGAAGGTGAGGCCGTCGAGGGGGCCGCGGGGCTCGCCCTTGGCCCAGCGCGCCTCGGAGGCGGCCGCCGCCGCCATCGCGCCGTCGCGGTCGACGAGCACGAAGGCGTCGAGGTCCGGGCCGTGGCGGTCGATGCGCGCGAGGGCGTCGGCCGCCACCTCGCGGGGCGACAGGGTCCGGTCGCGGTAGGCGTGGAGCGTGGCGGTGCCGTCGAGGTCGCGGATCTCGGTCATCGAATCTCCCTTCGGTCGCATCATGCGAAATCCGACGGATCGCCGCGCGATGCGGATTTCGGCTTCGCTCGAGCGCCGCGCGGGCTCGTGATTCCGATGTCCGAAAAAAAATCGTCCGGAAATCGGATCACGCCGCCGGGTAGGTGCGCCCCTTCCAGGTGGCGACCCCGGCCCGGCGCGGGCGCAGGAGCGCGTTCCATTGCAAGGCCAGCGCCAAGGCCACGGTGAGGGGATGGAGCGCGATCGTCCAGGGGTCCTCGCGGGTGGCGAGCGTGATCGCCGCGCGGGTGGCGAGCGACAGGGCGAGCGCCGCCGCGGCGAGCGGCAGGCCGTCGGCGCCGAGAAGCGCCGCGATCACCAGGAGCAGCGGCAGGACGTGGCCGCCGCCGAGCAGCAGGGTCCAGACCGGGAGCGCCCGGGGCGTCGCCATGCCCTCGTGGGCGTTCTTCGAGAAGCCGGCCCAGGCCTGGGAGAAATCGGTATACATCCGGCAGGTGGCGAGGTCGGTGGCCGCCACGAGGTCGGTCCTCAGGCCGGCGCGGCGAAACACCCGGGGCAGGCGCACGCCGTCGTGCAGGCTCGCCCGGATGGCGCCATGGCCGCCGACCCGGCGATAGGCCTCGGCCTCCACCATGACGATCTGGCCGCAGGCCGCCCCGAGGCCGGGATCCATGAGGCGTCGCATCAGCGGGATCGGCAGGTAGCCGAGGAGCACGAAGTTGATCATCGGCACGGTCAGGCGCTCGCCCCACGAGCCGGTGACCTGCCGCGGCACGCCGCTCACCAGGGCGGCCTTCGCCGTCGCGCCCGCCAGCGCCGCGGCGCCCCCGGGGGCGAGGCGCACATCCGCGTCGATGAACAGGAGATGGCGCCCGGTCGCGGCCTGCCCAAGGACGTGGCAGGCGTGGTTCTTGCCGGTCCAGCCCGCCGGCAGGGGCGGCACCGCGATCAGGCGCAGGCGCGGATCCCGCGCGGCGATCTCGGCGACGATCGCCGCCGTCGCGTCGGTCGAGTGGTCGTCGGCAACGATGACCTCGATCGGGACGCCGGTGCCGGCGAGCGCCGCCTCCAGGGTCGGGCGGATGTTGGCGGCCTCGTTGCGGGCCGGGATCAGGATCGACACGAGGCCGTCCGGCGCCGGGGCCCCGGGGGGCCGGCGCAGGGCCAGGAGGTTGGCGAGCGCCAGGACGGCCGGCAGCAGGGCCAGGGCCAAGGCGAGGCAGGCCAGGATCGTCACGGCGCCCGGCCCTCGCGGTGGCCGGCGACGAAGCGGCGCCCGGTCAGCATCGCCGTCAGCCGGTGCCAGGCGTCGTAGACGCCGCCGACGCCGCGCTGTCCGTCGACGAGCGGGGTGAAGCGGGCGGGATCGCGGCTGCGCACGTCGGCGCCGAGCCGGTCGAGGGTCGCGGTCAGGTCGGCCTCCAGGCGGGCGAGGCGCTCCGGGCGGGGCAGGGCGAGGAGGTCGCGGGCGGGCACCGCCGGCCCGAAGGCGGCGCAGGCCTCCGCCCCGCGCTCCTCCCAGAAGGCGTAGTCGAGGGCGAGCGGCACGACCAGGGCGTCGGGCGCCAGCTCGGCCAGCCGCGCGACGCCGGGGCGCAACCCCAGGGGCCGTTCGCGCACGTCGCAGAAGCGCCCCTGCGCGGTGATCCACATCACCCGCCCCGGCCGCGCCAGGATGGTGCGCGAGGCGGCCATGAAGGCGGCGGCCCCCCGGGGCGAGTCGAGATCGACCCCGAAGGCGCCCATGCGGGAAAAGATCCGGTAGCGGGCGAGCATCGCGGCGTCGAACGGCGCGTAGCTCTCGGCGGCGGGAAAGAAGCGCTGGGCGAGCAGGATGATGATCGCCGCGTCCCACCAGGCCGGGTGGTTGCAGTAGATCACCACCGGCCCGGCGGCGGGGAGCGCCGGGGGAGCGCCCCAGCCGGCGATCCGCACGGCGTTGAGGTGGCGCCGCACGTAGCGGGCGAAGTACACGCCCATGAAGCGCCAGACGGCGGGGGAGCGGGCCGCGACCGGATCCGGCGGCAGCGCACGCCCCGGGGTGCCGGCCCGCCCGCTCACGAGGCGGCCTTCAGGTCCTCGGCGGTGCCCCGCGCATCCTGGTCGAGGGCGTCGGCGGCGATCCAGCCCGACATCATCACCATCGGCATGCCCGGTCCCGGATGGGCGGCACCACCCGCGAGGTAGAGGCCGCGCACCTCCCGCGAGCGGTTGCCGGGCTTGAACGCCCCCATGATCCGGCCGTGGGAGGCCAGCCCATAGATCGCGCCGTTCAGCACCTTGTAGCGGGAATGGATGTCCGCCGGGGTCAGGTGGCGCTCGACCACGATGCGGTCCTCGATGTCCGGCATGCCGGCGGTGCGCTTCAGCTTGTCGAGGATTTTTTGCCGGTAGGCCGGCAGCATCTGCGACCAGTCGTGGTGCGGGCGGAGATACGGCGTGTGGACCAGCACGTAGAGCGCCTCGCCGCCCTCGGGCGCCACCGACGGGTCGGTGATGCTGGGTGCCGCGAGATAGGCGGTCGGGTCCGGCGCCGGCTCGCCCTTGCGGTAGATCGCGTCGAACTCTTCCTCGGGGTCGCGCGAGAACACGAAGTCGTGGTGGGCGAGGTGGTCGTAGCGCTTGTTGAGGCCGAGATACAGCACCACGCCCGAGCAGGCCGGCTCGAAGCTGCGCTTCTCGTAACTGCGCCCGACCTCGCCGCCGACGAGCTCGCGGTAGGTGCGCACCGCGTCCATGTTGGAGATGACCTTGTCGTACGGCACCACGCCGCCGCCGACCCGCACGCCCTTGACCGCGCCGTTCTCGATCGCCACGCCCTCGACGTCGCTGTTGGGCTTCAGGGTCGCGCCGAGGTCGCCGGCGAGCTTCATCAGCCCCTCGGCGACCGCCCGGGTTCCGCCCATCGGGTACCAGACGCCGTCGGCGGTCTGCATGTGGGCGATGGCGCAGAGCACCGCCGGCGCGCCGTAGGGCGAGGAGCCGACATATTGCACGAAGTGGTCGAGCATCTGGGCGAGGCGCGCATCCCGCACCTTGCCCCGGATGGTGCCGGCGACCGAGGCGTGCATGCGCAGCGAGAGCACGTCGCGCAGGGTGCCGGGATTGAGGTTGGCGCGGATGTCGATCGTGTCGAACAGGTCCTGCACCGGCTTCCAGAAGAAGAACTTTTCCGAGACGCCGTGCAGGTGCTCGGAGAGCGCGAGGAAGCGCTCGTAGCCCTCGCCGGCCTTCTGGCCCGGGGCGAAGCGGTCCATCTCCGCCGCCATCGCCTTGACGTTCTCCATCAGGTCGATGCGGCTGCCGTCGTCGAAGAAGCAGCGCCATTGCGGATCGAGCCGGCGCAGGTCCATGTAGTCGTGCACCGAGCGGCCGGATTCGGCGAAGATGCGCTCGAGCACCCGGGGCACCGTGAGGATGGTCGGCCCCATGTCGAAGCGGAAGCCGCCCTCGTGCAGGACCGCGGCCTTGCCGCCGATCCAGGCGTTCTTGTCGTAGAGGGTAACGTCGTGGCCGCGCGACGCGGCCACGCAGGCCGCCGCCAGACCGCCCAAACCGCCGCCGACCACCGCGACCGAGGACCCCGCCATCATGCCTCTCCCGAGCGGGCGAGAGCGCCCGTTCCGGACAAGCTAGGCTCGGGGAGAGGCGGGTCAACGCGCGGGCCACGGCGCAAGTTGCCGCGCCGGAGGCATGCCGTTCGGTCAGGGACCCCGGGACGACCGGGCGGGTTGACCCGCAAGAGAGCGGCCCCACGGCCGCACCGGAGACCCGCCGCCATGAAGACCGTTCTTCATAAGACGCCCCTCGTCCTCGCCGGCCTCCTCGGCCTCACCCTCGCCGGCCCGGCTTTCGCGCAACAGGCCCTCGACATCACGGTGAGCCCGCGCGCCGCGCCGGCCGACCCGCTCTCGACCGGAAGCGTCCGGCCGCTGCGCCCGAACCCGAACGTCACGCCGAGCAACCCGATGGGGGTCGTCGGATTCGACGGTCCGCCCGGCGGCACCACCAGCGTGATCGGCGACGACGAGCCGCTGGCCCCCGGCTCGCCCGCCGCGACCCCGGACGCGCCCTTCGCCCGGCCGTGACGCGGACGACTCGGAAACCCGTGGCGAGGTCAACCGGCCCGCGACGTTTTCGCTGGGGATCCGGTTGACTCGTCACCGCGCCGCCGGGTAAGTCACGCGCCTCCGCACGGGCGGTGCTCCGCATCGCCCGGCGTCGGCGTTCGCCCAGGGTGGTTCCCATCCCGGACGGGTGCCGCGAGCCCGCTTTTCCATCCGCGCCCGGGCGTTCCGGCGCACCGACGTGAGACCAGACCGATGAAGATCCGCAACTCGCTGAAGTCGCTCCGCGGCCGGCACCGTGACAACCAGCTCGTGCGCCGCAAGGGCCGGGTCTACGTCATCAACAAGACCCAGAAGCGCTACAAGGCCCGCCAGGGCTGAGGGCGTGCATGGCCTGCGGCGGGGGACACCGCGGCAAGCCATCGCGTTGACGGGACCGCACGAGCGCCGGACAGTACCGGCATGCGCCGTCCCTCTCTTCCGATCCGCATGAAAGCCGGCCTCCTCGGGGTGCCGGCTTTCGTCGTTCTGGCGATCCTGCCCGCCGCGGCCCCGGCGCTCGCGGCCCCGGACGGGGCCCGCAGGGACGCGGCCAAGGAGGCCTCCAAGGAGGCGCCGCGCCCGCCCGTCACCCTCGACGACCTCTACGCCCGGCTGAAGGCCGCCAAGGACGACGGCGAGGCCCGCGGCGTCGCCCAGCTGATCGAGCGCCGCCTCGACCGTTCGGGCAGCGACACCGTCGACCTCCTGGCGAGCCGCGCCGCGGAGGCGATGCAGGCCAAGGACTATCCGCTGGCCGTCGAGCTCCTCGACCGGGTGACCGTGCTGGAGCCGGGCTGGGCCGAGGGCTGGAGCCGGCGCGCCACCGCCTTCTTCCTGCTCGAGGATCAGGCGAGCGCCCTCGCCGACCTGCACCGGACCCTCAGCCTCGAACCGCGCCACTTCGAGGCCTGGGCGGCGCTCGCCCACATCTACATGTCGAACGACGACAAGACCCGGGCGCTCGCCGCCTTCCGCCGCGCCGAGGCGATCTATCCCCGCATGGGCAAGGTCCACGACGCGATCGAGCGCCTCGCCCCCGACGTCGACGGTCGCGACCTGTGACCGACCGGCCGTCGCGCCGGTCCCGAGGACGGATCTTCCGCGTGCTGACCCTGATCGCCGGCCTCGCCGCCGGAACCGTGCTGACGCTCGTCGCCGCCGGCCTCCTGGCGACCTGGATCATCACCCTCGTGGTCGAGGCGCGCTATCCTCCGGCGGGCCGCCGGGTGGCGGTGGAGGGCGGGCATCTCGCGGTGCTGGAGGCCGGCCCGGGCGAGGGCGCACCCAGCCGAGGCACCGTCGTGCTCCTGCACGGAGCCTCGGCCAACGCCATGGACCCGATGCTGGCGATCGGCCGTCGTCTCGCCGGCGACGGCTTCCGGGTGCTGTCCTTCGACCGGCCCGGCTTCGGCTACAGCGACCGCATCGCCCCGGACGCCGCCTCGCCGGCGGTGCAGGCCCGGCTGATCGCCGAGGCGCTGGCGGCGATGAAGGTCGGCCCGGCCCTGATCGTCGGCCATTCCTGGTCCGGGGCGCTCGCCACCGCGCTCGCCCTCGACTTCCCCGAACGGGTCGCCGGCCTGGCGCTGCTCGCCCCGGTGAGCCATCCCTGGCCGGGCGGCTCGGTCGGGGGCTACGCCGCCTGGTACCGCTCGCTTCCCGGGCGGATGCTGCTCACGCTCGCCACCTACACGGTCGCGGCCCCCCTCGGGTACACCTATCTCGATCGCTTCGCCGAGGCGGTCTTCCGCCCGCAGGGCCTGCCCGCGGGCTACCTCGACGGGGCGCGGGTGCCGCTGGTGCTGCGCCCCGCGACCTTCGCGGCGAACCTGCGCGACCTCGACGGGCTCTACGGCTTCCTGCAACGGCAGAGCCCGCGCTACCCCGAGATCACCGCCCCGACCGTGATCGTCGCGGGCGACATCGACCCGGTGGTGAAGACCGACATCCACGCGAGAGCGCTCGCCCGCGAGGTGCCCGGCGCCCGGCTCGTGGTGCTGCCGGGCGTCGGCCACATGCTGCAGTACATCGCCGCCGATACGGTGGTGGCGGAGGTCGAGGCACTGGCGGCGCGGGAGCGGGTGGGGGCGGAGTAGAAGATCGCTCGCGATTGGCGAACCGGGAGCGGTCCGCCATGATCGGCCGCATGGACGATGCCATCACCACCGTTTTCGCGCCGTTGATCGGCTTGCCATGCTGGGGCGTCGAGCGCGGGCAAGGCAGCATCCTGTCCTTCGAGTTCGGATCACCCCGCCTCTTCGCTCGCGAGCCGTATGTCTCGACCGCGTCCTCCGCCAAGTTGCGAAGATCCGCTGCGCAGCGGGTCGTCAAGCCGGTCGGAGAGTGGAACCTCTTCGTCTTCTGCTGTCACTGGCGCATCGTGACGTCCGGGGAGATCCCGGCCGATGACGATAGTACATCCGCCGGGATTGAAGCTGCCGCGCAAGCGATGGATGGGCAGAGGCTGACGGCGTTCGCGCTCGATGCCGCCTCTCGGCAGGCCGCCTTCTCGTTCGACCTCGGCGCGCGCCTGACGACATGGCCGTACGAGACGAATGACGACGAGCAGTGGTCCCTCTACATGCCGGGCGAGCGCGTTCTGACGTATCACGCCGACGGCCTCGCCAGCCTCGGTGCCACCGACGTGAGGCTGGAGCAGGAGATCTGGCAGGCCGTCGCACGGGACGTCATGATCTCAAAAGAGCAAAGATGAAGGCGGCTCGCCGGACGGCCAAGCCGCACCGACTTCACGCCTTCGCCGCGTGCTCCGGCGTCACGGTCGCGATGCGCACGAGGTTCGTCGCGCCCGGGGTACCGAAGGGCAGGCCCGCCACCACGATCACCCGGTCGCCGATGCCCGCGAAGGCCTCGCGCACCGCGAACTTGCAGGCGCGGAACGACATGTCGTCGATGTCGCTGGCGTCGTTGGTGACGATCGGGTGGGTGCCCCAGGCGAGCGCGAGGCGCCGCGCCGTCTCGCGCTTCGGGGTCAGCGCGATCACGGTGGCGTCGGGCCGGGCGCGGGCGAGCCGGAGCGCCGTCGAGCCGGAGGCGGTCCAGGCCATCACGGCGCTGAGCCCGAGCGTGTCGGCGATCTGGTGGGCGGCGGCCGCGATGGCATCGGAGGCGGTCGATTCCGGCTGGTTGCGCTGGGCCGCGATGATCGACCAGTAGATCCCGTCGCGCTCGACCTGCTGGGCGATGCGGTCCATGGTCGAGACCGCCTCGACCGGGAAGGCCCCCGACGCGCTCTCGGCCGAGAGCATCACGGCGTCCGCCCCCTCGTAGACCGCCGTCGCCACGTCCGAGACCTCGGCCCGGGTCGGCACCGGGGCGGAGATCATCGATTCGAGCATTTGCGTCGCCACCACCACCGGCTTGCCGAGGCGGCGCGCGCCGCGGGTGATGCGCTTCTGCACGCCCGGGACCTGCTCCAGCGGCATCTCGACCCCGAGGTCGCCGCGGGCGACCATCAGCCCGTCCGCCACCGCCATGATCGCGTCGAGGGCCGCCACGGCTTGCGGCTTCTCGATCTTGGCCATCACCAGGGCGCGCCCCTGCGCCACCGCCTTGACCTCGACCACGTCCTCCGGCCGCTGCACGAACGACACCGCGATCCAGTCGGCGCCCGCCGCGAGGCCGGCCTCGAGGTCGAGGCGGTCCTTCTCGGTCATCGCTGCGACAGGGATGGTGGTGTCGGGGAGCGACACGCCCTTGCGGTTCGAGATCTTTCCGCCGGTCACCACCCGGGTCACCGCCCGGCCGGGCGCGACCTCGGTGACGACGAGGCGCAGCTTGCCGTCGTCGACGATCACCGCGTGGCCGGGCTCCAGCGCCGAAAGAATTTCCGGATGGGGCAGGTGGACCCGGGTCGCGTCGCCAGGCGTCGGATCGTCGTCGAGGACGAAGCTCTGGCCGTTCTCGATCATCGCCGCGTCGGCGGCGAAGCGGCCGACCCGGAGCTTCGGACCCTGGAGATCGACCAGCACGGCGATCGGCCGCTTCAGCTTCTGCTCGATGCCCCGGATCGTCGCCACCCGCTCGCTCAGCCGCTCGCGCGGCAGGTGGCTCATGTTGATGCGAAACACGTCGGCGCCGGCGGCGAACAGCGCCTCGATCACCGCCGGATCCTCGGAGGCCGGGCCGAGGGTCGCGACGATCTTGGTGCGGCGGGCGCGCTTCATGGGGGTGTCGTCCGGGGATGAGCGATGGGGGAGGATGGACCGTACGGAAAGCCGGTTGGCGGGCCGGGGTCAATTGGCGTTTTGGGGCCGCGTGCAGTGGGCGGACGACGGTGTAGGATCGGGCGGGCAGCCCGATGGTCGCCTGGTCCCTCGTAGGCCTGCGCGCTGCGAGCCCGAAAGACAGGGATGCTTATGCCCACCATCTCGACGGCTGATGCGAATCCTTGCGCTTACACGCAAGAGGACTGGGATGCCGTCGACTCTCCCGAACTGACGGACGAGGAACTGTCTCAGCTGCGTCCCGCCCGGGACGCCCTTCCTCCCGAGGTCTACGCGGCCCTCCCGAGCCGCGGCGGCCGGCCGCGCGCCGAGCGCCCCAAGCAGCTCGTGAGCCTGCGGCTCGACCCGGACGTGGTCGAGGCCTTCAAGGCGACGGGGCCCGGCTGGCAGACCCGGATGAACGCGGTGCTGGCGGAGGCGGCGCGGAAATTGCGCGAGGCCTGACCCGTCGCGGGCTTCGCGGGCGGCGATCGGACCCGCTCGCTGCTGAGAGTGTCTTGCATGGCCGGGATGCCCGATGAGCCTGATCGACAACGAGCGCACGAAGCTGACGGCGACGTATTTGAACACGGCAGCGGGCGGACCGTTCACGGCCGGCGTCATAGCGCCCGTCGTGGCGGCAACGTTCGGCGTCTCGGGAGCGGCGGGCGGCCCCTCCGCGTTGACACTGGCCGGCGGCGTCGCGATCTTTCTCGGATGCAGCGTCGGCCTTCACCTTCTGGCCCGCACCGTTCTGAAGGGGCTCAAGCCGTGACCGACATCCAGATCGTCGCCTTCATCGTCACGCCGCTGATGGCGCTCGCGGTCGGCTGGGGGGTCGCGTATTGGGCCCGGCACGCGAGTTGATGGTCTTCGTGCCCTACACCCGCGTGGTGCTTCCGACCGTCGTCCTGGCCATGGGCTATGGTACGATGCGCCTCAACGAGCGCGAGACGCGGTCCGGCCCCGTCGAGCGATAAGATGCAAGATCGAACACCTCGCCCGCGCCCGTCCGCCGCTCCTCACGGCCCCGACCGCCCCGGATCGGTCAGCTGGATCGTCCAGCTCTTCTGCTCGCCCGTATCGACCTCGAAGAAGCCGTTGCGGTCGTAGCCGCGGGCCAGGCAATCCTCGACGCCCCGGATGGTGAACTCGCGGTCGCGGGTGCACATCAGGGAACGGCCGCTCCACTCGCCGCCGCGGTCGTAATCGACCGCGAAGACGTAGTAGAAGCGGGCGGCGAGCGCCCCCTTGAGCAGGGTCTCGCAGCCCTTGGCCGAGAGGTTCCACCAGCCCTCCGTCACCCAGCCGCCGGAATCCCGGTAGCCGAGCGCGATGCCGATGCGGCTGCCGGTCATGTTGCACATCCGCAGGTCCGCCCGCGCCGGCCCGGCCCCGAGCAGGGCGAGGAGCGGGAGCGAGAGCAGGGCGGCGCGGCGGGGGGAGAGGAAGTCAGCCAACCAGGATGATGCGGAGGTCATTGACGTTGGTGCGGGTGGGCCCGGGCCGGACGAGGTCGCCGATCCGGTCGAAGAACGGGGTCGAGTCGTTCTCTCCCAAGCTCGCCCCCGCGTCGAGCCCCGCCGCCGCCGCACGGGCGAGCGTCGTGGGGTCGATCATCGCGCCGGCCGGGTCGGTGGCCTCGCCGCGGCCGCCATCGGTCCCGTCGGTATCGGCCGAGAGGGCCGAGATGCCGGGGGCGCCGTCGAGGGCGAGCGCCAGCGCCAGCGCGTATTCCTGGTTCGGCCCGCCCTGGCCCTCGCCGCGGATCGTCACGGTCAATTCGCCGCCGGAGATCAAGGCCACCTTCCGCCCGGCAGCTTTCATCTCGCGGGCGAGAGCCGCATGGGCGGCCGCCACCTCGCGGGCCTCGCCCTCGAGATCGGCCCCGAGCAGCACCGGCTCGTAGCCGGCTTCGTGCGCCGCCGCGGCGGCGGCCTCGATCGCCTCGACCGGCCGGGCGATGATACGGAACTCGCTGCGGGCGAAGGCCGGGTCGCCGGGTTTCGGGCTCTCGTTGGCCGGATCGTTCAGCAGCGCCTCGGCGGACGCCGGCAGGGGGATGCCGCGGCGGGCGCAGATCGCCCTGGCATCGGCGAGCGTCGTCGGGTCCGGCACCGTCGGGCCCGAGGCGATCACCGCGGGATCGTCCCGGGGCACGTCGGAGATCGCCAGCGTCAGGATCCGGCCGGCATTGCGGGCGGCTCCTGCCAGGCGCCCGCCCTTGATGCGCGAGAGGTGCTTGCGCACGCAATTGATCTCGTCGATCGCCGCGCCCGAGCGGAGCAGCGCCCGGGTGATGCCCTGCTTCTCGGAGAGCGTCAGGGCGCCGGCCGGGGCGATCCAGTTGGCCGACCCGCCGCCGGAGAGGAGCACCAGCACGAGGTCATCCGGGCCGGCGGAGGCCGCAAGATCCAGCGCGCGCTGCGTCGCCGCGATGCCGGCCTGGTCCGGCACCGGGTGGCCGGCCTCCACCACCTCGATCACCCCGGCGGGCTCGCCGTAGCCGTGGCGGGCTACCGCCAAGCCTTCGATGCGGGACGGATCGACGCCCTGCTCGCGGTAGTGCCGCTCGGCGAGGGCCGCCATGCTCGCCCCGGCCTTGCCGGCCCCGAGGATCACCAGCCGCCCGGCCGGCACGGGGGGCAGGTGCGGCACCAGGCAGCCGCGCGGATGGGCGGCCGTGACGCCCGCATCGAGCAGGCGCAGCAGCAGGGCGCGGGTCTCCGAGGGGAAGGCATCGGTCACGGGGCGGCTCCTCTGAAGGTCGTGGTCACGCGTCGGGCCGGCTTCGGGCCGGCCTCGTTCTCATCGGTCAGACTGGGGCCGTGCGGGCGCGCCGCGGGCGCGCGACGGCGATGCCGGCCAGGATCAGGCCGCCGCCGAGCCCCTGCAGGGGCCCGAGCGCCTCGCCCAGCACGAGCCAGGCCAGGAGGGCGGCGGCGATCGCCTCGAGGAAGATCACCAGGGAGGAGAAGCCCGCCGGCAGGCGCCCGAGCGCCACCGAGAGCAGCCCCTGGCCGCCGGCATGGCTGATCAGGGCGAGCGCCAGCAGGCCGGCGGCGGCCCCCGGGGACGTGGGCAGGAACGGTCGGGTCTCGAGGAGCGCGACCGCACCGAGGAGCACCGGGGCGGTGACGCAGGAGGCCAGGAAGGTGACGCGGGCGGCGCCCAGGCCCCGGGCCCGGGCGCGCTCGACCGCCAGGAAGTACAGGGCGAAGAAGAGCGCCGTGATCACCCCGTCCCGGTCGCCGGCGAGGCGGGCGGGATCGACCTGGACCGACTGCCCGACCAGGGCGGCCCCGCCGAGGAGGCACAGCGCCAGGCCGGCCAGCGTGCGGCCGGCGGGCCGGCGGCGCAAGCCGATCCAGGCGAACAGAACCACGAAGACCGGCGCCGTGGTGGCGAAGAAGGTGGCGTTGGCCACCGTCGTGCCGAGGATCGCGAGGTGCCAGAACAGGAGGTCGCCCGAGAAGGCGAGGCCGGCGACGAGG
>NZ_JTHF01000089.1 GCF_001043895.1 Methylobacterium indicum
CCACGCGTGCGCTGCCGGCCGAAGGACCTTCTCCACCGATTTCATTGCCCAGATCGATGCCGCCTCGCCGAACCCGCCCCCCTCTGCGGGGGAGTGTCCGGGGAACGGAAACGGCGCGGGTTTCCCCTCTCCCCGCGGGCGGGGAGAGGCCTGAGCTCCGAAGGGGCTCGGGGAGCTGCGAACCGCAGGTTCGCCGCGAGGGTGAGGGGGTGTTTCCGGAGGAGCCTCATCCGGCACCACCCCCTCACCCTCGCTTCGGCTTCGCCTCCGCTTGCCGTGTCTCCTGAACGGAGACACGGCCCTCTCCCCGCCCGCGGGGAGAGGAGACGACCCGCATCCTTCTTTTCCCCGGACGACCCTGCGGCAGAGGGGGGAGGGTCGAACGACGCTACAGGTCCTTGAAGCCCTTGCCCTCGGCCGCCAGTCTTTCCAGCAAGGCCGACGGCTTGAAGTCTTCGCCGTACTCGGCCTCGTAGGCGCGCAGGCGCTCCAGCACCTTGGGCAGGCCGATCGTGTCGGCCCAGAACATCGGGCCGCCGCGATAGACCGGCCAGCCATAGCCGTTGATCCACACGATATCGATGTCCGAGGCCCGGATCGCTTTGCCCTCTTCGAGGATCTTCGCGCCCTCGTTGATCATCGGGTAGAGGGTGCGTTCCAGGATCTCCTGGTCGGTCGCGGCCTTCCGCTTCACGCCCTGGCGCTCGGCGACACGCGCGATGATCTCCTCGGTGACCGTGGAGGGCGTCGCCTTGCGCTTGGAATCGTAGTCGTAGAAGCCGGCGCTGGTCTTCTGGCCGCGGCGATCCTGCTCGCAGAGGAGGTCGCGCACGCTCTCCGACTTGTTGGTCTCCCGGCTCCAGCCGATATCGAGGCCGGCGAGGTCGCTCATCGTGAACGGGCCCATCGGCAGGCCGAACTCGTAGACCACCCGGTCGACGTCCCAGGGGGTGACGCCCTCCAGGATCAGGCGATTGGCCTCGCGCTGGCGCTGGGCCAGCATCCTGTTGCCGACGAAGCCGTGGCAGACGCCGACCAGCACCGGGATCTTGCCGACCTTGCGGCCGAGCTGCATCGCGGTGGCGATGACGTCCTTGGCGGTCTTCTCGCCGCGCACCACCTCCAGGAGCCGCATGACGTTGGCCGGCGAGAAGAAGTGCATGCCGATCACGTCGGCCGGCCGGTTCGTCATCGCCGCGATGGCGTCGATGTCGAGGTAGGAGGTGTTCGAGGCCAGGATCGCGCCGGGCTTCGCAATGGTGTCGAGCTTGGAAAAAATTTCCTTCTTGATGCCCATATCCTCGAACACGGCCTCGATGATGAGGTCGCATTCCGCGAGCTTTTCGAGCTCCAGGGTGTCGGTGAGGAGGCCCATCCGGGTCTCGACATCCTCGGGCTTGAGGCGGCCCTTCCTGGCGGTGTTCTCGTAGTTGGTGCGGATGGTCTTGAGGCCGCGATCCAGCGCCTCGCGCTTCGTCTCGACGATCGTCACCGGGATGCCGGCGTTCAAAAAGTTCATCGAGATGCCGCCGCCCATCGTGCCGGCGCCGATCACGCCGACGCGGGCGATGGGGTGGGCGGGCGTGTCGTCCGGCACGTCCGGGATCTTGGCGGCTTGGCGCTCGGCGAAGAACACGTAGCGCTGCGCCGCCGACTGGGTGCCGGAGACGAGCTTCTGGAATTCCGCGCGCTCGAAGGCCAGCCCCTCGTCGAAGGGCAGCCGGCAGGCCGCCTCGATGCAGGCGATGCAGGCTTCCGGCGCCTCGAAGCCGCGGGTCTTGCGGGCATTTTCTTCGCGGAACGCCGCGAACAGACCCGGATTCTCGCGCCCCTCGGCGATCTTGTCGTCGCGGTCGCGGATCTTCAGGAGCGGCCGGCCTTCCGCCACCACCCGCTCGGCGAAGGCGACCGCGTGGGCGCGAAGCCCGTCCTCCGGTGCCAGCTCGTCGATGAGCCCCATCGCGGCCGCCGCCTTGGCGCCGATCGGCGAGCCGCCGACGATGACGTCGAGGGCCTTGCGCGGCCCGACCACCCGCGGCAAGCGCTGGGTGCCGCCAGCCCCCGGCAGGATGCCGAGCTTGACCTCCGGCAGGCCGACCTTGGCCGAGGGCACCGCGACCCGGTAATGGCAGGCGAGCGCGGTCTCGAGCCCGCCGCCGAGCGCGTTGCCGTGGATCGCCGCGACGACCGGCTTGCCCACCGCCTCGATGCGGTTGAGGAGGTCGGGCAGGCTGATGCCCGATTGCGGCTTGCCGAACTCGGTGATGTCGGCCCCGGCCGAGAACATCCGGCCGCCGCCGATCAGGACGATCGCCGTCACGGCGGGATCGGCCTCCGCAGCCTCGACCGCCGCCAGGAGGCCCTGGCGGAGCGCGGTGCCGAGCGCGTTGACCGGGCCGGATTGCAGCGTCAGCACCGCGACCGCGCCCTCGCGGGCGGTCGAGACGACGTTGTCGTTGGTCGGCGTACCTTGGGCGTTGGAAGCTTGCGCCATATCCCAAAAAATCCCTCTGCCGGTCTCCTCCGGGCGCCTCTTGGCGGGCGCCGTCGCGAAGCCGGGATGGTGGCAGGTTCAGTAGATCTCGAACAGGCCCGCGGCACCCATGCCGCCGCCGACGCACATCGTCACCACGCCGTACTTGGCGCCGCGGCGGCGGCCTTCCAGCAGGATGTGCCCGGTCATCCGCGCGCCCGACATGCCGTAGGGGTGCCCGATCGAGATCGCGCCGCCATTGACGTTCAGGCGCTCGTCCGGGATGCCGAGTTTATCGCGGCAATAGAGCACCTGGCTGGCGAAGGCCTCGTTCAGCTCCCAGAGATCGATGTCCTCGACCTTAAGACCGTGCTGCTTGAGGAGCTTGGGCACCGCGAAGACCGGGCCGATGCCCATCTCGTCCGGATTGCAGCCAGCCACCGCCATGCCGCGATAGGCGCCGAGCGGTTGCAGGCCGCGGCGCTCGGCCTCGCGCGCCTCCATCAGCACGACCGCCGCCGCGCCGTCGGAGAGCTGGCTGGCATTGCCGGCGGTGATGAACCGGCCTTCCTTGATCCGCAGGCCGTCCTTGAAGACGGGCTTCAAGCCCTGGAGGTCTTCGAGCTTGGTCTGGGGCCGGTTGCCCTCGTCCTGGGCGAGCGTCACGTCCTTGTGCGAGACCGCGCCGGTCGCCTTGTCGACCACCGCCATGCGGGCGTCCATCGGCACGATCTCGTCGGCGAACTTGTTCTCTCCTTGAGCCCGCGCGGTGCGCTGCTGCGATTGCAGGGCATAAGAATCCTGCGCCTCGCGGCCGATGCCGTAGCGCTGCGCCACGGTCTCGGCGGTCTCGATCATCGTCATGTAGATCGCCGGGACATGCTCGACGAGCCACGGGTCCTGGCCGCGGAAGCGGTTCGCCTTGTCGTTCTGGACGAGCGAGATCGATTCGAGACCGCCGCCCACCGCGACGGCGAGCCCGTCGGTGATGATCTCCTTCGCCGCGGTGGCGATCGCCATCAGGCCCGAGGCGCATTGCCGGTCGAGGCTCATGCCGGCCACCGTCTCGGGCAGGCCCGCCCGCAGCGCCGCCTGGCGGGCGATGTTGCCGCCGGTCGAGCCCTGCTGGAGGGCTGCGCCCATCACCACGTCGCCGATCTCGGCCGGGTCGATGCCCGCGCGTTGCACGGCATGCGCGATGGCGTGGCCGCCGAGCGCCTGTCCTTGCGTGTCGTTGAACGCGCCCCGATAGGCCTTGCCGATGGGGGTGCGCGCGGTGGCGACGATGACGGCTTCCCGCATCCCGGTTCCTCCGATGGTCCCGCCGCCGCTCTTCACGGCAGCGTGGGGTTCTGCCTCATTATCGGGGATTGGGTATGGTGCCGCAAGGGCTCCGAAACCGGGACCCGAACGAGGGGTAAGTCCCGCGTTCGTCCCTCCCCGTCGCCGCGTTTTCGAAAAGGCGGCTTGCTTAATCGTCATACGGGGCTAAGGTCGGCGCAAAAGCAAGGCCTGTTTTGGCAAAGGCCCACCCGGGAGGACGCCCCATGCAGACGCCGCTCTTCGATCTGACCGGCCGCGTCGCCATCGTCACCGGCTCGTCCCGCGGCATCGGCCGGGCCATCGCCGAGCGCCTGGCCGAGCACGGCGCGAAGGTCGTCGTCTCCTCGCGCAAGGCCGAGGCCTGCGCGCCCGTGGCCGAGGCGATCAATGCCCGTCACGGCGAGGAGCGCGCCGTCGTGATCCCCGCCAGCATCTCGTCGAAGAGCGACCTGGAACGGCTCGCCAAGGGCACCGAGGACCGGTTCGGCCGCATCGACACGGTGGTCTGCAACGCCGCCTCGAACCCGTATTACGGGCCGATGAGCGGCATCTCGGACGACCAGTTCCGCAAGATCCTCGACAACAACGTGATCGCCAGCCACTGGCTGATCGGCTTCTGCGCCCCCGGCATGATCGCCCGCAGGGATGGGTCGATCATCCTGGTCTCGTCGGTGGGGGGCCTGAAGGGCTCGGGCGTGATCGGCGCCTACAACGTCTCGAAGGCGGCCGATTTCCAGCTCGCCCGCAACCTCGCGGTCGAGCTCGGGGCCCACAACGTGCGGGTGAACTGCATCGCGCCCGGCCTGATCCAGACCGACTTCGCCCGCGCCCTGTGGGAGGACCCGAAGTCCCGCGCCGCCTACACGGCGCGCACGCCGCTCGCCCGCATCGGCCAGCCCGACGAGATCGCCGGGGCCGCGGTCTTCCTCGCGAGCCCGGCCGGCGCCTTCATGACCGGCCAGAGCATCGTGATCGACGGCGGCCAGACCATCACCTGAGCGCTCGTCCCCTCCCGCATCGCCCGAGAATCCCCCGAGAATCCACCGATCACGAGCCCGCCGATGACCGCGCCGCCCATGACCGCGCCGCTCTGGCCCGCCCTCTCCTTCGCCGAGGCGACGGCCCGGCTGACCGCGCCCGGATCGCCCTTCGCCGTCGCCGAGACCCCGATCCGCGGCGTGCCGACCCGGATCTGGGCCAACGCGCCGCTGACCCTGCGCGACGTCTTCGTCGCCGGGCGGGCGCATGGCGAAAAAACCTTCCTGGTCTACGAGGACGAGCGCGCGACCTTCGAGGCGTTCGGCCGCGCCACTCTGGCGCTCGCCGCCGACCTGATCCGCGGCGGGGTCCGGCCCGGCGACCGGGTGGCGGTGGCGATGCGCAACCTGCCGGAATGGCCGGTGGCGTTCTTCGCCGCGATCCTGGCCGGCGCGGTCGTCACGCCGCTCAACGCCTGGTGGACCGGCCCCGAGCTCGATCACGGCTTCCTGGATTCCGGCGCGTCCGTCGCCATCGTGGACGAGGAGCGCTGGGCCCGCATCGGCGAGCGCCGCGCCGCCTACCCGGCCCTCGCGCGGGTGCTCCTCGCCCGCGCGCCCGCGGCGCCCGGCACCGAGAGCCTGTCCGACATCATCGGCCCGGTCGCCGACTGGGCCGGGCTGCCGGAGGGAACGCTGCCGGAGGTCGCGGTCGGCCCCGAGGACGTCGCCACCCTGTTCTACACCTCCGGCACCACCGGCCGCTCGAAGGGCGCGATCGGCACCCACCGGGCCGGCGCCTGCGGGGTGATGGCGCATCCGTTCTCGGCGGCCCGGGCCTTCCTGCGCCGGGGCGAGCCGGTGCCGGTGCCGGATCCGGCCGCGCCCCAGAAGGTCTCCCTTCTGTCGATCCCGCTCTTCCACGTCACCGGCTGCTTCGCCACCCTGGTGCCGACCCTGTTTCGCGGCGGGCGCCTGGTGATGATGCGGCGCTGGGACCTCGCCCGCGCCATGGCGCTGATCGAGCGCGAGCGCTGCACCAGCGCCGGCGGCGTGCCGACGATCGCCTTCCAGCTCCTCGACGGGATGGCGGCCGGCACCCACGACCTCTCCTCCCTGGAGACGATCAGCTATGGCGGCGCCCCGGCCCCGGCCGAGCTGGTGCGGCGCCTGCGCGCCGCCTTCCCGAAGGCGCAGCCCGCCACCGGCTGGGGCATGACCGAGACCTCCGGCACCTTCACCCACCACCAGGGCGAGGATTACGTCCACCGCCCCGACAGCTGCGGCCCGCCGCTGCCGGTCTGCGAGGCCCGGGTGACGGATCCGGACGGCACCACCCTGCCCGCCGGCGAGGTGGGCGAATTGTGGGTCAAGGGCCCGAACGTGGTGGCGGGCTACTGGAACCGGCCCGACGCCGATGCCGAGGTGATGCGCGAGGGCTGGCTGCGCACCGGCGACCTGGCGCGGATCGACGCCGAGGGCTTCGTCACCATCGTCGACCGGGCCAAGGACATGCTGATCCGCGGCGGCGAGAACATCTATTGCGGCGAGGTCGAGAGCGTCCTCTACGAGCACCCGGCGGTGGTCGACGCCGCCCTCGTCGGCATCCCGCATCCGACGCTGGGCGAGGAGCCCGGCGCCGTGGTGGCGATCGCCCGCGGCGCGGAGGCCAGCGAGGAGGAACTGCGCGCCTTCGTGGCCGCCCGCCTCGCCTCGTTCAAGGTGCCGGTCCGCGTCCTGCTCCACGACGAGATCCTGCCGCGCAACCCGAACGGCAAGATCCTGAAGGGCGAGCTGAAGAAGCTGTTCTGACCCATGCCGCCACGTGATGACGATGCCTTGACGGGGTGCCGGGAGATGCGCGGCGTCTCGTGAGCCACTCCCCTGTCCCGGACGACCGAAGCGTCAGCGGAAGGAGATCCGGGATCCAG
>NZ_JTHF01000009.1 GCF_001043895.1 Methylobacterium indicum
CCCCCAACCCCACCGCCTCCTCGGTCAACGAGGAGATGCTGTTCAAGCAGGATCCGAAGATCCACGGCCGGATCTCGATCCCGAACCAGACGGCCGCCAACCTGATCCAGCCGCAAGGCCGGGAATGGCGGGCGTTCCGCGAATCCTGGATGCCGTGGATCGGCGCCCTCGCGGTGCTCGGCATGCTGGCCGCGCTCGGCCTGTTCTACTTCACCCGCGGGCGCATCCGGCTCGAGCACAGCGAGGAGTCGGGCAAGAAGATCCTGCGCTTCAACAGCTTCGAGCGCTTCTCGCACTGGATGACGGCGAGCTGCTTCATCGTGCTGTCGCTGTCGGGCCTCAATTACATATTCGGCAAGCGGCTGCTGATGCCGCTGATCGGGCCGGAGGCGTTCGCGACCCTGGCCCAGTACGGCAAGTACGCGCATATCTATCTCGCCTGGCCGTTCATGCTCGGCGTGCTGTTCATGCTGGTGCTCTGGGTGCGTGACAACATCCCGGGCAAGATCGACTGGATCTGGCTGAAGCAGGGCGGCGGCCTCCTGGGTGATGCGCATCCGAGCGCCGGGCGCTTCAATGCCGGCCAGAAGATGGTGTTCTGGATGGTGGTCGGCTTCGGCCTCGCCATGGGTGCCACCGGCATCATGATGATCTTCCCGTTCGCGGCCACCGACATCAACGGGATGCAGATCATGCAGGTGATCCACTCGCTGATCGGCGTGGTGTTCATCGCCGGCATCCTGGCCCACATCTATATCGGGTCGCTCGGCATGGAGGGCGCCTACGACGCCATGGGCAGCGGCGAGGTCGATCTGGCCTGGGCCAAGGTGCACCACGACCTCTGGGTGAAAGAGCAGCAGGCCAAGACCGCGAGCGGGCCGCAGCTCGGCCGCTCCCAGGTCCCGGCCGAGTGAACGGGCGGAGACAGCAGCGATGAAAGCCTTCCTGGTCGCCGTCGCGGCGGCCCTGGTGCTCGCCACCGCGGCGAGCTTCCTCCTCGGCGAGAACCAGCGCTTCGCCTACCAGGCCTTCGCCACCTCGGGCGCGCGGGTCTCGGATCCGGGCACCAACCTCGTCGGCCCGCGCTGGACCGGCGACATCAAGGAGCCGGCTTCGGCCAGCCACAAGATGGAGGCGGGCTCGTGAGCCGGACCAGCATCATCCTCGCCGCCGCCGGCCTCGCCGCGACCATCGGCGCCGCCCAGGCCGGGGGTCCGCCGGCCAACCTGTGCCAGGAACTCGTCGCCTTCGTGCACCCGAAGGCGCCGGACGCTCCCCCGGCGAGCGCGCCGCAACCCGCGGCGGCCGCCGTCCAGGCGCCCGACCGGGGCGCGGCGCAGCAGCCGAGCAACGGCGCCGGGGAGGTGCAGCAGAAATCGGGCCTGAGCGGACCCGTCGCCCAGTCCGGACCCGGGGCCTCGGGCCCGCAAGGCCAGGCGCAGAGCCAAGCCGCTCCCGCCCCGGCGGCGACTCCGGCCCAGAAGGGCCCGAGCCCGGAGCAGGTCGCTCAGGTGGACGCGGCCGCCGCGAGCGGCGACATCCAGGCCTGCCGCGCGGCGGCACGCGCCATGCGGGTGGCCGGCGTGGTGATGCCCGCGCCGCTGCTCTCGCTCTCGGCCCTCGATCCGAAGTTCTTCGCGGCGCAGTGATCGGCCGTCAGGCTTGCGACTCGCGCATCGCCGCCGCGATCTCGGCTGCGGTGAAGCGCGGGGTGATGTGCTGCGGGCAGTTCCAGTCGAAGCCCGCGACCCGCAGCACCGCGACCCGCTCGATCCGGGCTCGGTAGGGCGCGACGCTCACCGCCTCGACGAGGTCCGGCCGCTCCCGCGCCTCGTGGAAGGCGAGGTGGCCGACGAGCTTCAGCCGGCGGCGCGCGGCGTGATCGAGAACGAACAGCGCCACCCGGTCGTCGCCCGCGACGTTGCCGAGGGTGAGGTACTGGCGATTGCCGGAAAACTCCGCCCAGGCGATCGTGTCCGCGTCGAGGACCCGGATGAACCCCGCCGGCCCGCCGCGATGCTGGATGTAGGGCCAGCCGTCGGACGAGACGCTCGACAGGAAGAAGCTGTCCCGGGCCGCCAGGAACTCGGCCTCGTTCGGCCCGAGATGGGCGTCGAGGGCGGGGCCGGAAATCTCGTGTCCGGCGAACGGCGAGCCGAGGCGGCTCTGCGCCGCCCGCACCGCCGGGGTGAACAGGATCTCGAAGAACCGCCGCATGACCGGCCTCCCATGACACGAGCGGCCGGATCGGGTCCTGACCGGCGCCGGGCCTTGAGGTAGTCTCCCCCGTGATCCGGCAGAATGACCGTGATCCGGTAGTCAGTCTTCCGACAGGTGGAACGATCATGGACCGGCTCGACGCGATGCGGGTCTTCGTGGCGGCCCTCGATGCCGGCAGCCTCGCCGGCGCGGGGCGGCGGCTCGGCCATTCTCCGGCCGCGGTGAGCCGGGCCGTCGCCTTCCTGGAAAGCCATGTCGGGGTGCCGCTTCTGCACCGCACCACCCGGTCGCTGCGGCTGAGCGAGGCCGGCGAGCGCTACGCCGCCGCCTGCCGCCGGGTGCTCGCCGATCTCGAGGAGGCGGACCTGCTGGCGGCCGGCGAGCGGGCCGCCCCCCGCGGCCTGATCACCGTGACGGCGCCCCTCGTCGCCGGGACTCGGGTGCTGCGACCGATCCTCGACGCCTTTCTGGATGCCGAGCCGGCGGTACGCGCCCGGCTTCTGCTCCTCGACCGGCCGATGAGCCTCGTGGAGGAGGGGGTCGACGTGGCGCTGCGCATCGCCCATCTGCCGGATTCGAGCCTGGTCGCGCTCAAGGTCGGCGCCGTGCGGCGGGTGGTCTGCGCCGCCCCGGCCTACCTGGCACACCGGCCGGCCGTCACGGAGCCGGCGGACCTCGCGGGCCACGCGGTGATCGCCACAACGAGCGTCGGACAGGACGCGCCGCCGGATTCCTGGGCCTTCCACGGCCCGGATGGAACGCCGCGGGTCGTGCGCGTCGCCCCGCGCCTCGTCGTCAACGGCATCGAGGCCGCCCTCGATTCGGCGCTGGCCGGGCACGGCCTCCTGCGCTGCTTCTCCTACCAGGTCGCCGAGGCGGTGCGGGACGGGCGACTGAGCGTCCTGCTCCCGCACGCCGAGCCGGCACCCCTGCCGGTCCACCTCGTCACCCCGGAGGGGCGCCTGGCGGTGCCGAAGATGCGGGCCTTCGTGGATTTCGCTCTGCCGCGCTTGCGGGGGGCGTTCGAGCGACTGGCGCTCGGGGGGTGACGGTCAGTCTCGCCCGGCGAGCCACGCCGTCGCCCGCACCAGATCGGCCTGCGACAGGCCGTGGCCGGCGGGCAGCACCTCGTGGGTGACGGCCGCACCCGCATCCCGCAGCATCGCGGCGAGGCCCGCCGCGTTGTCGGCCGGCACGATCGGGTCCATCCGGCCCGACAGGATCAGCACCGGCTCACCCTGGAGGCGCGCGGCCGGCGGTGCCGAGACCGGCACCATCGCCCGCAGCAGCACGGCGCCCGACAGAACCCCGGGATGCAGGAGCATCAGGGCGGCGGCGATGTTGGCGCCGTTGGAGAATCCGACCGCTATGGGCGCCGCGAGGCCGTACCCGGCCCGCGCCGCCGTGACGAAGGCGGCGAGGTCGCCGGCCCGGCGCACCACGTCGGCCTCGTCGAACACGCCTTCCGCGAGGCGGCGGAAGAAGCGCGGCGCGCCGCCCTCCAGCACCTGTCCGCGGGGCGAGAGCAGGGCGGCGCCGGGCAACAGAGCCCGGCCGAGGGGCAGGAGGTCGTCCTCGTCGCCGCCGGTGCCGTGCAGGAGCAGGAGCGGCGGGAGCGCCGGATCGGCGGCGGGCTCGAAGCGGTGCTGGAACGACAGGGCGGCCATCGGGAATCCTCTAGGTCTAGGCGCGAAAGAGCTTCGCGACCCGCTGAGTCTCGCGGGCAAGCAGCGCGGCGTCGCCCGCCACCGCCACGAAGCCGAATCCGGCCTCGAAATCGGCCTTCGCGCCGGCCTCATCGAAGTTGAGGAGGCCCGCCGCCTTGCCGGCCCCGCGGATCCGCGGCAGCGCCGCGGCGATCGCCGCGCGCACCGGCGCCGCGCCGGGCTGGCCGAGATGGCCCATGCTGGCGGCGAGGTCGTTGGGGCCGATGAACACGCCGTCGACGCCCTCGACCGCCGCGATCTCGCCCGCCGCCTCCAGCGCCTGCGCGGTCTCGACCTGCACCACGACGCAGACCTCTTCGACCGAGCGGGCGTGGTAGTCCGGCCGCAACCCGTAGCCGGTCGCGCGCGAGGCGCCGGCGAAGCCCCGGATGCCGTGCGGCGGGTAGCGCGTCGCTGCGACGGCCCGGCGCGCCTCCTCGGCATTCTGCACGAAGGGGAACATCAGCGAGCGGGCGCCCTGGTCGAGCAGGCGCTTGACCATCACGGGCTCGTTCCAGGGCACCCGCACCACCGGCTCGGCGGTGCCGCCCTCGGCGGCGCGCAGGTGGTCGACGACCTGGATCAGGTCGTTGGGCGAGTGCTCCATGTCGATCAGCATCCAGGCGAAGCCGGCCCCGGCGGCGAGTTCGGTGATGCCGGCCGAGCCGGTGGTCATCCACAGGCCGGCGAGCCGGCGGCCCTCGGCGAGTCCGCGCTTGAACGGGTTGTCGAAGGATTTCATGGCGTGTCCTCCCGGCTTGGGTTGTCGTTCTCGTTGGAATGTCGGTCGTCGTCCGTCCCGGGTCGCCCCCGGACGGAGGTCGCGAACGGGACGGACGACATCATCGGCCCGGGGTCACCCGGCCTTCGCCAGGTGCTTGAACATGTGCCCGCGCGCCTCGGCGTCGAACTCCGCCTTGAAGGTGAAGCGGTCCTTGAGGGCGACGGCCCGGGCGGCGGCCGGGCGGGCCGCGATCGCGTCGACGTGACGCTTCACGTTGGGAAGGTCGGCATAGGCGTCCTCGCCCATCACGAAGGGCAGCATCCGGGCCCAGCCCCAGACCGCCATGTCGACGATGCCGTAGGCCTCGCCCACCATCCATTCGTGCTCGGCGAGGTGCCGGTCGAGGACGGTGTAGTGGCGCTTCGCCTCGTACTGGTAACGGTCGTTGGCGTAGGGCACCTTTTCGGGCGCGAAATTGCGGAAATGCACCGCCTGGCCGGAGAACGGACCGATGCCGGTCGCGACGAACATCAGCCAGGACAAGAGCGCGGCCCGCTCCGAGGCCGGGGCCAGGAAACGGCCGGTCTTCTCGGCGAGGTAGAGCAGGATCGCGTTCGAATCGAACACCACCTGGCCGTCGTCGACCAGCACCGGCACCTTGCCGTTCGGATTGAGCTTCAGGAAATCGGGGGCGAACTGCTCGCCCTTGCGGGTGTCCACGGCAATCGCCTCGTAGGGAAGCCCCGCCTCCTCCAGGAAGAGCGCGACCTTGGTCGGGTTGGGCGAACCGTTGAAGTAGAAGGTGATCATCCGAGACTCCATCGCGCGCGGTCGACGGCTCTCACACTCCCCAATTGCCGGCGGGGATCAACTGCTGCGCATCGAAACGCAGCGTTGCCGTGCCGGGCCTGGACTCCCGGCGCCGATCCGCCATGGTGCGGGATCGTTTCAGCGGGAAGCCTCGGCCCTGGTCCTCACCCCCGACGAGTGGAGCGCGCTCCGGCTCAGCCTGCTGGTGGCGAGCGTGGCGACGCTGGCGAGCCTGCTGCCGGGCCTCGCGGTCGCCTACCTGCTCGCCCGACGCGAGTTCCGCGGCCGGGCGCTCCTCGACGGGCTGGTGCACCTGCCGCTGATCCTGCCGCCGGTGGTGACCGGCTACCTGCTGCTCCTCGCCTTCGGCCGGCGGGGCTGGTTCGGCCCCGCGCTGGCGGAACTCGGCATCGTGTTCTCGTTCCGCTGGACCGGGGCGGCGCTCGCCTGCGCGGTGATGGGGTTTCCCCTGATGGTGCGGGCGATGCGGCTCTCCTTCGAGGCGGTGGACACGAAGCTCGAACAGGCCGCCGGGACCCTCGGCGCCGCGCCGGCCGCGGTCTTCCTCGTCGTGACGCTGCCGCTCGCCCTGCCGGGCATCCTCGCCGGGGCGGTGCTGGCCTTCGCCAAGGCGATGGGGGAGTTCGGGGCCACCATCACCTTCGTGTCGAACATCCCGGGCGAGACCCAGACACTGCCGGCGGCGATCTATACCCTGACCCAGGTGCCCGGCGGCGAGGCGGGGGCGTTGCGCCTCACCCTGGTCTCGGTCGCCCTGTCGATGGCGGCGCTGATCGCCTCCGAGTGGCTCGCGCGGCGGGCGAAGGCCCGGCTCGGGGCATGACCGGGATTTCGGCATGATCGAGGTCTCGGTCCGGCACAGGCGCGGCGCCTTCGCGCTCGACGCGGACTTCGCGGCGGCGGGCCGGATCACCGCCCTGTTCGGTCGCTCGGGCTCGGGCAAGTCGACCCTCGTCGACGTGATCGCCGGGCTGGTGCGGCCGGATCACGGGCGGGTGGTGGTGGACGGCGTCACCCTCCTCGACACCGAAGCCCGGGTCCGGGTGCCGGTCCACCGGCGCCGGATCGGCTACGTCTTCCAGGAGGCGCGGCTGATGCCGCATCTCAGCGTGCGCCAGAACCTGCTGTTCGGGCGCTTTTTCGCCCGCCACCGCTCCGGCGGCCCGAGCCTCGACGCGGTCGCCGATCTCCTCGGCATCGCGCCCCTCCTGGAGCGGCGCCCGGCCGGGCTGTCGGGCGGCGAGCGCCAGCGGGTGGCGATCGGCCGGGCGCTGCTCGCCCGCCCGCGGCTCCTCCTGATGGACGAGCCGCTCTCGGCCCTCGACGCGGCGCGCAAGGCCGAGATCCTGCCCTATGTCGCACGGCTGCGCGACGAGGCCCGGGTTCCGATCGTCTATGTCAGCCACGCGGTGGCGGAGGTGGCGCGCCTCGCGGACACGGTGGTGGTGCTGGATTGCGGGCGGGTGGCGGCCTGCGGCCCGGCGGCCGAGGTCCTGCGGCGCGATGCGCTGTTTCCCGGTCGCGACACCGGGGAGACCGGCGCCCTGCTGCCTTTGCGCGTCGCCGCCCACGACGACGCCTTCGGGCTCACCCATCTCGACGGCGCAGCCGGCCGGCTGACGGTGCCGCGCCTGTCCCTGCCGCCGGGATCGAGCCTCCGGGTCCGGGTGCGGGCCCGCGACGTGCTGGTGGCGCGGGAGGCGCCGCGTGGGTTGAGCGCCCGCAACGTCCTGCCCGGGACGGTCGTCGCGGTCACGCCGGGGGAGGGGGCCCATGCCCGGGTCGAGATCGCCTGCGGCGAGGCGGTGCTGGTCGCCCAGGTCACGCGGCTCGCCGCCCACGAGCTTTCTCTCGCACCGGGGCTGCCGGTGGTGGCGATCGTGAAGAGCGTCGCCTTCGACGAGGAGACGATGGGCGTCGTGGAGATCTGACGGAAACGGCCCGGGACGCGGATCGCGCCCCGGGCCGTCGATGCCCTGATGGGGGTGATCGATCGTCAGTGACCGTGAGCCGGCTCCCGGGCCGGCTCGGTCGCGTGAACCGCTCCCGGCGCCGCGTCGAGGTTCCGGTCCAGATTCTCCTCACGCACGCGCTTCCTCTGGAAGAACCGCATCGCGACGACGAAGAAGACCGGGACCAGGATCACCGCCAGCACGGTGGCGGAGATCATCCCGCCCATCACGCCGGTGCCGATCGCCTGCTGGCTCTTCGAGGCCGCGCCGCTCGCGATGGCGAGCGGCACGACGCCGAAGATGAAGGCGAGCGAGGTCATGACGATCGGCCGGAAGCGCAGGCGCGAGGCCTCGACCGTGGCCGGCACCAGCTTGGTGCCGGGCTTCCAGAGTTCGCGCGCGAACTCGATGATCAGGATCGCGTTCTTGGCCGACAGGCCGATGATCGTGATGAGGCCGATCTTGAAGTACACGTCGTTCGGCATGTCCCGGATGAGAACGCCGGCGACCGAGCCGATCACGCCGAGCGGGATGACCAGCATCACCGCGAGCGGGATCGACCAGCTCTCGTAGAGCGCGGCGAGACACAGGAACACGATCAGCACCGAGAGGGCGAGCAGCAGGGTCGCCTGAGAGCCGGCCTGCTTCTCCTGCAGCGACTGGCCGGTCCAGGCATAGCCGAAGCCCTTCGGCAGTTGCGTCATCAGCCGCTCCATCTCGGCGATGGCCTCGCCGGAGGTGAAGCCCGCCGCCGGCTCGCCGGTGAAGCGGACCGACTGGTAGCCGTTGAAGCCGATGATCTGGGCCGGGCCGACGCTCCACTTCAGATGAGCGAAGGACGACATCGGCACCATCGTGCCCTGCTGGTTCTTGACGCCGTAATTCAGCAGGTCGGTGGCGTTGAGGCGCTGGTTGTCGTCGGCCTGGACGATCACCCGCTGCATCTTGCCCCGGTTGGGGAAGTCGTTGGTGTAGACCGAGCCGAGATTGACCTGGATCGTGTCGTTGATGTCGGAGAAGTTGACGCCGAGCGCCGCCGCCTTCTCGCGGTCGATCACCAGCTCCGCCTGCGGCGCGGGCGGCAGGCCCTCGACATAGACGTTCTTGAGGATCGGGCTCTTGCGGGCCAGCGCCAGGAGCTGCTCCTGGGCAGCCATCAGGGCCGCGTAGCCCTTCTGGGCTCTGTCCTGGAGGCGGAAACTGAAGCCCGAGGCGTTGCCGAGGTTGTCGATCGGGGGCGGCTCGAGCGCCTGGATCACCGCGTCGCGGTAGCTCGCCATCGCCTTGTTGGTGCCGGCGACGAGCGCCGCCGCCGACTGGTCCTTGCCGCGCTCCGACCAGGGCTTCAGCGTCACGAAGGCCTGCGAGGTCATCTGCCCCTGACCCGAGAACGAGAAGCCGTTGACGATCGTCACGGTCGCCACGCCCGGCTGGGCCAAGAGGTGCTCCTCGGTCTTCTTCACCGCCGCGAGCGTGCGGTTGAACGAGGAGCCCGGCGGGGTCTGGATGTCGACGGTGAAGAAGCCCTGGTCCTCGACCGGCAGGAAGCCCTCGGGCAGGCGCACGAAGGCGTAGGCCACGCCCGCGACGAGGATCAGGTAGACCACCATCATCCGGCCGGACTTCTTCACCGCCCAGGCGACGCCGCGGCCGTAGCGCGCGGTCTCGCGGTCGACGATGCGGTTGAACCAGCCGAAGAAGCCGCGCTTGGCGTGGTGATGGCCGGGCTCGACGGGCTTCAGCAGCGTGGCGCAGAGCGCAGGCGTCAGCGAGAGCGCCAGGAAGGCCGAGAAGGCGATCGAGGTCACCATCGCGATCGAGAACTGGCGGTAGATGATGCCGACCGAGCCGGGGAAGAACGCCATCGGGATGAACACCGCGACGAGCACCAGCGTGATGCCGATGATCGCGCCGGTGATCTGGCTCATCGCCTTGCGGGTCGCCTCCTTGGGCGACAGGCCCTCTTCGGACATGATCCGCTCGACGTTCTCGACCACCACGATCGCGTCGTCGACCAGGATGCCGATCGCCAGCACCATGCCGAACATGGTGAGCACGTTGATCGAGAACCCGGCGAGCAGCATGATCGTGCAGGTGCCGAGCAGCGCGATCGGCACCACGATCGTCGGGATCAGGGTGTAGCGGATGTTCTGGAGAAAGAGGAACATCACGATGAACACCAGCACCACCGCCTCGACGAGGGTGTGGAGCACCTTCTCGATCGAGGCCTCGACGGCGGGCGTGATGTCGTAGGGAATGTCCCACTTCACCGTATCGGGGAAGAACTGGGACAATTCCACCATCTTGGCGCGGATCGCCTTGGCGGTGTCGAGCGCGTTGCCATCCGGCGCCAGCGTCACCGAGATGCCGGCGGCCGGCCCGCCGTTGAGGCGGGTGGTGAACTTGTAATCCTCGCCGCCGAGCTCGATCCGGGCGACGTCGCGCAGGCGCACGGTCGAACCGTCGGGATTGGCGCGCAAGACCACCGCGCCGAACTCCTCGGGCGCCCGCATCTGGCCCTTGACGGTGATCGGGTAGTTGACCGCGTTGGTCTCCGGGCTCGGCTGGGCGCCGACGGCGCCCGACGCGATCTGGACGTTCTGGCGGGTGATCGCCTGAGTCACGTCGGCGGCGTTGAGCGACAGGCCGCGCAGCTTGTCGGGGTCGATCCAGACCCGCAACGAGCGCTCGGTCGAATACAGGGTGGCGCGCCCGACGCCTGGGATGCGCCGGATCTCGTTGATGACGTTGCGGATCAGGAAGTCGCCGAGGGCGACCTCGTCCATCGACCCGTCCTTGGAGACGAGGGTGATGATGTTGAGGGTCGCGGCCGAGGCCTCCTCGACCAGGATGCCCTGCTGGCGCACCTCCGCGGGCAGCCGCGCCTCGACGCGCTTCAAGCGGTTCTGCACCTCGACGCCGGCATAGCCCGGATCGGTGCCCGGCTCGAAGTTCGCCGTGATCTCGACGACGCCGAACGAATCGCTCGCCGATTCGAAGCTCTGGATGTTGGCGGCCCCGTTCAGCTCATCCTCGATGAGCCGGGTCGTGCCGGTATAGAGATCCTCCACCGAGGCGCCCGGGAAGGCGGTGGAGAGGGCGATCGAGGGCGGCGCGATGATCGGGTACTGCGCCACCGGCAGCATCGGGATCGTGAGCACGCCGCCCAGACAGATGAACAGCGCGACGACCCAGGCGAAGATCGGCCGGTCGATGAAGAAGCTCGCCAAGGGGGTGTCCTCCTCAGCGCTGTTCGGTCGAGGCAGGGGCGGGGTGCGAGCCCGCCGACGCCACCGTGGTGGTCTCGAACGGCACCGCCGCGACCTGGGTGCCGGCGACGATCTTCTGGAAGCCCTCGGCGACGACCCGGTCGCCCTCCTTGAGCCCGTCGCGGATCACCCATTGGCCCTCGACCACCGGGCCGACCTCCACCGGCTGGAGCATCACCTTCTGGTCCGGCCCGACGAGCCAGACCTGGGCGCGGCCGTCATTGGAGCGGTGCACCGCCTGCTGCGGCACCGCGATGGCGTCGGAATCGATGCCCTGCTTGATCCGGGCGCGGACATACATGCCGGGGAAGAGCTCGCCGTGGGGGTTCGGCACCACGGCGCGGAGCGTCACCTGGCCGGTGCTCGGATCGGCGGTCACGTCGGAGAAGAGCAGCCGGCCGGGCTCGGGATAGAGCGAGCCGTCATCCATGATGACCCGCACGCTCGCGACGTCGGCGGCGAGGCGGTCGAGCTCGCCGCTGGCGAGATCCCGGCGCAGCTTGTTCAATTCGCCGACCGACTGGGTGATGTCGACGTAGATCGGGTCGAGCTGCTGGATCGTCGCCAGGTTGCTGGCGCCGCCCTGCTCGACCAGCGCCCCTTCCGTGACCAGCGCCCGGCCGATGCGGCCGGAGATCGGCGCCCGCACGTCCGTGTAGCCGAGGTTGAGCTGGGCCCGGTCGCGGGCCGCCTTGGCGCCGGCCACCTCGGCCTCGGCCTGCTTCTGGGCCGCGAAGGCGGCATCGTACTGGGCCTGGCTCGCGGTCTGGCGCGACAAGAGGGTCTCCAGGCGCTCGGCCTGCTGGCGGGTCAGCACCAGGGCGGCCTCGGCCTTGGCGAGCGCCGCCTCGGCGCTGGCGAGATCGGCCCGGAACGGCATCGGGTCGATCTTGTAGAGGATGTCGCCCTCCTTGACCTGGCTGCCCTGCTCGAAGGTGCGCTTGGTGACGAGGCCGGCGACCCGGGCCCGCACCTCGGCGATGCGGGTCGGCGCGGCGCGGCCCGGCAGGTCGCGCTCGTAGGGGATCGGCTGGTGCTTGACCGTCACGATCGAGACTTCCGGCGGCGCGGCCGGGGCCGTAGGCGCGGCGGCCTGCTGGGCCGGCTTGCAGGCGGCGAGCCCGAGGAGGAGGGCGGTCGCTCCGAGGAGGAGGCGGCGGCGTTGGGTCACGGGTCGGTCTTTCCTGCGCGGTTGTCGGAGGCGGCCGGGGCGCGTCGCGCCGCCGGGCGTCCGGGCAAAGGTCGGGGGGCTCGCGGTGACGCGAGCCTCGGATGCGCGCACCGGCGCGGCTGCCGGGAGCAGCGGCGGGCCTTCAGGCTCGCAAGGTGACGAGGCGGAGATGTGACGGTGCGCCGTCTTCCGTTAAGGAAGCGACACGACGGCCGTCAGGCGCCGGCCTTCGGCGGGCGTTCGGGCAGGGCGGCGCGAGCCTGCACCAGGGCACCGAGGCGGCGCGGGGGTAGAAGCGTGGCGGCTCCCGCTGCGGGTGTCTCGGCCGGGCAGGCGAGGTTCGTGCTCGCCGCGCCACCGTCATCCGGGCGGGGGTTGTCGACGCCGCCGGCCGTGAGGGTGCAGGCCGGGCTCTTCACCCAATGCGCATGGAGCGCCGCCATCGGCGAGGCGCCGTGGGCGGCGCGCAGGACGGGCTCGGGACGGCCGGCCGCGGCATCCGCCGCCGACATCGCCAGGAAGGCGAAGCCGAGGCCGAGAAGGGCGGTCGCGCAGAGACGCGCGAGAGATGTCCAGAGACGACCAGTCACAGAGCGAGACAGTGGGGGTTCCGCTCGCACTGCACAAGCGGCCGCGACATTCTGTCAAGCCGGTGCGACCGGCCGCCGGATTCTCCGCGGGGCTTGATCGAACCCGCAGGCCGCCGTACCGCTTTTTCGAAATCAAGACCGGGAGAGAAGGCCATGAGCGCGCCGCGGGACGTCTACATCTGCGATTACGTGCGGACCCCGATCGGCCGCTACGGCGGCGCGCTGGCGCGTGTGCGGGCGGACGATCTCGCGGCCGTGCCGCTCGCCGAACTCGCGCGGCGCAACCCGGCCCTCAAGGAGGCGGTCGAGGAGGTGTTTCTCGGCTGCGCCAACCAAGCCGGCGAGGACAACCGCAACGTCGCCCGCATGGCGCTGCTGCTGGCCGACTATCCCGAGCGGGTGCCGGGCCTGACCCTCAACCGGCTCTGCGCCTCGGGCCTCGACGCGGTGGGCGCCGCGGCCCGCGCGATCCGGGCCGGCGACATCGACCTCGCGGTGGCGGGCGGCGTCGAATCGATGACCCGGGCGCCCTTCGTGATGGGCAAGGCCGAGGGCGCGTTCCAGCGCCAGGCCGAGATCCACGACACCACGATCGGCTGGCGCTTCGTCAACCCGGTTCTGAAGCACCAGTACGGCGTCGATTCGATGCCGGAGACCGCCGAGAACGTCGCCGAGGATTACCAGATCGGCCGCGCCGACCAGGACGCCTTCGCGCTGCGCTCGCAACAGCGGGCGACCCGGGCGCAAGCCGACGGCACCTTCGCCCGCGAGATCGTCGCGGTCGAGATCCCGGACCGCAAGGGCGGCCACACGAAGGTCGAACGCGACGAGCATCCCCGGGCCGACACCACCGCAGAGGGCCTGGCCAAGCTGAAGCCCTTCGTGAAGAAGGACGGCACGGTAACCGCCGGCAACGCGTCCGGCGTCAACGACGGCGCCGCCGCCCTGGTGCTCGCCACCCGCGAGGCCGCCGAGCGCCACGGCCTGACCCCGATCGCCAAGGTTCTCGGCCTCGCCTCGGCGGGCGTGCCGCCCCGGGTGATGGGCATCGGCCCGATTCCGGCAGTGGAAAAGCTCTGCGCGCGGCTCGGGCTCAAGCCGTCCGACTTCGACGCGGTGGAGCTCAACGAGGCCTTTGCCTCGCAGGCCCTGGCCTGCCTGCGCGGCCTCGGCCTGCCCGACGATGCCGACCACGTGAACCCGAACGGCGGCGCCATCGCGCTCGGCCATCCCCTCGGCATGTCGGGGGCGCGGATCGCCGGCAGCGTCGCGCTCCAGCTCGCCCGGACGGGTGGCCAGCTCGGGCTCGCAACGATGTGCGTCGGCGTCGGCCAGGGCGTCGCGCTCGCGGTCGAGCGTGTCGCCTGAGGCCGTCCCGATCCGCGGCGGGGCGCCGCAGGAGCCCCGCCGCCCTTCGGGGAAGGCCGAACACGACGCGGGAAACCCATCGCTCCTCCCGCACTGCACCATGGCGGGGCCGGACGGCTTGAGATAAGCATGAGCGTTCTCGCACGTCCCAAGGAACCGCCCGGACGCGGCCCTCCGCCATCCGCGGGGCGCATCGCCGGAGCGCCAACGATCGCATGAGCCGTCACATCTCCCATCCCGGTCCCGACCTCCTGCCGCCCGGACGAAGCCTCCGCTTCGCCCGCCGGACCCGGTGAGGCCCGCGATGCCCAGCAGAACCGGATCACGCCCCGGCGCCGACGCGGCCGCAGGCGCCCCCGAGACCGACGAGCCCGAGGCCGGCGACGCCGAAGCCGAGTTCCTGACGGTCCTCGGCCAGCGCGTGCGCACCATGCGGGCCGTCCGGGCGATGTCGCGCAAGGTGCTGTCGCAGACCTCCGGCCTGTCCGAGCGCTACATCGCGCAGCTCGAGGGCGGGCAGGGCAACGTCTCGATCATCCTCCTGCGCCGCGTCGCCATCGCCATGGGCGTGCGGCTCGAGGACCTGATCGCCGCGGTCGAGAGCCCGCCCGACTGGCCGGTGGTGCGCGACCTCCTGGCCAAGGCCGGGGCGGAGCAGATCGCCGAGGCCAAGCGCGTCCTGTCGGGCGCGGCGGCACCCGGGGAGGGGCCGACGCAGCGCGTCGCCCTCGTCGGCCTGCGCGGCGCCGGCAAGTCGACCCTCGGGCGCATCCTCGCCGAGCGGATGGGCTGGACCTTCGTCGAGCTCAACCGGGAGATCGAACGCGAGAACGGCCTGTCGGTGGCGGAGATCTTCGCGATCTACGGCCAGGAGACCTATCGCCGGCTGGAGCAGGGCGCCCTGCGCCAGCTCGCCGAACGGCCGGGCCCGATGGTGCTGGCGACCGGCGGCGGTATCGTCGCCGAGCCCGTCACCTACGACCTCCTCCTGTCGTCGTTCTTCACCGTCTGGCTCAAGGCACGGCCGGAGGAGCATATCCACCGGGTGCGCGAGCAGGCGGCCAAGGGCCTGGCCCAGGCCCGGCTCCCCGACAGCGACAACGCGCTGCGGGAGATCCGGGCGGTGCTGATGAGCCGCGAGCCGCTCTATGCCCGCGCCCGGGCGGTGATCGACACCGCCGACCACAACGTGGCCGAGACCGCCGCCGAGCTGACCGGCCTGGTCGAGGGCTATCTCGGCGGGGGCGCGCGGCGCGGGAGCTGAGGCGCCCGCGCCACGGCCTGGCCGGACGGCCCAGAAAAATCGCCGTCCGGTCCGGTCCCCGCACGCATTCTGGCCGCAAATGAGTCGGCAGGGTCGCCGTCGCGCACGGACGATCGTGCCCGAGGGATGATGCCCGAGGAATCATGGCGGGGTCGAGGAGCACGATGGAGAGTTCGAACCGGGCCGAGAGCTACGACGCGCCGGACGAGGCGACGGGGCAGGTGGTCGAGGCGGCGCATTTCTCCGCCATCCGCAGCGTCCGCACCGAGGCCGAGGCGCTGCTGACGCTGGCCCGCGCCCTCGATCACGAGCTGAAGGCCGGTTTCGGCGCCGCCGTCGCGGCGATCCACGACATCCCGGGCCGGGTCATCGTGTCGGGCATCGGCAAGAGCGGGCATATCGGACGCAAGATCGCCTCGACGCTCGCCTCCACCGGCACCCCGGCCTCGTTCATCCACCCGAGTGAGGCCAGCCACGGCGACCTCGGCATGATCACCCAGCAGGACATCGTGATCGCGCTGTCCTGGTCGGGCGAGACGACCGAGCTCGGCGACCTCATCAGCTTCTCCAAGCGCTTCGCCGTGACGCTGATCGGCATGACGTCGAATCCGGCGAGCACGTTGGGGCAGGCCGCCGACATCCTGCTGCCGCTGCCGCTCGTCAAGGAAGCCTGCCCGCACAACCTCGCGCCGACCTCCTCGAGCGTGATCCAGCTGGCGCTCGGCGACGCGCTGGCGGTGGCGTTGCTGGAGCGGCGGGGCTTCTCGGCCAGCGACTTCAAGGTGTTCCATCCGGGCGGCAAGCTCGCGGCCCGGCTCAAGACCGTGGCGCAGCTGATGCATGCCGGCGAGGAGATGCCGCTGGTCACCCGGGGCGTCCGGGTCTCCGAGGCGCTGATCGCCGTGATGGGCAAGCGCTTCGGCTGCGCCGGCATCGTGGACGAGGGCGGCCAGCTCGTCGGCATGTTCACGGATGGCGACATGCGGCGCCACATGAGCCGGGGCGTCGGCCACAGCGACATCCTCGACCGACGCGTCGAGGAGATCATGACGCCGACGCCGATCACGACCACCCCCGGCACCTTCGCCAGTGCCGCCCTGGAGCTGATGAACCGGACCCAGATCACCGCGCTGTTCGCGGTAGAGCGCGGGCGCCCGGTCGGCATCCTGCACATCCACGACATTCTTCGGGCCGGAGTGGTCTGAGGGCGCGTGCCCGGCTGCGCCGTCGTTGATCCGGTCAGCGTCCAGGCAAGCTGGACAATGTCCTGATCCCCACCCAGCCCCAATAGACCCGGTGATGGGCGATGAGCCCACCGGACACGTCGATCATCTCCATGAGGTCGATCTGATCACCCTCGGGCGTCTGGCGCGGGTATTCCCATGCCAGCTGCTGACCGTTGGAGAAGAAGACGCTCGTGCGGTACCAACGGCCCAGACCGTTCTGCGGCGAGCGGAATCCGGTCTCGAAGAAATCCCTGATCGCGGTTTTTTCCTTGAGGATGCCGGTACCGCCCTCGGGCAGGGCCGCCCAGACCAACGGACTCTCGAAAACGGCATCGTCGGCGTAGAGCGTCATCAATCCGTCGATGTCGCGACGCACGACGGAGGCGTGCCAGTGCTCGTGGATGTGGTGGAGGGCGGCGTCCTGGCTCATGGATACGATCCTCGCCGGCGCGATCGGTGGCCGGGAGCCGGATGCTAGCCCCGTGTGCCCCGCGCAGGCTTCGGTCGCCGCCGAAGCGTTCAGTACGGCACCCCACCCCGCCGCTTCTCCCGCAGCGCCTCCGCGTACCACGTCAATTCGTCGAGGAACCGGCCGGTCGGGCGCTCAAGCTAGGGCTGGAGCGCCTGCCCCTCCTCGTCGAGCGCCTTGTGCACCTCCGGGATCGGCAGCAGGGACGGGATGCTCGGCGTGCCGAGTTCGCCCAGCATGGCGCGCAGCTGCATCGCCGCCCGCACGCCGCCGTAGCGGCCGGCCGAGTAGCAGACGATGGCCGAGGGCTTCCAGAAATACTCTTCCAGGAAATGGTCGAGGGTGTTGGACAGGGCCGGCGGAATGCTGTGGTTGTACTCCGCCGACACGACCACGAACCCGTCCGCGCGGCGATAGAGGGCGGCCAGCCGCTCCAGCGACTCGGGCGCCTCGCCCGTCGGGTATTCCTTGTACATCCGCTCGAGCAGCGGCAGGCCGAGCTCGGCCGGGTCGACCAGCGGCGCCTCGTGGCCGCGGGATTCGAGGACACGCACGAGGTAGCGGGCGGCGCGCAGACCGTTGCGCCCCTGGCGCACCGAGCCGAGGATGACCGGAACGACGAGGGCCGGATTCGGATGGGCCGGATTCGGGTGGGCCATGGCGGGACTCCGGGACAGCGGATGCTCCCCGGAGTCTAACACCATCTCACATCATGCCGAGCATCCGCGGCAGCCAGAGCGAGATCGCCGGGACGTAGGTCACGACGACGAGGAAGATCAGCATGGTGAGCAGCCACGGCCAGACCGCGACGGTCAGCTCCGTGATGCCCATGCGGGTGATGCCCGATGCCACGTAGAGGTTGAGGCCGACCGGGGGATGGCACATGCCGACCTCCATGTTGACCACGATCAGGATGCCGAAATGCACCGGGTCGATGCCGAGCTTGGCGGCGATCGGAAACAGGATCGGCGCCATGATGAGCACGATGGAGGAGGGCTCCATCACGTTGCCGGCGACGAGCAGCAGGATGTTGACGATCAGCAGGAAGACGACCCAGTTGAGGCCGGCCCCGGTGATCCAGCTCGCCATCGCCTGCGGGATCTGCTCGCTCGTCATCAGGAACGAGAACAGCACCGCGTTGGTGATGATGTAGAGCAGCATCGCGCTCATGTTGGCCGAATCGAGCAGCACCCGCGGCACGTCGCGCCAGGTGAGGTCGCGATAGACGAATAGCGCGATGACGAAGGCGTAGACCGCGCTCACCGCCGCCGCCTCGGTCGGCGTGAAGGCACCGCTATAGATGCCGCCCAAGACCAGCACGATCAGCAGCAGGCCCCAGACCGACTTGCGGAACGCGGTCCAGCGCTCGGCCCAGCTCGCCTTGGGCATGCGCGGATAGCCGAACTTGCGCGCCCGGTACCAGGTGGTGAAGCCGAGCAGGGCCGCCAGCATAAGGCCCGGGATCACGCCGGCGACGAACAGCGTCGAGATCGAGGCCGAGGACACGCGCTGGCCGTCGGGCCCGGTCACCACCGCGCCACTCGTCGCCACCGAATACATCACCATGACGATCGAGGGCGGGATCAGGATGCCGAGCGCCCCCGAGGTGGTGATGACCCCGGCGCCGAAGCGCTTGGGGAAGCCCTGCGCCACCATGGCGGGCAGGATGATCGAGCCGATCGCCACGACGGTGGCCGGGCTCGAGCCCGAGATGGCGGCAAACAGCGCGCAGGCCATGACGCCGGCGAGCCCCAGGCCGCCATGCCAGTGGCCGACCATCGACGTGGCGAAGTTGATCATCCGCCGGGCGACGCCGCCATGGGTGAGGAAGTTGCCCGACAGGATGAAGAACGGGATCGCCATGATCTCGAAGTTCTCGATCCCGGTGAACAGCTTGAGCGCCACCGCCTCGATCGGTACGGTGGTCATGGTGAACAGGAAGGTGAGCACCGAGAGGCCGAGCGCGATCGAGATCGGCATGCCGGTGAGCATCAGGGCGATGAGCAGCCCGAAGATGATGGCGGCGTTCATCGGGCAGGGCCTCCGGTGCGGGCTTCGTCGGCCAGGTCCTGCGCCGCGTGCGGGCTCTCGACCACGCCCTCGACATGGCCCGGATCGTGGTGGGGCAGCTCGCCGGTGCGCCAGAAGCTCCACGCGACCTGGAGGAAGCGGAAGCACATCAGGGCCGAGCCGAGGGGAATCGCCAGGTAGACGACCCAGCTCGGGATCTCGAGGTCGGGGGTGGTCTGGTCGGTGTCGACGAGGCCGTAGACGAAGCGGGCGCCCATCGTGCCGACGATCGCCGTGAACAGCGCGCCGCAGAGGAGGCCGAACAGCACGACCCGGTCGCGCCAGGCCGGGGGCAGCTGGTTCACCGCCACGTCGACGCCGACATGGATGCCGGTGCGCACGCCGTAGGCGGCACCGAACTTCGCCATCCAGACGAACATGTAGATGCACAGCTCCTGGGCCCAGGAGAGGTGGATCGCGGTGGTGATCGGATAGAGCGCGTCGATGCCGGACGCGTAGCGATGGACCACGGCGACGAAGATCAGCAGCGTCGCGCCGGCCATCAGGCTCGCGATCAGGATCTCCTCGAGGCGGTCGAGGATGCGCAGGGGATGCATGGGGTCTCCCGGGGCGGGGGCGAGGGCGGGCGTCAGGATCGGTCGGCGTCGGGCCAGGGAAAGCGGATGTTGCCGGCGCGCAGGCCTTCCAGCACCACCTCGATCCCGCCCGACTTCACCATCCATTCGAGGCGGTGGTCGCGGTATTCCCGCCGGCGCCCGCCGGAGGTGTAGAGCTCGGAGGCCTCCGCCATCCGGGCCGCCGCGGCGTCGAACTCCCGGAAGGTCTCGGCGACCGAGGGGCGCTCGCGGATGCGGGCGTGCCAGCGCGCGAGCGGGCTGCCCTCCGCGGGCCCGAGCCCGTAATGCACCGAGCGGTTGACCATCGGGGCGACCGCCGCGTCGGCCCAGCCGAACCCCTCGCCGCCGAACCACGGGGCGTCGCCGAGACGGCCGCTCAGCCAGTTCTGCAGGACCTTCGTCTGCGCCGCCGCCTGGGACCGCAGGTGGTCGGCGAGCCCCCCCGACGCGCGGCCAAACCACAGGATCTCGCCGAATCCCCAGTTCACCGCCTCGTACTGGGTGTCGCAGACCTCCTCGGTCATGCGGGCGACGGCGCGCTGCGCGGGATCGCGGGGCAGCAGCGGCGGCTCGGGCCAGCGTTCCTCGACGTATTCGAGGATGATCGTCGATTCGAAGATGGCGACGTCGCCCTCGACCAGCACCGGCACCTCGGTGCGGGGATTGGCTTGCGCGAAGGGACCGTCGCTGCGTCCGGTCCCGAAGGTCTCCGGCAGCTCGGCCGTGAACGCCACGCCCTTCTCGCGCAGGGCGATCTTGACCTTCTGCGCATAGGACGAGAGCGGATGCTCGTAGAGCAGCATGACGGCGGTTCCCCCCCCGGAGCCGTTTCGTTCGTTTGCGCCACCTTCGCACGCGGCAGCGTGGCGGGTGAACCCGACGATGGTTGGTAGCGGTGGATCCGGACCGGACGGTTCCGGCAGCCATACGGTCGAAGCGCGAACGAAGACGCGCGGGGTTCCCCTCGTCCAGGCGGGCGGACGTGGCGGCATCGCGGCCTCGTCCGCATCGGATACCGAGGACGAAGCGGCACTGGCGGATGTTGCGCGCGGCGGCATATTACGCGCACGACCATTACGAGCCGAGGATCCGCCACCATGCGCTCCAGCCGCACCCTCCGGGCCGCCTGTCTCGTCGTCGCCGCCTTGATCGCGGTCCCGGCCGCGGCCGCCGAGCCGACGACGGTCTTCGCGGCGGCGAGCCTGAAGAACGCCCTCGACGAGGCCGGCAAGGCGTTCACGGCCGAGAGCGGCATCCCGGTGCGGGCGAGCTACGCCGCCTCCTCGGCGCTGGCGCGCCAGATCGAGCAAGGGGCGCCGGCCGACCTCTTCGCCTCGGCCGACCTCGAATGGATGGACTACCTCGCCGCCCGCAAGCTGGTCCGGCCCGAGACCCGGGTGAACCTGCTCGGCAACCGCCTGGTCGTGGTGGCGCCGAAGGATGCCAAGATCACGGAGGCGGCGTTCACGCCGGACTGGTTCGCCCGGACGCTCGGCCCCGACGGACGCCTCGCCACCGGCGAGGTCAATTCGGTGCCGATCGGCAAGTACGCCAAGGCGGCGTTCGAGACGCTGGGCCTGTGGGCGCCGCTTCAGCCCCGGCTCGCCCAGGCCGACAACGTGCGGGCGGCGTTGGCGCTCGTTTCCCGCGGCGAGGCGCCGCTCGGGGTGGTCTACGAGAGCGACGCGAAGTCGGATCCGGGCGTGAAGGTGGTGGGGGTCTTTCCGGAGGGCAGCCACCCGCCGGTGATCTATCCCTTCGCGGTGACGACGGAGGCCAAGGGCGAGGGCGGTCGGCGCTTCCTGTCCTACCTGCGGAGCAAGGCCGCCCGCCGCTTCTTCGAGGCGCAGGGGTTCACGGTGATCGGGGAGGGGGCGTCGCAGTAGGACGCCCCGGTTCGCGGTCGGGCCCGTTGCCGGATCAGGCGAGCTGGAAGCCGAAGGCCAGCGGGTCGCGCTCGTCGACCAGGATGGTGTTGTGCCCGATCACCCGGGCCCAGCCGCCGATGCTCGGGCGGATGGCGGCGCGCCCGCCGACCTCGGCGGTGCCCTCGACCCGGCCGTGGAAGAGCGTGCCGATAATGCTCTCGTGCACGAAGTCGTCGCCCACCTTCAGGAGCCCCCTGGCGACGCGCTGCGCCATCCGGGCCGAGGTGCCGGTCCCGCAGGGCGAGCGGTCGATGCCCTTGTCGCCGTAGAACACCGCGTTGCGGGCATGCGCCTGCGGGTGCTTCGGCCGGTCGGCCCACATGACGTGGCTGAGGCCCTGGATGCGCGGATCCTCCGGGTGGACCGGCGACACCGCCCGCTGCACCGCCTGCCGCACGAGCGGGCTGAGCGTCAGGATCTCCGCCGAGGTCATGCCGTCGAGGCCGGCCCAGCCGGGTTGCGGCTCGACGATGGCGTAGAAGTTGCCCCCGTAGGACACGTCGACGGTGAGCGGCCCGAGGCCCGGCACCTCGACCCGCACATCCGACGCGTGCAGGTAGCTCGGGATGTTGTAGAGCCGGACCTCGTCGACGAAGCGGCCGTCGCGCCGGTACTCGACCTCGACCTTGCCGGCCGGCACCTCGAGGGCGAGCCGCCCCTCGACGCGCGGCACCACGAATCCCTGCTCCAGCGCCACCGTGACGGTACCGATCGTGCCGTGGCCGCACATCGGCAGGCAGCCCGAGACCTCGATGAACAGAACACCGAGGTCGCAATCCTCCCGCGACGGCGGATAGAGGATCGAGCCCGACATCGCGTCGTGGCCGCGCGGCTCGAACATCAGCGCCCGGCGCACCCAGTCGTGCTCGGCGACGAAGATCTGCCGCTTCTCGCCCATCGGGACGTTGGGCAGGACCGGCGCGCCGCCGGCCACCACCCGCACCGGGTTGCCGCAGGTATGGGCGTCGACGCACAGGAAGGTGTGGGGATGCATGACGGGGCGGTCTCCGAGGGCGTTCCGGCCCGGGCGCCCCTTCGTCGCAGAAATCGCCACGGCGGACCAGCGGCTTACCCAGGCATCGGTCCGGTCACGGTCGAGGAGCGCGGTCTCATCCCGCCCCGCCGCCGGGCCAGATGACGCACAGGCAGACAGGCGACCTCGGGCAACCCGCCGGCCGCTGCGACGTTCTCGGCTTCGTGGCGCGGCCCCGGACGGGCCCGCAAGTTCATGACCGACGCAGTATCAGCCGGCGAAAGGAGGTTGTCGATGATGGACAATATCGTTCAGGGGTTCACCCAGTTCCGCGAGCAGGTGTTTCCGAGCCAGCGCTCGGTCTACCAGCGCCTCGTCCATGACGGCCAGAAGCCGAAGGCGCTGGTGATCTCCTGCGCCGATTCCCGCGTCGTGCCGGAGCTGATCACGCAGGCCGGGCCGGGCGAGCTGTTCGTCACCCGCAACGTCGGCAACATCGTGCCGCCCTTCGCCACCATGATGGGCGGCGTGACCGCGGCGGTCGAGTACGCCGTGATGGCGCTGAACGTGCGCGACATCGTGGTCTGCGGCCACTCGGATTGCGGCGCCATGAAGGGCCTGCTCACCCCGGGGCTCGCCGAGAAGATGCCGAGCGTCGCCGCCTGGCTGCGCCACGGCGAGGCCGCCCGCAAGATCGTCTGCGACGCCTACCCGAACGACATCGACGACAAGCGCCGCCTGCACGCCCTCGCCATGGAGAACGTGCTGGTGCAGCTCAACCACCTGCGCACCCACCCGGCGGTGGCGAGCGCGCTCGCCTCGGGCCAGCTCACCCTGCACGGCTGGCTGTTCGAGATCGAGACCGGCCACCTGCTGGTCTATGACGGCGAGGCCGGCCAGTTCGTGGTCCTGGCCGAGGAGGACGCGCTTCCGGTCGCCGAGGCGGCCGCCGCGCCGCGTCTCGCCGCCGCCGCCGTCGGCTCCCCCGCAGCGCGGGCGGCCGAGTAGCCCGTCGCGACAGGCGGTCGGCGAAAGGCGAAGAGCGGACGGCAAAGAGCGGGCGGCGAAGAGCGGGCGGATTGACAGATGGCGAGGGGCGGGTGACGACGGCCGGCATGGCAGACATCCCGGCAGAGACCCGCCCCGACCGCTCGCGCGACGCCCGCTTCGCCTGGATCGCCGCCGGAGCGACCCTGGTGACGATCCTGATCGCCAACTTCGCGCCGGCCTCCGGGCCGGCGCCGGTCCCCCGCCCGGCGGTGCTGTCGCCCGCCGACGATCCGGGTTGCCGGGAATGGACCGATTCCTGCCGGGTCTGCACCCGCGGCACCGACGGGGTCCATTGCTCGACCCCGGGCTTCGCCTGCCAGCGCGAGGCCCTGCGCTGCACCGGGCGCTGACCGGACGGACGGACGGGCCTGCTTCCCGGCGAATCCCGGGCGAGCACGACGAGAGGGATAGGCGGCGACGGCCCCGACGCTCTGCGCGGGGGCCGTCGCGGTTTCCGCCCTCCGCCTCGAGACCGATCCGCCCGTGCAGGCGGCGCGGCACCCCATCCCAGGAGATACGGACCGTCGCGAAACGCGCGCCCGACGCCGACCGGGACGATGCCGGTCGTGTCCGAGGCGCCGGGATGGGCGCCTCCCGGAAGCAAGGCGGCCGTCCGGTAACGGTCGGGATGACGGACGCCCTCTTGGTCTATCCGCCCTCGCGTCCATAGACGTCTTCGATGCGGATGATGTCGTCTTCGCCGGTATAGCTGCCGACCTGGACCTCGATGAGTTCGAGCGGGATCTTGCCCGGGTTGGCCAGGCGGTGCACGCAGCCGATCGGCAGGTAGGCCGCCTCGTTCTCGTGCACGAGCCGCACCGTTCCATCCACGGTCACCTCGGCGGTGCCGCGCACCACCACCCAATGCTCGGCCCGGTGGTAGTGGCGCTGCAGCGACAGGCGGCCGCCCGGCTTTACTGTGATCCGCTTGACCTGGAAACGGCCCCCGATGTCGATGCGCTGGTAGGAGCCCCAGGGCCGGTACATCAGCCGGTGGGCGTCCGCCTCCGGCTCGCGGCGGTGCCGCAGATCCTCGACCAGATCCTTCACGGCCCCGCCGGTCGTGCGGCTCGTCACCAGGACCGCATCGTCGGTCGTCACCACCACCACGTCGTCGAGGCCGACCACCGTGGTCAGAACCTCCCCGGAGGAATGGACCAGGCTGTTGCGGGTATCGCGCAGCGCCACCCGGCCGCGCACCGCGTTGCCCTCGCCATCCCGCTCCGACACCTCCCACAGGGCCCCCCAGGTGCCGATATCCGACCACGGAAAGCGCACCGGCAGCACGCCGGCCCGCCTCGTCCGCTCCATCACCGCGTAGTCGATCGAGATCTGCGGCGCCCGGGCGAAGGCCTCGGCCCCCAGGCGGATGAAGTCGAGGTCGCGGGTGGCGGTCCCGATCGCCTCCCGGGCCGCCGCCAGCACCGCGGGGGCGTGGGCCTCGAGCTCGTCCAGCATCACGTCGGCGCGGAACAGAAAGTAGCCGCCGTTCCAAAGGGCGCCTTGCGCGATGAGGTCGGCGGCGCGCGCGGCGTCGGGCTTCTCGCGGAACCGGGCGACGAGGTGCGCGCCCGCCTCGCCCGCGGCCCCCGCCAGGGGATGGCCGGGCTCGATGTAGCCGTAGGCGGTGGAGGGGGTCGTCGGCGCGATGCCGAGCGTCATGATGTGACCGGCCCGGGCCCCGAGGCCGGCCGCGCGGGCGGCCGCCACGAAGGCCGCGTCGTCGCCGATCGCGTGGTCGGCGGGCAGGATCAGCACGAGGGCCTGCGGGTCGCGGGCGGCGGCGTGGAGGGCCGCGACGGCGACGGCGGGTGCGGAATCCCGCCGGCAGGGTTCGAGCAGGATGTCGGCCTGCACGCCCGCCTGCGCCAGCTGCTCGGCGACGAGGAAGCGGGAATCGTTGGCGGCGACGACGGCCGGCCGGGCGAAGATCGCGGTGTCGCCGAGCCGCGCCGCGGCGGCCTGGAACGACGAGCGCCCCGGCTCGACGAGCGGGAGGAACTGCTTGGGGAAGCTCTCGCGCGAGGCCGGCCACAACCGCGTGCCGGATCCGCCGCACAGGATCACCGGGTGGATCAGGTCACCAGAATCGGACATGGTCGGGCTCCGGGCCACGCGGCCTTAGGCACAGCGCCTGGGCATCGTCGTTTGCCACGCCGGGCGGGCCTATCGGAAGGGGCGGAACCCGGCCGCGGCCCGCAATCCGGCCCCAACTCGCGCCATATGGTTTCGCGCGGGCGAACCGCCCCGCTGCGCCGGCCCGCCGCATCGCTGCCATGCCCCTGCCTGCCTTGCGGGCGGCGCCGGCCTCCGCCACTGGTCCGGCGCAGATGCCGGCCTCGTCCCCGCAGGCCGCTTCCTCAGGATGATCATGGCGAGCAGCGCGCGCGGCGAGGCGACTCCCGTCGAGACGACCAGGCCGGTCTGGGCCGGGCCCGGCTTCGTGGAGTTCGTGGCGCTGATGGCTCTGATGATGGGCCTGACCGCGATCACGATCGACAGCTTCCTGCCGGCCTTCCCGGCGATCCAGGGCGATTTCGCGGTCCGGGACCCGAACCGGCTGCAGCTCCTCGTCTACGTCTACATGCTGGGATTCGGCACCGCCCAGCTCCTCTACGGCCCGGTCTCGGACGGCACCGGGCGGCGTCCGGCGCTCATGGTCGGCATCGGGATCTACCTCGCCGGGACCGTGCTCGCCATGCTGGCGCCGAGCTTCGAGGTGCTGCTCCTCGCCCGCGCCATCCAGGGCATCGGCGGCGCCGCCGGCCGGGTGCTGGCGGTGGCGATCGTGCGCGACCGCTACGAGGGCCGCGACATGGCCCGGGTGATGTCGTTCTGCATGATGGTCTTCCTCATCGTGCCGATCCTCGCGCCCTCGATGGGCGGCGCCATCCTGCTCGGCGGAAGCTGGCGGCTGATCTTCGGTGCCATGCTGGCGCTGGCCCTCGTCACCCTGGCCTGGTTCGGCACGCGCCTGCCCGAGACCCTGCACCCGGCCTTCCGCCGCCCCGTCTCCGTCCGGGCGATCGGATCGGGCGTCGCCGTCACGGTCGGCACCCGGACCTCGCTCGGCTACGCCACGGCGCTCGGGCTCACCACCGGCTGCATCATGGCCTATGTCGGCTCGGCGCAGGCGATCTTCGACACCGGCCTCTACCACCTGGGACCGCTGTTTCCGGTCGCCTTCGCGCTCATCGCCGGTGCGATGGGCGTCGCCACCCTGATCAATGCCCGCCTCGTGCGACGGCTCGGCATGCGGCGGCTGGCGCATATGGGCACGGTCGGGCTGTTCGCGGTCGCCTGCCTGCAGCTCGTCCTGATGCTGGCCTACGGGGGCCGGCCGCCGGTCTGGGTCCTGATCGCCACCCTGTCGGCCTGCCAGTTCCTGATGAGCTTCGCGATGCCGAACTTCAACGCCCTGGCGATGGAGCCGCTGGCGGCGATCGCCGGCACCGCCTCGTCGTTCATCGGCTTCTACACCACGTTGCTCGCGGCCTTCTGCGGCCTCCTCGTCGGCCAGTCCTTCGACGGCACCGTCACGCCGCTCGCGGTCGGCTACTGCGCGCTCAGCGGGCTCGCCCTCGCGACGGTGCTGTGGACCGAGCGCGGCCGCCTGTTCGGCGCCGGGGCCCGGTAGAACCCCCTTAACCCCTGGCGCGCCACCGTCCGGGCCTCAGGACCGGGGTCGATCGGGGGAATTCGGGATGGCTGCGCGCAACGACGGAATCCTGCTCGCCGGGCGGCTGCTGCTCGCCTCCGCGCTGCTCCCCGCGGCGATCGGTCGGGCGCTCAACCCCTCGGGCTTCGCCCTGACGCTCGCCGGCACCGGCATGCCCTACCCGAACGCCGTCGCGACCGCGTCGGTGGTGATCGGGCTGTTCGGGCCGCTCCTTCTGGTGCTCGGGGTGCTGCCGCGCCTCGTCGGCCTCGGCCTCGCGGTGCACGCGGTCGTGGCCGGGCTTCTGCTGCACCGGTTCTGGGAGTTCGCCGGCGCCGGCG
>NZ_JTHF01000090.1 GCF_001043895.1 Methylobacterium indicum
CGAGAGCGCCGCCATGGCGGCCGCCGGCCGCCCGAGCCAGGCCGACATCGTCAAGACCGTGGCGGCCCGGATGGGCTTCCCCGAGCCCGGCGCCAACCTCTCGGCCGGCTACCACACCCTCGCCGAGGCGTTTTCCGGCTGGCGCGAGAGCCCGTCCCACAACGCCGTGATGCTTGATCCGACCGCGACCCGGATGGGCATCGCGACGGCCTACGCGCCGGGCTCGAAGTACAAGGTGTATTGGGCGCTGCTGGTGGCGAAGTAGGCACCCGCCAAGACGGTCGACGGACTCGGCCGGTCCCCGCGCGTCTCACCCCGGCTTTCGCGCCACGCTCAAGAGGTTGCCGACGTTGAGCGCCACACCCCGCCCGCCGAGGCGGATCGTCTCCGCCGCGGCGAGGGAGGCCGGCTTCAACGGGCCGGGCAGGGGCAGCAGGCGCAGCCAGTAGCGCAGCGGGTAACGGTTGCGGATCGCCCCGATGGCGATGTCGCCAAATCCCGCCTCGCCGAGCAGCCGGCGCAGGCTCGCCGGGCAGAAGAGCTGCATGTGCTCGATGTCGATGATCGGCGAGCGGCGGCCGAGCAGCCGGTTGATCGGCGCCCGGTAATCGTGGGTCACGAAGGCGATCAGCCCGCCGGGCCGCAGGAGGTCGTAGGCGGCCCGGGTCAGGGCGCGGGGATCGGGGACGTGCTCCAGGGTCTGGAAGCAGCAGATCAGGGACAGGCTGCCGGGGGCGTGCTCGCCGGGCTCGAACACCCCGATCCGCAGATGCGGGCGGAGGTCGGCCGGGGCGGCTTCCGCCGCGGCGTGCGAGGGCTCGATCCCGATCACCTCGGCAAAGCCCAGCCGCTGCAGGTCGCGCAGAAAGATCCCGCTCCCGGCGCCGATCTCGAGGGCGGTGCCGCCGCGATGCGCCGGGCGCAGATACGGCGCCAGGGCCTCGGCGTAGGTGCGGGCGGCGAAGCGCGCCTCCTCGGCGCTGTCGTAGCCGGCCTCCCGGTAGGCGTGGGCGAGGGCCTCGGCGCTCGGGGCCTCGGCGGCGAACACGGTCTCGCACGTGCCGCAGCGCACGAGGCGGAACGACATGTATTCGGGCGGCTTGCGGGAGGCGAAGCTCAGCGTGCCGATCCGGGCCGGATCGATCGAGGCCGACAGGAAGGGATGCGCGCCGCGCTCCGGCGCGCCGCAGACCGGACAGTCGCGGCCCGTGAGCCCGTCGAGGAGCGCGGCCGGCGCGGTGGGATCAAGGCGGTCCGGGGTCACGGGCGCATCTCGTCTGTCGCGGGGTGGCGGGAGGGGAGGGCGCGCCGCGATTCCCGCGGGCGCCTCCGGGCAGAGCCCGCTTACGGGAACCCCAGGCCCCGCGGGGTCGGCGGCGCCTCGTTCATCAGCGTCACGGTCACCCGGCGGTTCGCCGGCAGGTAGGGATTGTCGGGAAACAGCGGCTCGGTGTCGGCCTTGCCGGAGACCGAGGCGAAGCGGTCGGCGGGCAGGCCGTTGCTCGCCAGGATCTCCCGCACGCTGACGGCGCGGCCGGCGGACAGCTCCCAGGGCGGGGCGGCGGAGCGGCGGCCGGGACGGTCGGCGGCGGTGTAGCCGGTCACCGCGATGCGGTTGGGCAGCCGGCGCAGGGTCGGGACGATCCGTTCCAGCACCTGGCGGGTGCGGTCGTTCGGCCGGGTCGAGCCCTCGGGGAACATCGAGCGGTTGTCCTGGTCGACGAGCGAGATGTCGAGGCCCCGCGCCGTCACCTCGATGACGATGCTCTTCGACAATTCGGCGATCTCGGGCAGGTCCTGCAGCGCCTGGCGCAGGGACGTCATGGCGAGGCCGAAGCCGTCCTTGTAGCCGTTATGCGAGATGCCGTCGGCCAGCACCTCGTCGTCGGTCGGCGGCTCGGCCCGGTCGGAAGCCTTCTCGGGCGGGATGTCGCGGACGTCGCGCAGCTTGGTGGCCGAGGGCAGGCCGTTCTTCTCGATGATGCCGTTGAAGCGCGATTCCCGGTTGGTGCCGAAGGCGTCGCGCATCGAGCCCGCCACCGCCTGGAGCTTCTTCTGGTCCTGGGTCGAGTAGGCGGCGATCATGACGAAGAAGCTCATCAACAGCGCCATCAGGTCCGCGAAGGTCACGAACCAGCCGTGACCGCCATGGGCCCCGCCCCGCTTCTTTCTGGCCACCGCTCAGGTCTCCTCGAAGGGCGAATGCCCGTGGTGCGGGCCGCCTGCCGGCCCCGTCCGCGCGGTGCGTCAGGCCGCCTCGGCGGCCATGTCCTCACGGTGCGTCAGGCCGCCTCGGCGGCCATGTCCTCACGATGATTGTGCGGCAGGTAGGCGATCAGCATCTCGCGCACGAGCGACGCGCTCTTGGCGTCGCGGATCAGCAGCACCCCGTCGATGATGAGGGAGCGCGACACGTCCTCTTCCTCGAGCTTGACGTGGAGCTTGTCGGCGATCGGCAGGGTGATCATGTTGGCGATGAGCGCGCCGTAGAGCGTGGCGAGCAAAGCGGTCGCCATGGCGGGGCCGAGCTTCGAGGGGTCCGACATGTTGGCGAACATCGTCACCATGCCGAGAATCGTGCCGATCATGCCCCAGGCCGGGGCGCAGTCGCCGAAGGCGCGGTAGACCTTCGAGCCCTCGTCGAGATGCATCAGGAAGTTGTCGCGGTCGCGCTCCATCGTGTCGCGGATGAACTCGCGGTCGTAGCCGTCGGCGATGTAGCGCACGCCCTGCGCCAGGAACGGGTCCGAGATCTCGAGGCTCTCCAGCGCCATCGGGCCCTGGCGCTTGACCACGTCGGCGATCTTGGTGATCTCGTCGATCAGGTCGCGCGGGCGGATCGCCCGCATGTTGAAGGCGTAGCGCAGGCCCATCGGCACGCCGTGGACGATGACCGAGAACGGGAAGCGCAGCATGGTCGCGGCGGTGGCGCCGCCGAAGATCACGATCACCGCGTGCTTGTCGAAATAGGCGGCGAAGTTGCCGCCGTCGATCATGATCAGCACGAACACGACCGCGATGCCGCCGACGAGGCCGGCGCCGGTTGCGATATCCATCTGGGTTCGGCCTCTTCATGCGCCGCCGCACGTCCCCGGTCGCAGGGCGTGGGCCGGACGTCGCGTGTGTCCTGGCGTCAGATTACGTCCAACAGGCTCAACGAAGCGTAAAGGTGCCCGCCGCCGCGACCCTGCGCCGTCATGCGCCGTTCAGCGAGAACCCGTTAAGACATCGTCCATGCGATCGAACGGCCGCCACAACAAGGCCGCGCGCGGGGCAGGCGGCGGGCGAGGGCCAGGGCCGCGGACAGGGTCATTTCATCAGGGTTCACCGTCCATGCGGTTGATCAGGCTCTACGTTCGGGTCATGGGCCAGCTCGGGTCCGATCTGCGCCTCGGCGCGCTGCTCACCGCCGCCAACGTCGCCCTGGCGGTGGCGGCCTTCGCCGAGCCGGTCTTGTTCGGCCGCATCATCGACCGCCTCACCCACATGCCGGCCGGCGGCGCCGGCACGTCGAGCCTGCTCGGCCTCGTCGCCCTCTGGGTCGGGTTCGGGCTGTTCTCGATCGGGGCCGGGGTGCTGATCGCGCTCCATGCCGACCGGCTCACCCACCGCAGCCGGCTCACGGCGATGGCGAACTACTTCGAGCACGTCCTCGACCTGCCGCTCGCCTTCCACTCGGCCAACCATTCCGGCCGGGTGCTGAAGGCGATGCTGGAGGGGACGAGCGGCATGGCGGCGACCTGGCTCGGCTTCTTCCGCGACCATTGCGCGGCGCTCGTCTCCCTCGTCGTGCTCCTGCCGATGACGCTCTTCCTCAACTGGCAGCTCGGCTCGATCCTGGTCGCCCTGATGGTGGTGTTCACCGCGCTCACCACCTTCGTCCTGCGCCGCACCGAGACCCTGCAGGGCGAGGTCGAGGCCTATCATTCGGGCCTCGCGGCGCATGCCTCCGACGCGCTCGGCAACGTCGCGGTGATCCAGTCCTTCACCCGCGCCAAGGCCGAGAAGGAGGCGATGCACGGCATCATCCGCGATCTCCTCGCGGCCCAGATCCCGGTCCTGTCCTGGTGGGCGCTCGCCTCGGTCGCCACCCGCGCCTCGGCGACCCTGACCATGACGGCGATCTTCGTCACCGGCATCGTGCTGCACGGCCATGGGCTGGCGACCGTCGGCGACGTCGTGTCGTTCATGAGCCTCGCCACCATGCTGGTCGCCCGGCTCGATCAGGTCGTCGCCTTCGTCAACAGCCTCTTCTTGCAGGCGCCGAAGATGCAGGAATTCTTCGAGATCCTCGACACGGTGCCGGCCGTCCACGACCGGCCCGGCGCCAGGTCAGTGGCGCGGCTCGACGGCGACGTGGCGTTCGAGAACGTGCGCTTCTCCTATGACGGCCGCCGCCCGGCGCTGGACGGGGTGTCGTTCACGGCCCGCGCCGGCGAGACCGTGGCGCTCGTCGGCACCACCGGCTCGGGCAAGTCGACGACGCTGGGGCTTCTCCACCGTGCCTTCGACCCCGATGCCGGCACGATCCGCATCGACGGCGAGGATCTGCGCGACATCGGCCTCTCGTCGCTGCGCCACAACATCGGCGTGGTGTTCCAGGAGCCGATGCTGTTCGCCCGCTCGATCCGCGAGAACCTCCAGGTCGGCCGGCCCGACGCCACCGATGCCGAGATGCTCGATGCGCTGGAGCGCGCCCAGGCCTCCGAGTTCATGGCGCGCCAGCCCGACGGGCTCGACACGGTCATCGGCGAGCGCGGCCGCTCGCTGTCCGGCGGCGAGCGCCAGCGCCTCTCGATCGCCCGGGCGCTCCTGAAGAACCCGCCGGTCCTGATCCTCGACGAGGCGACGAGCGCCCTCGACGCCACCACCGAGCGCAAGCTCCAGGGCGCGCTGGACGCCGTGATGGAGGGGCGCACCACCTTCGTGATCGCCCACCGCCTCGCGACGATCCGCGACGCCGACCGCATCCTGGTCTTCCACGAAGGCCGCATCGTCGAGAGCGGCACCTTCGACGAACTGGTAGCCGAGGGCGGCCGCTTCGCCGCCCTCGCCCGGGCCCAGTTCATGGCCGCGGCCGAGCCCGAGGCGGATTACGCCCTGGCGGCGTGAGGCAGGGGGGCGGGATCCCGCCCCCCGCTCGGTCCGGCCCCTCGCGGTTCGCCCGGATGGGGGGCGGATCGCCCCGGGTGGCATCGACGGATGTCCCATCCTCCGCGTCTTTCCGGGGCCGCGACAGCGGCGCCCGGACTCCGGAACCGCGGAGGGCCGAGGACGGAACGGCCGAGATTTAGGTTCATCACCGTACGGCCGAATGTCCGAATTCCGCTCTATACTCCGCGGCCCTGGAACGGAGTGGAGCGTATTTGTTCCGTCGAGCCGGTCGCACGGGCTCGTGGGGGCGCCTGACTTTTTTTCGAACGCTTGATCACTTTTCATATCGGCGATCCCGGGACGGTGCGCTCGATCACCGCTCCGCCGACATTCTTGGCCAGGTCGGCGATCCATACCCTCCGTCGCTGACCTGATGGTTCGATCTTCTTCCTGATCTGTCCAATACCCCGATCCCGAGGATCGGGCCGATATGCCTTATGGATAGATGGATGATTGTCCGGGTGTATGGCGTATCGACTTCGAACGGTCGGCGAAGATCTCAAATTTGATATTGGTTTATTTCTCAGGTGCTGCATGTCTGCTTGTATGCAAGCAACAATCAGCAACACGATCCTGCGTCGGAACGCGAACGCGCAGCCATCCATAACGGCGCCTTAACAATTTCGTGGGCAAATTTCACACGGACCCCTTGCGGGTCCATGTCGCAAGATCCCGTTCGCGAGAACCGCATGAGTAGGATCTCCAGCGCGTCGACCCCTCAGCCTTACGCGCGGCGTCTCCCGCCATCGCCGCGGGGTTCCGACAACGACAGGATGACAGCCCACGCACCGCCCACGTCGCCTCGCGCCGAGCCAGACCGAACTCCGGCCGCACCGTGTTCGCCGCCGCAAGCCGCCATAACGCGCCCGCGCGCACCCCCGCCCGCCGCCCTAGCGCGTCGATTGAGACGTAGGGTTCGTCCCCTCGGGTCAGGACCAGCCGCGCCCCATCCCGGTTCGACAGCTCTCGCCCGTGCATAGGCCCAGACGCAGTGCGAGCCAGCGCCCGGCCGCCGGCTCCAGCGTGCAGTCCTACTGGGAGGCGTTCACGCAGACGAGGCGCACGATCACCCTATGCTCGCCCGCGTCCCGCACCAGCTGCATCGGGATCGTACGCGGTCAGGGTAAGCCGTGCGCGGGCGCGACGAAGGTCCGTCGACCCGGCGGGGGCGAGCTGCAGCTCGTGGGCTGCGTCGGAGACCGTCTGTCGGCAGAATGCCGCTGATCAGATGTGCCAAGTTTCAGACGCTTGGCGTGGCCGCAATCGGCGCGAGCACGGTACACGACACTGGCCGAGAACCGTGCAGCCAAGCTCCATGACCCATTGCAAACCACCCCCTTTTCCGGACGACTGAAGCGAAGCGGAAGGAGATCCGGAATCCAGCACGAAAAGCCGCGAAGCGTCTCATTGTCTGCGACGGTGCAACAGGTTGAGCCGCTTCGCGGCATGTCCTCTGCTGGATCCCGGATCTCCTTCCGCTGACGCTCCAGTCGTCCGGGAAAGGGGGTGGAACGCCCGCGTGGTGGCCTCCACTTTCTTCAATGTCGTGTACCGTGCGGCGCGAGAACGGCGATGGGTCCATCCGGGTTGTCCTGTCGCTTCTGGTAGGTTCGGCGGTTGCGGGCCGTCGTTGTCGCCTGCGCCTGTGCCTCGAGGCGCCGGAGCCGGAGGTCGGCGAGGTCGCTCAGCAGACCAGGCGGCATGCGAACAACTGACCCAAAGCCGCTTCTGCGCCTCCTCGGCGCCCACGTCAGGAAGGCAGCACAATCCGGACCTTCGCTGCGGCGACGGTGACGGGCGGCCGTGCCTCGCTTCACATCTGTGCTCCCAGCTCGACCGACAGACGCTCGGCGGCGTCCCGGAGCCTCGGCGCCAGGAGACCGGCCCGCTCGGTGCTGAGGCGCGAGGACGGGCCGGACAGCGCGAGGGCTCCGATCAGCCGGCGCCCGGCGCCGAAGATCGGCATCGCCAGGGAGGCGACGTGGGGATCGGTGATCCCCGAGGTGTAGAGCGGTAGTGTGGGTGCCGCTGCCGGGTCCACCCGATCGCCGAAGGTCGCCAGCACCTGGGCGATGGCCGATCGGTCCATCGGACGCATGTCGCCCGGCCGGACGTTCATGCGCAGAGGATAGGGCGAGTCGGCCCGGAACAAGCATAGTCTCTGATTGCCGCGGCGAATGTAGAACGAGGCCGTCTCCATCGACTCGGCGGCCAGGCGCTCCAGCACCGGCACCACCCGTTCCTCCAGCGCGAAGGATTGCTGGTAGACCGAGCCGATCCGCGCCGCCTCGACGCCGAGGCGGTAGCGCCCGTCGTCCAGCCGCTCGATCAGGCCGAACTTCTCGAGCGAGATGCACAGCCGCATGATGGTGCTCTTCACCAGGTCCGTGCGCCGGGCGAGTTCCGTCAGTTCGAGCGCGTCGTCGCCGCGCTGAAACGCGGTCAGGACGGTCAGCACCCGCTCGGCCGAGGCGACGCCTTCGAGCTTGGGTCTCGGTCGGGCCTCTTTCGGCATTCGTCTCACGCTCACGGGTCTTGCGGGCTTCGCGGTCGCATCCCTTAGCGGCGCCACGCGCTGCCGCCAAACCACCCGAACGGCCCGCCCCGCCTGCGGCAATCGCGCAGGATTCGACGCGCTTGACCCGTCCGGGCGACACCGCTACTCGAAAATGAAACGCCGTTGCAAAATCGGCAGGGAGCAAGCGTCATGACACGGGCGGGACCGGCACGGCCGGCATTCTCATCACCGGGTGCGGCGGACGAAGCGGCGCTGCATCGCAAGATGATGTGGCGGATCCTGCCGTTCCTGTTCGTCTGCTACGTGATCAGCTACCTCGACCGCGTGAATGTCGGCTTTGCCGCGCTGACGATGAACAAGGATATCGGCCTCACGGCGACCGCTTTCGGGGTCGGGGCCGGCCTGTTCTTCTTCGGCTACTTCATCGCCGAGATCCCCAGCAACCTGATCATGATGCGCGTCGGGGCCCGGATCTGGATCGCCCGGATCATGATCACCTGGGGCTTGGTCTCGGCGGCGACCGCCTTCGTCACCGGCCCGGTGCAGTTCGGCATCGCGCGCTTCCTGCTGGGCCTGGGCGAGGCCGGGTTCGTGCCGGGCGTTTTTCTGTACCTGAGCCTGTGGTTTCCCTCGGCGGTGCGGGCTCGCGCCACCGCCCTGTTCCTGCTCGGCATCCCGGTCGCCAACATCGTCGGCTCGCCGATTTCCGGCGCGCTGATCCAGCTCGAAGGGTTCGGCCTCAAGGGCTGGCAGTGGCTCCTGATCCTCGAGGCGGTGCCGGCGGTGGCTCTGGGCATCGCCTGCCTGTTCGTCCTGACCGACCGGCCCGAGAAGGCGGCCTGGCTGTCGCAGGCGGAGCGCGACGCCCTCGTCGCCACGCTCGCGGCCGAGAAGGCGGCGATCGAGCGGAAGCACACGATGACGCTCGCCCAGGCGCTGCGGAACTGGCGCGTCCTGATGCTGGCCTGCATCAACTTCTGCGCCATCGTCGGATCCCTCGGCATCGGCCTGTGGCTGCCGCAGATCATCAAGCAGCTCGGCCTCGCCACCTCCCTCGTCGGGGTGGTGACGGCGATCCCCTATGTCTGCGGCGCGGTCGCCATGGTGGTGTGGGGCCGGATGTCGGATCGCGGCAGCGACCGGACGATCTACCCGGCGATCTCGCTCTTCGTCGGCGCGGCCGCCCTGGTGGCGAGCGCCGTCACGCCGACGCCGGTCCTCACCATCGCGGCGCTCTGCGTGGCGGTGATGGGCATCAACTCCTTCGTCGCCACCTTCTGGGCGGTGCCGTCGAGCTTCCTCACCGGGCGGGCGGCCGCCGGCGGGATCGCCATGATCGTGTCGATCGGCAATCTCGGCGGCTTTGCCGGGCCGTACATGATCGGCCTCGTGCGCGACCTCTCGGGCGGGTTCACCGCGCCCCTCGTCGCCGTCGGCGCCTGCCTGCTGGTCGGGGCGGTCCTGATGCTCGCCTTCGGCCGCAAGGTCCGGCAGGCCGACGGGCCCGTCGCGGTCGCGGCCTGATCCGGGGTGCTGCCATCATGATCCCGCGCCTCGCTTCCCTTCCCGAGACGGCGCCGCTCCACGCGGCCTTCTGCGCCGAATTGCGGGCGCGGGGCTTTGCCGGCGATCTCTCCCTGTCGGGCGCCGACCGCACCGTGCTGGCGACCGACAACTCGATCTACCAGCTCACCCCGCAGGCGGTGGCTTTCCCGCGCGACCGCGACGACCTCGTGCGGATCGCCAGGCTGCTCTCCGAGGACCGGTTCGCCGGGATGCGGATCGCGCCCCGGGGCGGGGGCACCGGCACCAACGGCCAGTCCCTCACCGACGGGCTCGTGGTCGACCTGTCGCGGCACATGAACCGGATCCTGTCGATCGATCCGCAAGGCCGCACGGTCCGGGTCGAGGCCGGCGTGGTCAAGGACCAGCTCAACGCGGCCCTCAGACCCCACGGGCTGTTCTTCGCCCCCGAGCTCTCGACCTCGAACCGCGCCACGATCGGGGGCATGATCTCGACCGATGCCTGCGGACAGGGCTCGTGCCTCTATGGCAAGACCCGCGACCACGTGCGGGCGCTCACCACGATCCTCTCCGACGGCACGGTCTGGCAGTCCGAACCCCTCGACGCGGCCGGGCTCGCCGCGGTGCAGGCGCGGGGCGACCGGGCCGGGGCCATCCACCGCGAGCTCGACCGGATCCAGCGCGAGAACGCCGCGCTGATCGCCGAGATTTTCCCGCCCCTCAACCGCTGCCTGACCGGCTACGACCTCGCCCACATCCGGCGTCCCGACGGGCGCTTCGACCTCAACGCCGTCCTGTGCGGCTCGGAAGGCACGCTGGGCTTCCTGGCCGAGGCGACGCTCGCCGTCCTGCCGCTGCCGAGCCACGTGGCGCTCGTCAACCTGCGCTACGGCAGCTTCGACGCGGCGTTGCGCGACGCGCGGGCGCTCAGCAGCCTCGCGCCGGCCTCGATCGAGACGGTCGATTCCAAGGTGCTGGCGCTGGCCCAGGGCGATTCGATCTGGGACGGCGTCGCCGCCTTCTTCCCCGAGGATGCCGGCGAGCGGGCGCGCGGCGTCAACCTCGTCGAGTTCGTCGGCGACAGCGAGGCCGCGGTCGAAGCGGCGCTCGCCCGCCTCACCGCCATGCTCGACGGAGATGAACCGGCCGCAAGGCGGCGTGGCTACACGGTGGCGCGGGGCGAGGCCGATGTCGGCCGGATCTGGACCATGCGCAAGAAGGCGGTCGGCCTCCTCGGCAACCAGAAGGGCGAGGCGCGCCCGATCGCCTTCGTGGAAGATACGGCGGTCCCGCCCGAGAACCTCGCCGACTTCATCGCCGCGTTCCGGGCCGTCCTCGACCGCCACGGCCTCGATTACGGCATGTTCGGCCACGTCGATGCCGGCGTGCTCCACGTCCGCCCGGCGATCGACATGAAGGCGCCGGGCGCGGAGAGCCTGGTGCGCGCGGTGACCGAGGAGGTCGTCGCGCTGACGCAAGCCTATGGCGGCCTGCTCTGGGGCGAACACGGCAAGGGCGTGCGCTCCGAGTTCTCGCCGCTTGTGTTCGGTCCGCTCTACCCGGCGCTCCAGGCGGTGAAGGCCGCCTTCGACCCGAGGAACCAGTTCAACCCGGGGAAGATCGCCGCGCCGGAGGGGGCGGCACTTCTCACGGTCGACGGCGTGCCGACCAAGGGCAGCCGCGACCGGGCAATCCCGGCCGAGGTGCGGGCCGGCTACGACGAGGCCCTGCACTGCAACGGCAACGGCGCCTGCTACTCCTGGGACCCGGACGAAGCGATGTGCCCGTCCTGGAAGGGCACCCGCGAGCGCCGGCACTCGCCCAAGGGCCGCGCCCAGCTGATGCGCGAGTGGCTGCGCCGGCTGGCGGTGCAGGGAGTCGACCCGCTGGCGGAGGCGCGGGCGTCACGATCCCGCCCGGGCTGGCTCGGGTTTCCGGCCCGCCTCGCCGCGACATTGCGCCGACGCGACGACGACTTCTCGCACGAGGTCCACGAGGCGATGGCCGGATGCCTCGCCTGCAAGTCCTGCACGGGCCTGTGCCCGATCAAGGTCGACGTCCCGACCTTCCGGGCGAAGTTCCTCGAACTCTATCACGGCCGCTACCTGCGGCCCCTGCGCCACCACGCCATCGCGGCCCTGGAGCCGCTGGCGCCCTGGCTCGCCAGGGCCCCGCGTCTCGTCAATGCCGCGACGGGGCTCGGGGCGGGGAGGGCGGTTGGCCTCGTTCATGCGCCGACGCTGTCAAAGCTCGATCTCGGGCGGGAGACGGCGCGGCGCGGCGTGACACCGGCCGAGGCGGACGTGCTCGTGCGGCTCTCGCCGGCCGAGCGGCTGTCGAGCGTGATCGTGGTGCAGGACGCCTTCACCAGCCACTACGACACCCCGGTCCTGCTGGCCCTCCTCGACCTGCTGATGGGCTTAGGGATCCGGCCCTGGCTCGCGCCGTTCCGCCCGAACGGCAAGCCGCTGCACGTCCACGGCTTCCTCGGGGCGTTCGAGCGGGTCGCCGCCCGCAATGTCGAGGATCTCGGCCGGCTCGCCGCGACCGGTGTGCCGCTCATCGGCCTCGACCCGTCGATGACCCTGACCTACCGCTCCGAGTACAAGCAGGCGCTGCCGGGGCGCGACCTGCCGCGGGTCGCGCTGGTGCAGGAATGGCTCGCCGCGCGCCTCGATACGCGCGCCGCCGCGGCGGACGGCGAGCCCTATCGTCTGCTGCCGCACTGCACCGAGCGGGCGACGGCGCAACCCGCCGTGGCGGCCTGGACGCAGGTCTTCCGGGCCTTCGGGTTGAATCTCGTGGTGCTGCCCGCGGGCTGCTGCGGCATGGCCGGCACCTACGGCCACGAGGCCGAGAACCGGGCGACCTCCGAACGCATCTACGGCCTCAGCTGGGCGAAGCCCGTGGCCGAGAGCGGCCGGACCGGCCGCCTCCTCGCCGACGGCTATTCGTGCCGCTCGCAAGTGAAGATCGTCGACGGCGTGCGGCTGCCGCACCCGGTCGAGATCCTGCGCGACCACCTCGCGAAACCGATCCCCGCGCCCCGCCTCGGCCCGGCGCGCCATTCCGAGACCATCTGAGACAGGAGACCATCATGGCAGAGCGCACGCAATTCCGGTTCGGCCTCGTCGGCTACGGCGAGATCGGCAGCACCCTCGGCGCCGGCCTTCGCGGCGCCGGCCTCGAGCGCATCACCTGCTACGACAAGTACGCCTTCGACGGACCCTATGCCGACCTGATCCAGGGCCGGGCGCGGGAGGCCGGGGTCACGCTGGTGCGCTCGAACGCCGAGCTCGCCGAGGCCGCCGACCTGATCGTCAGCGTGACGCCGGGCGTCGCCTCGCTCGAGAGCGCCGAGGCCTTCGCGCCGGTGCTGACGGGCCGCCATACCTTCCTCGACTTCGCCTCCGCCACCCCGAAGGTGAAGCAGGGCGTCGCCGAGCGGCTGTCGGCCACCGGCGCGCTCCTCGGCGACGGCGCGATCGAGGGCACGCCGCTCCACGGCTATTCGATGCGGATGCTGTCGAGCGGGCCGGCCGGCGAGCGGGTGCGCGACCTGCTGGTGCCCTGGGGGATGCAGATCGCCTTCATGGGCCCGGTGCTCGGCACGGCGTCCGGCATCAAGATCCTGCGCTCGGTGCTGATCAAGGGCATCGAGGCGCTGCACGACGAAATGCTGCTCGCCGCACGCCAGTACGGCATCGACGAGGTGGTGCTCGCCTCGGCCTCCAAGACCCTGGACCGGCCGTGGATGGACACGGTGAAGAGCCTGACCCCGTCGGGCGTCATCCACGCCAAGCGCCGGGCCGAGGAGCTGGAGATGTCGGCCGAGGCGGTGGCCGATTCCGGCGTCGAGCCGATCATGGCCCGGGCCATCGCCCAGCGCCTGCGCTGGAAGGAGAGCCTGGGGCTCAAGGACCACTTCAAGGGCCTCGTGCCGTCCACCTACCAGGAGGCCCTGGAGGCGATGGCCGAGAAGGCGGGGCTGAAACCTACCGGTGAGGCATGAGCCGACGCTCGACGCGATCCAAAACAGTATCGACATAGATCGTTCTATCCCAGTCGCGACTTCATCCTGAGTTGTCAGTTCATCGATGATGGACTGACCTCGAAGGAGGACTCCAGGTATCTTGGCGTATGCTGGAGGTCTCCTTCGAGGCTCGCTTCACTCGCACCTCAGGATGAGGTCGTGGGTGGGATGAGCTGCACAACGACAACCCGAATAACCCCGGAAACATCCCCATGCCCATCGGCTTCAAGATCCATCCCCGCACCCGGACTGTCGACGCCGCCACGGTCGAGAAGTTCAAGGCGATCGCGGTCGCCAACATCAGCGATTCGATGAGCCGCATGGTCCATGCCGGGCCGCGCCTGCGCCCGATGCATGGCGGCGGCGTGCTCTGCGGCGTCGCCCTCACGGTGCGGACGCGGCCCGGCGACAACCTGATGGTGCATGCCGCCCTCAACCGCGCCAAGCCCGGCGACGTCCTCGTCATCGATGCCGGCGGCGACCTCAGCAACGCGCTGATGGGCGAGCTGATGCTGGGCCACGCGCAACAGATCGGCGTCGCCGGCGTGGTGCTGAACGGCGCCGTGCGCGATCTCGGCTGGATCCGCGCCAACGCGCTGCCGGTCTTTGCCGCCGGCGTCACTCATCGCGGGCCCTACAAGGACGGGCCGGGCGAGGTGAACGTGCCGGTCGCCCTCGACGGGATGGTGATCGCGCCGGGCGACCTCATCGTCGGCGACGACGACGGCGTCGTCTGCGTGCCCTTCGACCAGGTCGAGGCGGTCTACGCCGCGGCGAACGCCAAGCAGCAGGGCGAGGCCAAGACCATGGCGGCGATCCGGGCCGGCACCGTCGACCGCTCCTGGGTCGAGCGCGCGCTCGAGAAGGCCGGCTGCGAAGGCCTCTGAACCACGCACGAAACCAAGAATCGGGAGGACGGGACGTGAGCGCCGCAACAGACGAGCCGCAGACCCTCGAGGCCGAGATCGAGGCAACGACCATGCGCCGGGTGATCCTCCGGCTCGTGCCGTTCCTGATGGTCTGCTACTTCTTCGCCCTGCTCGACCGGGTGAACGTGGGCTTCGCCGCCCTGCAGATGAACCAGGATCTGGGGCTCACCCCGGCGATGTTCGGCTTCGCCGCGAGCCTGTTCTTCGTCTCGTACTTCCTGGTCGAGGTGCCAAGCAACCTGGCCCTGCAGAAGGTCGGGGCGCGGCGCTGGATCGCCCGGATCATGATCACCTGGGGCTGCGTCACCATGGGCATGGCGCTCGTGACCGGGCCGCACTCGCTCTACGTCATGCGCTTCGGGCTCGGCGCGGCGGAGGCCGGGTTCTTCCCGGGCGCGATCCTCTACCTCACCTACTGGCTGCCGAGCCGGTACCGCGCCCGGGTGCTCGCCACCTTCACGGTCTCGATCCCGCTCGCGACCTTCCTCGGCTCGCCGCTCTCGGTCACCCTGCTCGAACTCGACGGTATCCTCGGCCTGCGCGGCTGGCAGTGGCTGTTCGTGCTGGAGGGGCTGCCGACGGTGCTGCTCGGCATCGCCTGCCTGTTCGTGCTGACCGACAGGCCGAAGGACGCGACCTGGCTCGCGCCCGACCAGCGGGCCTGGCTGGTCTCCCGCCTCGCCGAGGAGGCGGCGGGCAAGACCCCCGTCGGCCACATCTCGCTCTGGGGGCTGATGCGCAACCGGTACTTCCTCACCATGGCGCTGGTCTGCGCCGGTGCCTCGGCCACCGGCAGCACGCTCTCGGTCTGGCAGCCGCAGATCATCAAGTCGTTCGGGCTCACCAACCTCCAGACCGGCTTCGTCAACGCGGTGCCCTACGGCATCGCCACTGTCCTGATGATCCTGTGGGGCCGCCACTCGGACCGCCGTGCCGAGCGCACCTGGCACACCGCGATCCCGCTGCTGCTCGCCGGACTCGGCCTCGCCGTCCTCAACCTCGCCGGCGGCATCACGATGACGATCGTCGCGGTGTCCTTCGCCCTCGTCGGCGCCTACGCCTTCAAGGGGCCGTTCTGGGCCTTGTCGTCGGGCTGGCTCTCGGCCGGGACGCTCGCGGCGGGGCTCGCCGGCATCAACGCCATCGCCAACCTGATCGGCGGCGGCCTGATGGTGAACGTCGTCGGCCTGGTGAAGACCGCGACCGGCAGCTTCGCGCTGGGCCTTCTCCCAGTGGCGCTCCTCGACCTGGCGGCCGCGGTCAGCGTCGTGATGATCAGCCGCTCGCACGCCCGCTCCGTGCGGGCGCAGGCGGTCCCGGCCTGATCGCGCGGTCCCAACCTTTTCGAGGCCCCCGATGTACTTTTCTCCCCCGCCTTCCGTCACCGCCGAGATCTTCACCCGCCTGCCGGACCGCTACCGCGCACGAAAGCCGAGTGCCTGGGCCAACGCCAACCGCGGCGGCGAGGCGATCGATTCCTTCCTCGAAGGACCGGTCTTCGATCGCCAGGGCCGGCTCTACGTCACCGATATCCCGTACGGCCGCATCTTCCGGATCACGCCGGACGGGAGCTGGGACCTCGTCGCCGAGTATGACGGCTGGCCGAACGGGCTGAAGATCCACCGCGACGGGCGGATCTTCATCACCTGCTACAAGAACGGCCTCATGCTGCTCGATCCGGATTCGGGATTGGTGACGCCGTTCCTCGAGACCGCCGGCTCGGAGGGGTTCCGCGGCGTCAACGACCTCACCTTCGCGGAGAACGGCGATCTCTATTTCACCGACCAGGGCCAGACCGGCCTCCAGGACCCGACGGGCCGTGTCTACCGCCTGCGCCCCTCCGGCGAGCTAACCTGCCTGATCGACACCGTGCCGAGCCCGAACGGCATCGTGATCGACACCGCGATGAAGAGCCTGTTCGTCGCGGTGACCCGGGCGCAGCAGATCTGGCGCATCCCGCTCTCCGCGAGCGGCCTGGTGTCGAAGGTCGGGGTGTTCGCGCAGCTCCATGGCGGGATGGGCGGGCCGGACGGCATCGCCCTCGACGAGGAGGGCTGCCTGATCGTCGCCCATACGGGCTTCGGCTCGACCTGGCGCCTGTCGCCGGTGGCCGAGCCGCTGCTGCGGGTGAAGTCGCCCGCCGGCTTCTCGACCACCAACGTCGCGTATGGCGGCCCGGACCGGAAGACCCTGTTCATCACCGAATCCGCCACCGGCAGCATCCTGACCGCGCCGATGCCGGCTGCCGGCCAGCCCCTCTTCTCCCACGCCTGAGAGTGTCGATGAGCACGATGACGCGGCGCGACCACCTCGCGCTACTGGCGACCGGATCCGTTGCGGCCGGGTTCGCCCTCGGCGGCACGCCGGCCGCGGCCCAGGCCGTGCGCTGGTCCAGCGGCACCGAGAAGCCCCGGATCGCGGTGCCGGCGAACGCTACCGATTGCCACCACCACATCTACGATGCCCGCTTCCCCCCGGCGCCCGCCGCGACCCTGCGGCCGCCGGATGCGAGCATCGAGGATTACCGCGCGCTCCAGCGCCGGCTCGGGCTCACCCGCAACGTCGTGGTGCAGCCCTCGACCTACGGCACCGACAACCGATTGCTGGTGGAATCGGTGAAGGCCTTCGGGCCGAGCGCCCGCGGCGTCGCGATGCTCGATGCGAGTGTCACCGCCGACGAGCTGCGCCGCCTCGACGAGGCCGGCATCCGCGGCGTGCGCTTCGGCACGCGGCTGCCGGGCGGCGCGCCGATTACCGATCTCGAACCGGTCGCCCGCAAGATCGCCGATCTCGGCTGGCACATCCAGCTCGTCTCCGAGGGCGAGAAGATCATCGAGCTGCGCGACGTGCTGGAGCGTCTGCCGGTCCCGGTGGTGTTCGACCACATGGGCCACCTGCCCGAGCCCGCCGGGCCCGACCATCCGGGGTTCCGGGTCATCGCCGATCTGATCGCGACCCGCGGCGCCTGGGTGAAGCTCACCGGCGCCTACATCCTGTCGAAGTCCGGGCCACCGCTTTACGCGGATCGCAGCCGGCTTGCCCGCGCCTTCGTCGCGCTCGCGCCCGAGCGGCTGGTCTGGGGCTCCGACTGGCCGCACCCGACCGCCCCGGCCGAGGGCAAGCCGGACGATGCCGGCCTCCTCGACCTCCTGGCGGACTGGGCGCCCGATCCTGCCGTGCAGGCCAAGATCCTCGTCTCGAACCCGGCCCGGCTCTACGGATTCTGACGGGTTCCCGGACGAAGCGGCGCAATAAAGACAAGTCGCGGGATACCCTCTTCTGCACGGGAGAGGGGAGCTGCGCTCAATCTTCAAACAGCAGACAAGAACAGAAGGGAGGTCACCATGACGGCCGTGTTCAATCCGTCGCGACGCGACATGCTGAAAGCCGCCGGCGCTCTGGCCGCCGCCACCTTGCCCATCGGCGATGCCCTCGCCCAGATCGCCGTGCCGTTCTCGGCCGGCACCGAGCCGCCGAAGACCGCGGTGCCGGCCCACGCCTGCGACGCTCACATCCACATCTTCTCGATGCGTTTCCCCGCCTCAGCCCACTGGAAGGGCCAGCCGGTCGCCGACAGCGACGTCGCAGCCTACCGCCTGTTCCAGCAACGGATCGGGACCAGCCGCACGGTCGTCGTGACCCCGTCGACCTACGGCACCGACAACCGCGCCACCCTCGACGGCGTGGCGCAGCTCGGTGCGTCGGCCCGCGCGGTCGTGGTCGTCGACCTCGACGTGACCGAGGCCGAGCTGAAGGACATGGCCGCCCGCGGCGCGGTCGGCATCCGGGTCAACTTCGTCACCCCGCAATCCTGGGGCGTCACCACGGCCGAGCGCCTGGAGACGATGGCCCGGAAAGTCCATCCCCTCGGCTGGCACGTCCAGGTCTACATGACCGGCGACCAGATCGCCGACCATGCCGAGGTCCTGGCGCGCCTGCCGACCCCGCTCGTCATCGACCATCTCGCCCGCCTGCTGCCCGGGCAGGGGCTGAACCACCGCGCCGTCCCGGTCGTCCGCAAGCTCCTCGATGGCGGGCGGACCTGGATGAAGCTGTCGGGCGCCTACCTCAACACCACGAGCGGCCCGCCGGCCTACGCCGACGCGACCGAGGTCGCCCGGCTCTTCGCGAAGGCGGCGCCGGAGCGGATGGTCTGGGGCAGCGACTGGCCGCATCGCGGCGAGAAGCACATGCCGGACGATGCGGGGCTGCTCGACCTCCTCGCCGACTGGGCGCCGAGCGAGGCCGCCCGGCGGCGCATCCTCGTCGACAACCCGGCGACGCTTTACGGCTTCGGTAGGTCCTGAGCGGCGAGCCTTCAGCGAGGCGTGGGACTCTGAAGCCCCGCGCCGCGGCGTGACTGGGCTTGCCCCGGATCGATGGTTCTTGCTCGTTTTGCGTGGATGGCGGTGGATCGCCTCGGGCCGATGATGGTCCGATCCGCCCTCCCCATCGTGGAAGGCATGACCATTCCCTTCGCCGTCCCCGAGTGCCGCGTTGCGCATCTCGTCGAACGACACGACGATCACCTCGTCGTCCCGGTGCGACTGGACGCAGCCACAGGCTGCTGCCCAGAGTGCGGGCAGGCGAGCCGGTCCGTCCATGGCCGCTACCACCGCCATCCCGCCGACCTGCCGCTCTCGGCATCGCGGACCACGCTCCGCATCGAGGTGCGGCGGTTCTACTGCCTCAACCCGACCTGCCGACGCCGAACCTTCGCGCAGACGCCTACGGACCTCCTCGCACCGCGCGCCCGGCGCACGCGGCGGCTTTGCGAGGCACGGGCCAGGGTCGGCCGCGCCTGCGGCGGTGCAGGCGGCGCGCGTCTTCTCGCGCATCTCCACATGCCGGCCAGCCGCGCGACCGTGCTGCGGCTCGTCACACATCTGCCGATGCCCGATGCACCCGCTCCCATCCGGGTCGGCATCGACGACTGGGCGATCCGGAAAGGCAGCCGTTACGGCACGATCGTCGCCGACCTCGACCGTCGCCGCGTCGTCGATCTCCTGCCGGATCGCACGGCACCCACGGTGGCCGGCTGGCTCGAACGGCACTCCGGCGTCGCACTCGTCGCCCGGGATCGCTCGACCGAGTATGCCCGAGGCGCAAGCCTCGGCGCTCCCCAGGCGCAACAGGTCGCCGATCGCTGGCACCTTCTCACTAACATGCGGCAGGCCGTCGAACGCTGGCTCCAGGGCGCCCATGCCCGGTTGCGCAGCCTGCCGCTCCTCCCTGGCTCGACCGCTCGTCCCGCCCGACGCGACCGTGCCTGTGCCCGCTCGACGACGGAGTTGGAAGCGGGGGCACAGAGCCGGATGCGATGGCAGGTTGTCTACGACGAGGTCCGCCGCCGGCATGCCGGCGGTGAGCCCCTGCTCGGGATCGCCCGTGCCCTGGGGCTGGCCCGTGCGACGGTGCGCAAGTATGCGAGCGCCGAGACGTTCCCGGCGCGGCTGCCTCACGGTGCCGGGCCGAGCCTCCTTGATCCGCACATCCCATACCTGGCGGCTCGGATCGACGAGGGCTGCGAGAACGCCATGGCCCTGTGGCGAGAGATCCGGGAGCAGGGCTATCCGGGGACGAGCCGGCAAGTGCATCGCTTCGTCGCCGAGCGCCGAACGCGGCCGGTCCGATCAGGCCGCAAACTCCGCTGTGCCAAGGCCTGCGCCTCGGAGCCGCCTGTCTCGGAAGCCTCGTTGCCGCCAGCACGGCAGTTGGCCTGGCTGCTCGTGCAGCCGACCGCGGTGTTGGATGAGGGCGACGCAGTTGTGGTGAGCCGCGTCGAGCAGGACGACACCGCGCAGGCCGTCGCGGGACTGGCCCGCCGCTTCACCGCACTCGTGCGCGCCGCCGGGAAGGGCAAGCCCTTGGCCGATGATCAGGACGCCGCTGCAGACATCGTGGCTTGGATCACGAAGGCCCGGACCTGTGAGGCTTCTGCGATTGCGACGTTCGCCGCGGGATTGGAGGCGGACATCGCTGCCGTCCGGGCTGCTCTCACGGAGCCATGGAGTAGCGGCCAGGCCGAAGGCCAGGTCAATCGGCTCACGCTCATCAAGCGCCAGTGCTACGGACGGGCAGGCCTCGATCTCCTGAAGCGCCGCATGGTTGTTGCCGCCTGATCCACGCAAAGTGAGCAAGAATCACAGAAACGGGGCAATCCCAG
>NZ_JTHF01000091.1 GCF_001043895.1 Methylobacterium indicum
CCGGCCTCGCCCTGGCGGGGACCGCGCTCCTCGCCGCCGGCGCCGTCGAGACCGGCCGCCGCGCCCGGGCGGCCGAACGGGCGACGCCGCCGGTCGGCCGTTTCGTCGAAGTCGGCGGCACCCGCCTCCACGTCCTCGAGCGCGGGCGCGGCCCGGCTCTGGTGCTGCTGCACGGCAACGGCAGCCTGATCCAGGATTGGCTCGTCAGCGGCCTGATCGATCGGGCGGCGGCCACCCACCGTGTCATCGCCTTCGATCGGCCGGGCTTCGGCCACAGCGAGCGGCCGCGCAGCCGGATCTGGACGCCGGCGATGCAGGCCGGGCTGATCCGCGGCGCGCTCCACAGCCTCGGGGTCGAGGCGGCGACGATCCTCGGCCATTCCTGGGGCACCCAGGTGGCGATCGCCCTCGCCCTGCAAGACCCGGCCCGCGTCCCGTCCCTGATCCTCGAATCCGGCTACTACTTCCCCTCGCCCCGGATCGACGGGCTCCTCTTCGCGCCCCAGAGCCTGCCGGGCCTCGGCGACCTGATCAGCCATACCGTCGCGCCGGTGACCGGACGCCTGCTCTGGCCGCGCATCCTGGCGCGCCTCTTCGGGCCGAGCCCGGTGCCGGAGCGCTTCGCCCGCGATTTCCCGGTCGACATGGTGCTGCGCCCCTCGCAGCTGCGCAGCGCCGCGGCCGAATCCGCCCTGATGGTGCCGGACGCCTTCGCGCTCCGACCGCATTACGGCGAGTTGCGCACGCCGGTGACGATCCTATCCGGCACCGGCGACCGCCTGGTCTCCCATGCCGGGCAGTCGGCCGCCCTGCACCAGCGGATCCCGGGCAGCCGCCTCGTCGCGGTGGAGGGCGCCGGCCACATGCTGCACCAGATCGCGCCCGACCGGGTGCTCGACGCCGTTTCGGCCGCATGACGGACGACGGATCGTCCCGCCGCGGCCGCGAGAATCGCAGCGTCGAGAATCACAAGCTGGGGCAGCGCCCGATTGCAAGCCGATCGGGCGCTGCTCTAGGAGGTGACTCGACGTCCGCCGGCCCCGGCCGGCTCCCTCCTGAGCGGTCCTTCCCGACGTGACGATCCTGAAACGTGCGCGGCGCCTCGCCGAGACGGGGCGGCAGTGGTTCGTGCCTCCCCCGGGCCCGGTGGCCTGGGGCCGGCTCTACAATTGCGGCGTCCTGGTCGCCCTGAACCCGGAGGCGGATGCCGACGCGGTCAGCCTCACCCTGGCCCAGGGCGGCGAGCGCGACCAGCCGCTTCCCGTCGACCGGACCTTCGTCGCGGACGGCGTCACCTACCTGCACGCCGCCCTCGACCCGGCGCTCATCGCCGGTACCGGCCGCCTGCGGCTGACGGTGACCGAGCCGGGCCGGGCCGAGCAGCAGCGGATCGCGGTCGGGCCGGGCCATCACACGATCCATCTCGACGGCATCTCGGGCGGCGTCCTCTCGGGCTGGGTCTCGTCCCTGTCCTCGGATCCGCTGCCGGCCGTGCACCTGATGGTCGACGGCCTGGAGGGCGAGCCCGTCCGTCCCGGCCTCTACCGGCCGGAATTGCGCTTCGGCGGCCGCGAGGGCGGCTGGAACGGCTTCCGCTTCACCCTGCCGGCCTGGGCCCTCGACGGACAGCCGCACACGATCGGCGTGCGGGCCGGCGACACGATCGCGACGCTCGGCGCCTACGCGCCGCACCTGCGCGCGAGCCTCTACATCGAGGCGCCGGACCGGGTCACCGGCTGGGTGTTCGACGAGGCCGGACCCGACCGGCCGACCGTGGTGCGGGCGGTGCGCAACGGCCAGGAGGTCGCACAGGTCGAGACGCATGCGCGCCCCGACCTCCTGGAGCTGTTCGGCCGCCACTCCGCCGCCTTCGCCTTCCCGCCCGGGGCGCTCAAGCCGGGCACCGATCTCGCGGTCGGTCCGATCGGCGCCGGCGAGGTCATCGGGCACCTGCGCGGCACGATCGAACTCGCCCGGGCCGAGGCCCGCGCCCTGCTGCTGCCGAACGATCCCTCGGCCACCCGCGAGGAGCGCCTCGCCGTCCATGACCGCCTCGTCGCGGCGATCCGTCCCGGCGGCGGCGCCCGCCTCGTCCTCGGCGAGATCGCCGCGCCGGAGCCGGATTCCCCGGAGGGCGCCCGCACGCCGCCCCCTGCCTGCGCGATCGTGCCGGTCTATAACGGGCTCTCCGACCTCAAGGCCTGCCTCGCCTCGCTGCTGCCGCAGCTGGCGCCGGGGCGGATGCGGGCCCTCGTGATCGACGACGCCTCGCCCGATCCGGCGGTGACGACCTACCTCGATGCCCTGGCGGCAGAGGCCCGTCCGGGCCTGACGGTGCTGCGCAACCGGGAGAATCTCGGCTTCATCGGCACGGTCAATGCCGGCTTCGCCCTCCTGGAGCCGGGCGAGGATTGCATCCTCGTCAATGCCGACACGGTGCTGGCGCCCCGGGCCCTGGAGAAGCTCGCCGCCGCCTGCCACCGACGGCCCGGCATCGCCAGCGCCACGCCCCTGTCGAACAACGCCACCATCCTGGGCTTCCCCGGGATGCCGGAGGCGCAGGGACCGCTCCTCGGCCTCCCGCCCGCCGCGATCGACGCGGCCCTCGAAGCGGCCTCGCCCGCGCCGGTCACGATCCCGACGGGAATCGGCTTCTGCCTCTACCTCAACCGGCAGGCCCTCGACGAGGTCGGGGCGTTCTCGCCCGAATGGGGCCGGGGCTATTGCGAAGAGGTCGATTGGTGCCTCAAGGCCCGCGACCTCGGCTGGATCCACGTCGCGGCCACCGATACCTATGTCGAGCACGAAGGCTCGGCGTCGTTCGGCAAGGGCGAGCGGCTGGCGATCCTGGAGCAAAACCACGCTCGCCTCGTCGCCCTCTACCCGGAATACCAGGACGAGGTCGATGCCTTCCTGGCCGCCGATCCGCTCGCGCCGCTGCGGCTCGCCGTCCTCGGGCAGCTCCTCACCGCGCGCCTGCGGCGCCTGACGCTCCATATCGGCCACGGCCTCGGCGGCGGGGCGACGCGCTACGTCGACCAGATCCGCGGCCTCGCCCGGGCCCCGGACCACGAGATCGGGTCCCTCGCCCCTGTGCGCGGGGGGCTGTCGCTCACCCTCGACACCGCGCGGGCGGCCGTGACCCTGGGGCCGGACCAGCTCGTCGGCCTTCTGGAGACGCTGGAGGAGGCCGGCGTCGCCGTCGACCTCCATCTCGACGCCCGCTTCGGCTACGAGTCGGCGTTCCTCGACCGGCTGGTCTCGGGCCGCTGGCCCTACGCGGTCACGCTGCACGACTTCCAGTGGTACTGCCCGAAGGTCCATCTGGTGGACGGGCGCAACGTCTATTGCGAGGAGCCTCCGGCCGATATCTGCCGCCACTGTACCGTGCAGGGAGTGACGCACGATTACGCCGACCAGAACGCCCTGATGGGCGGCGGCCTCGACGGCTGGCTGGCGACGAATGAGCGCATCCTGCGCGGGGCCCGGCGCCTGGTGGCCCCCTCCCACGACACCGCGGCGCGCTACGCCCGCCGCCTCGGGCTGACCGGCATCGCGGTGGTGCCCCATCCCGAAGCGGCCCCGGCCCGGACCGCCCCGCCGCCGCGCCGTCCGCGCACCGGCGCCGTGCGGGTCGCCGTCGTCGGCGCCCTCGGCAACCACAAGGGCTTCGAGCTCGTCGTGGCGCTCGCCGAACGCGCGGCCCGGGAGCGCCGGCCGATCGCCTTCACGGTGATCGGCTACGTCGCCGATCCGCGGCGGGTCGCCGGATTGTCCAACCTCACGGTGACCGGCGCCTACCGGCCCGACGACCTGCCGCGCCTGCTGGCCGAGGCCGATCCCGACTACGTCTTCCTGTCGAGCGTCTGGCCGGAGACCTATTCCTACGTCCTGTCGGAGGCCTGGGCGGCGGGCTACCCGGTCGTCGCCCTCGATATCGGCGCCCCGGCCGAGCGCATCCGCGCCGAGGGCGGCGGCCTGCTGCTGCCCTTCAGCCGCGACACCGCCGCCCTGCTCGACGCTCTCGTGGCGGCCCGCGGCCAGCTTACTGATGCCGTGATTCCGTCCCTCCCGGCCACCGCCCCGAGCCTCGCCGCCTACGAGGCGGCCATCGAGACGGCACTGCCGGAAGGCGCGGGACGCGCGTGACGGAGACGAGGACGGCGCGGCGTCCCCGCCGGTGCCGTCCTCGTCCTATCCATGGGGAAAGGGCGTGCCGCATCGAGGAGGCGCCGGTGACGCGCGCGAGGTCAGGCAGCTCCGCCGACGAGCGGCACCGTCTCTAGCACGCCGCCATCGAGCACCTGATCGTCATGGGCCCAGAGCAGCCACAGCGCCTCGACCGTCAGGCGCAGGACCGGCCGGTCCCACCAGCGCTCGATCATCCCGGCGAGGTGCGCGGCCTCCACCGGACCGAGATGGTCCGTCAGTGCGTGCAGGCCGACGAGGTAGAGGCCCGTCGGCGGCCGGCCCATGATCCGCTGGATCGCGGCCAGCATGTCCGCGCCGCCGCGGCACTCGGGATAGACCCGCAGGTAGAGGCGGCCGAGATTGACGTTTCCCGAAAATAGGCCGCGCAGCTCGACCGTGATCGGGCCGAGCGCCGCCAGGGCGGCCCGCTGCCCGGCGGAGAGCGACGGCGCGGCGTCGGGCCCGATCGCCAGGGAGCCGCACAGCGTGGCGTGCCGGCGCTCGGCGCGGCGGGCGGCGACATCCCAGGCGATCGTGTCGGCGAACGGGGCAGCGCGCAGTTCCCGCTCCAGCGCGACGAAGGCCGGGGCGGCGGCAAGCGACCCAGGCGGCACGGGCAGCACCAGCGAGACGACCCGGGGGTGGCGCCCGTATTTGTAATACCGGCCCTCCCGCGACGGGATCGCGTCCGGGTGGCCGGGCGCCACCAGGGGCAGGTGGGCCAGGCGGTAGGCCTCGTCGAGGACGAGGCCGTCGCCCGGCACGAAGACCGTCCGGCTGCGGCGATAGGCCAGTGCCTCGTCCGGGCAGAGGACGGGCCCGGCCGCCACCGGATCAGTCGTCCTTCTTGCGGGCGGACTTCACGGTCGGCTTCGCCGCCGGCTTGGTCTCGGCCTTCGGCGTGGGCTTCGCCGCCGGCTTCGCATCCTGTTTGGCGGACGGCTTCGCCGCGGCCTTGTGGCCCTTCGGATCGGCGATCACCGCGGTGGCCGGGCCGGTGGAGGCGAAGGCGGACGCGGCGGCGGGCGCCGCGCCCTTCTGGCGGGCGAGGAGCTTCGGCTGCGGCACGGTGGCGCCGGTCGCCGCGATGCTGCGGCTCGGGGCCGGCTTGTGCGGCACGGGCTTGGCAACCTTCACCCGCGCGGCCGGCTTGGCCGCGACGGGTTTGGCGGGCGCGGCCTCGTCGGTCGCCGCGATGGCGCTCTCGGCCGGGTCGCGGCCGGTCCAGACCAGCACGGGCTGGAGCGGCGCCCGCGGCGGCAGCGCGCGGTTGCGAAGCGCCGCGCTGTTCATGGTGGCGAAGGCGAGCGCCGAGGAGGGCGGCGCGCCGGCCGCCATCAGCTGGGCGTTCGCGTTGTCGGCATTGCCCCCGGCGGCGGCGGCGCTCGCCGTGAGGGCGGCCGAATCGGCGTCGGTCGGCATCGGCCGGCGCTTGTCGCAGATATAGGGCCGCATGTCCGGCGGCGCGGCGATGGACGAGGTCGGCAGTTCGACGAGGGTCTGGCCGCCGAAGCTGAATCCCGACTGGCCGAAACCGTAATCGAACAGGTCGGCGGCCTTCAGGTCGCGCTCGCGGGCGCTCGACTGCCCCATCACCACCGTGAGGATGCGCCGGCCGTTGCGGTTGGCGCTCGCCACCACGTTGAAGCCGCCCGCGCAGATGAAGCCGGTCTTCATCCCGTCGACGCCGGCGTAGCGGCCGAGCAGGCCGTTGTGGTTCGGCATCACGGCGCGGCCGAACTGGATCGCCGAGATCGAGAACAGGTCGCGGTTCTCGGGGAAATCACGGAGCAGCGCCCGGCCGAGGACCGCCATGTCCCGGGCCGAGGTCCATTGCCGGGCGTCGGGCAGGCCGTTGGGGTTGTACCAGTGGCTGTCGCGCATGCCGAGGCGCTGCGCGGTCTCGTTCATCTGGGCGGCGAAGCCGTCGATCGAGCCGCCGAGATTCTCGCCGATCGCCCAGGCGACGTCGTTGGCCGACTTCACCATGATGATCTTGAGGGCGTTGTCGAGGGTGAGCTGGGTGCCGGGCTTGAAGCCCATCTTGGAGGGCGGCTCGGCCGCGGCGGCCTCCGAGATGGTCAGCAGCTGGTCCATCGAGGCGCGGCCCTGGCGCACCATGTCGAGGGCGACGTAGGTCGTCATCAGCTTGGTGATCGAGGCCGGGTACCAGGGGTCGGTCGCGCCCTGGCTGTAGATCACCTTGCCGGAATCGACGTCCACGACCAGCATCGGCGCGGTGACCGCCCCTGCCGTTCCGGCAGCCAGAAGAGCACCGAGGCCGAGGAGGCGTCCGGCGAGGCGCGGCAGCAGCGCAGCGTTGAACATTCCGATGGGTTCCCGTCGTACCGGTGCCGCCCCGCGGCGCGTCCCGCGACCGTCCGGCCCCTTGGTCCAGGCCGTCCGGTCACGCCGCCCCGGGCACCGCACGGCGGACCGGTCGTGATTGTAGGGCAGCGGCGAAGCTTTTGACAGCGCCGCGCGATGGTCCCATGAACCCGACATCCATGGCGGGAGCATGGCGACGCGCCCCTCCCCCGGCCGCCCACAGGCTCGTCCACAGGCGGGCGACGCGCGCACCGGCCCTGCGCCCGGCGCCCTTGCGGGCGCGGGCCGCATCTGACACGGCAGGGCGTCATCGCGATTCACAAGGGAGCACCGCGCGACGCCGCAAGGCGGCGCCCGACGACCGCCATCATGAGCTACGCCGTCAAGGAGATCTTCCACACCCTCCAGGGCGAGGGCGCCCAGGCCGGGCGCGCCTCGGTGTTCTGCCGCTTTGCCGGCTGCAACCTGTGGAGCGGCCGCGAGGCCGACCGAGCGCAGGCGGTCTGCCGCTTCTGCGACACCGATTTCGTGGGCACCGACGGCCTCGGCGGCGGCCGCTTCCCCGACGCGGAGGCCCTGGCCGAGGCGATCGAGCGGACCTGGAACGGGGCCCGCGGCCGGCGCTACGTGGTGTTCACCGGCGGCGAGCCGCTGCTCCAGCTCGACGCGGCGCTCCTCGCGGCGGTGCACGCCCGCGGCTTCGAGGTCGCCGTCGAGACGAACGGCACGCAAGATGCCCCGGCGGGGATCGACTGGATCTGCGTCAGCCCCAAGGCCGGCGCCCCCTTGCGCCTCACGCGCGGCCACGAGCTGAAGCTCGTCTACCCGCAGGCCGAGCTCGACCCGGACACCCTCGCCGAGCTCGATTTCCGCCATCACTGGCTCCAGCCGATGGACGGGCCCGACCGGATCGCCAACACGCAGGCCGCGGTGGCCCATTGCCTGCGCGACGCCCGCTGGCGCCTGAGCCTGCAGACGCACAAGCTGATCGGCATTCCCTGACGCGGCGTCCGGTCGCGATCACGACAGGCTCCCCGGGGAGGCGCCGAAGGCGGGTTCGCCCGCCGGGGCATCGGTGCTAAGGGGCGGCCCACAGCAACCCACAGCCAGATTCCGATGAAGATCACCCAAGCCTTCACGTTCGAGGCGGCCCACCGCCTGCCGACCGTGCCCGCGACCCACCGCTGCGCCCGGATGCACGGCCATTCCTACCGGGTCGAACTGACGCTCGACGGGCCGGTCGATCCGCAGACCGGATGGGTGGTCGACTTCTACGACGTCGAGCACGCCTTCCGTCCGGTGCTCGAGCGCCTCGACCACCATTGCCTGAACGAGGTCCCGGGCCTCGAAGTCCCCACCGCCGAGCATATCGCGATGTGGATCTGGGAGCAGACCCGTCCGGCCATGCCGCTGCTCGCCCTGGTCAAGGTGTTCGAGACGCCGATGTGCTGGGCGGAATATTCGGGCGCGTGAGCGCCGGATGACCGGGACGGATCCCGGGACGTCGTCCGAGGAGGGCGCGCTCGCGCGTCGCCTCGCGGCGGTCGTCCGGGCCGATCCGGACCTGATGCGGCTCCTCGCGGCCGCCCGGTCCCTCGCCCTGCCGCAATGGCGCCTCGTCGCCGGCTGCCTCTACCAGACGGTCTGGAACAGCCTGACCGGGCGGCCGCGCGGCCACGGGATCCGCGACTACGACCTGATCTACTTCGATCCCGATCTCTCCTGGGAGGCCGAGGACGCCGTGTTGCGCCGCGCCGCCCCGGTCCTCGCGGGCTGCCCCGGCCCGGTCGAGATCCGCAACCAGGCCCGGGTCCATCTCTGGTTCGAGGCCCGGTTCGGCAGCCCCTACCCTCCCCTGCCGAACGCCGACGCGGCGCTCGCGCGCTACGCGGCCGTCGTCCACGCGGTCGGGGTGCGGCTCGACCCCGACGACCGCCTCGACATCGCCGCGCCCTTCGGCCTCGCCGACCTGTTCGGGCTGGTCCTGCGACCCAACCCGGCGATCCCGAATGCCGGCACCTACGCCCTGAAGGCCGAGCGGGCGCGGGCGCTCTGGCCTGAGATCGCGGTACTGCCCTGGCCTGGAGCGGACGACACCGCCGTCAAGTGCGCGGGAGACACGGCGACGGTTTCCAACGGGCTGTCCCCCGGGCCCTCCCCGTTCTCGACAACCTGTTGAGCCCGCAGGGATCTTTCGGGCATCGCACGATCGCTTCAAGGAAACGGTCACGATTCCAGCATCTTGCCGCCGGACAGGCTGTGGATCGGGTGGGGGTGGCTGCGCGGTGTAACGATCGGTTCACCCTGCGGGCGATCGTTCCTGTTGCGAAGCGTCACCAGGACAGCCTAGTTTTTGGTCCATGCCCGCCCTTCGCGCGGGTCTCGTCCCGCTCTGAGATGATCGACAGGACCGGCTTCCGGGCACGACGCGCCCGGGCGTCCCGTTCGGCTGCCGCCAACCTTCGGCTCGGCCTCGCGGAATTCAGGGTCTCCGGTCCTTTAAGAGAAACGAGACCAGTTGTTGATAGACCGGGGTGAACCACGGGAAAAAGGCACGGGAGCCGTTGACTTCCGCCGCCTTCGACCCGGCCGCCGGGCCCCTCGTCCGGGGTTGCGGCAAGCGTATCTGCGTACGGACCGAGAAGCGGGCAGCCGCCGACGGGCCGAGAAGGGACCAGTCATGCGTGTGGACGGCAGCTTGGCGGAAGGAGTCGGCTCCGGCCGTGGCGGCAACGGCGAGACCGCGGCGGCCGACATTTCGGGAGCCTGGCAGCGGGTGAAGCGCCGGCTGCGGGCGGAACTCGGCGAGGACGTGTTCGCGAGCTGGTTCGCCCGGCTCGAGCTGCAGGAGGTGTCCGGCGGCGTCGCCCGCCTCACCGTGCCGACCCGGTTCCTGAAGAGCTGGATCGAGTCGCACTACATCGACCGGGTGCTCGCCACCTTCCGCAGCGAGGCCGACGGCATCGAGAGCCTCGAGGTCGGGGTACGCGGCGCGATGGCCCCGGCCCGTCCGGGGGCCGCCGCGGCGGCCAAGCCCGCCCCGGCCCCGCGCCCGGCGGCCTCCGCCGGCCCGGCGAACGACCTGCCCGAGCCCGAGCGCCTCGCCCGGGGCCCCGCCCCCGAGGGCGATCTCGGCGGCGCACCGCTCGATGCGCGCCTGACCTTCGAGAGCTTCGTGGTCGGCCGCTCGAACGCGCTCGCGCACGCCGCCGCCGAGCGGGTCGCCCGCCACGACGGCGGTCCGGCCCTCTACAACCCGCTCTACTTCCATGCCGGCGTGGGCCTGGGGAAGACCCACCTCCTGCACGGCATCGGCCACGCGGTGAAGAATGCCGGCCGGCGGGTGATCTACCTCACCGCCGACCGCTTCATGTACGGCTTCGTCAACGCGCTGAAGACCCAGAGCGCGCTGGCCTTCAAGGAGAAGCTGCGGGCGATCGACGTCCTGATCCTCGACGACGTGCAGTTCATCCAGGGCCGCTCGATCCAGGCCGAGTTCGGCCACACGCTCAACGCCCTCATCGATGCCGGGCGCCAGGTGGTGGTGGCGGCCGACCGGCCGCCGACGGAGCTGGAAGCCCTCGACGAGCGGGTCCGCTCGCGCCTCGCCGGCGGTCTCGTGGTCGAGATCGGCACGCTCGACGAGGCCCTGCGCGCCTCGATCCTGCAATCGCGCCTCGAAGCCGTGCGCGCCTCGCACCCGGCCTTCGAGGTCGGTCCCGCGGTCGCCGAATACGTGGCCAAGGCGATCACCGCCAACGGCCGCGACCTCGAAGGCGCGGTCAACCGGCTGCTCGCCCACGCCACGCTGACCGGGGCGCCGGTCACCCTCGACACCGCCGAGACGGCGATCCGCGACCTCGTGAAGAACCGCGAGCCGAAGCGGGTCAAGATCGAGGACATCCAGAAGCTGGTGGCGAGCCGCTACAACGTCTCGCGCTCCGACATCCTCTCCGAGCGCCGCACCGCCGCGGTGGTCAAGCCGCGCCAGATCGCCATGTACCTCTCGAAGGTGCTGACGCTCCGCTCCCTGCCGGAGATCGGCCGGCGCTTCGGAGGGCGCGACCACACCACGGTCCTGCACGCGGTGCGCAAGATCGAGAAGGCGATCGGCGAGGATACGGCGCTCTGCGACGAGGTCGAGCTCCTGAAGCGGATGCTCCAGGATTGAGGCGCCGGAATCGATAACCCTGCGCCACGCCCGCGGGGGAGGCTCGTGGATGAGCCTCCCCCGCCGGCTTGCGTTCGGGGAGCGCCTTCGCCAAAGTTCCGCTCCCGTGCCTGCACGGGGCAACGAGTGCGGTTGCCGGCCTTGAACGGTCGGTCGTTCGAGACACGGATCACCCTGATGAAAGTCACCGTCGAGCGCGCGGCCCTTCTTCGGTCGCTCGGCCACGTGCACCGCGTCGTGGAGCGGCGCAACACGATTCCGATCCTGTCGAACGTGCTGCTGCGCTCCGGGCCGGACGGCCTCCAGCTCAAGGCCACCGACCTCGACATCGAGGTGACCGAGACGATCCCCGCCGACGTGGTCGACGGCGGCGCCATCACGGTGCCGGCCCACGTCATCTACGACATCGTCCGGAAACTGCCCGACGGCGCCCAGGTCTCGCTCGAGACCAGCGGCGAGACCGGCCAGATGCTGATCCGCTCGGGCCGCTCGCGCTTCACCCTCGGCGCCCTGCCGGAGGCCGATTTCCCCGACCTCGCCGCCGGCGAGCTGCCGCATTCCTTCGAGCTCCCGGCCGCCGACCTCAAGCGCCTGATCGACAAGACCCAGTTCGCGATCTCCACCGAGGAGACGCGCTACTACCTCAACGGCATCTTCTTCCACACCATCGACGCCGAGGGCTCGCTCAAGCTGCGGGCGGTCGCCACCGACGGCCACCGCCTCGCTCGCGTCCAGATGGAGGCGCCGGAGGGCAGCGGCGGCATGCCGGGCATCATCGTGCCGCGCAAGGCCGTGGCCGAGATCCAGAAGCTCGTCGAGGATGGCGGCGAGACCGTCGGCGTCGAGATCTCGTCGGCCAAGGTGCGGTTCAGCTTCTCGTCCGGCGTCACCCTGATCTCGAAGCTGATCGACGGCACCTTCCCGGATTACGCCCGCGTCATTCCGACCGGCAACGACAAGCGCCTGACGGTCGAGCGCGACCAGTTCGCCAAGGCGGTCGACCGCGTCTCCACCATCTCGTCCGAGCGCGGCCGCGCGGTGAAGCTCGCCATGACCGACGGGCGCCTGTCGCTCTCGGTCAACAACCCGGATTCGGGCTCGGCGACCGAGGAGCTGGACGTCGATTACGAGTCCGGCCCACTCGATATCGGCTTCAACGCCCGCTACCTCCTCGACATCACGGCCCAGCTCGACGGCGACACGGCGCTCTTCCGCCTCGCCGATCCGGGCTCGCCGACGGTGATCCAGGACCGCGAGGGCGCGCCGGCGCTCTACGTGCTGATGCCGATGCGGGTGTGAGGGCGGCGCGCCTCGCCGTCCCGATCCGGCTCCGGAACGGGCGATCACATCGACAACACTCCGTGTCATCCCGGGGCTCGGCGCAGCCGAGAACCCGGGATCCATAACCGCTGACGATGCAGGATGATGCGGAACGCGGTCCGCCTTATTCTTCAACGTCAGCGTTTATGGATCCCGGGTTCCGCTGCGCGGCCCCGGGATGACGCGGAGGATTTCAGTTCGGTCGGTCGACTCACAACAGGCTTTCAGCTCCCGCTACGAGACGCCGCATCGCGGTGCGTAACACTCGCGAGATCGCCGGCCCTCCCGACGACCTGTGATATGGCCCGGGGATGACCGAGCCCGATCCCTTGCGCGTCACCCGTCTGATCGCCCGCGACTTCCGCAACCACGCCGATCTCGACCTCGCGGTCGGGCGCCGTTTCGTCGCGCTGGTGGGGGAGAACGGGGCCGGCAAGACCAACATCCTGGAGGCGCTGTCGCTGTTCGCCCCCGGCCGGGGCCTGCGCCGGGCGGATTTTTCCGGGATGGCGCGCGAAGGCGGGGCCGGCGGCTTCGCGGTGTCGCTGACGCTGGAGGGGCCGAACGGCGACCACCGCATCGGCACCGCCTGGGAGCCGCCGCGGGGTCGCGAGGAGCGCGGCGGCCGGCTCTGCCGCATCGACGGGGCCACCGCGCCCTCCCCCACGGCCTTCGCCGAGCAGGTGCGGGTGGTCTGGCTCACCCCCGATCTCGACGCCCTGTTCCGCGGGCCGGCCGGCGACCGGCGCCGCTTCCTCGACCGGCTGGTGCTCGCCGTCGATGCCGGTCACGGCGCCCGGGTCAACGCGATGGAACGGGCGCTCCGCTCGCGCAACCGTCTGCTGGAGGAGCGGCCCGACGACGGCCCCTGGCTCGACGCCGTCGAACGCGAGGTGGCGGAACTCGCCGTCGCGGTGGCGCTCGCCCGCCGCGAGACCGTGGAACGGCTCGACAGCCTGATCCTGTCCACCCGCGACGAAGCCTCGCCCTTCCCCTGGGCCGGGGTTCGGCTCGAGGGCGACATCGACGACCTCGTGGCGGTCTGGCCGGCGGTCGATGCCGAGGACCGCTACCGCGCGACCCTGCGCCAGAACCGGTTTCGCGACCGCGCCGCCGGCCGGACGCTCGCCGGCCCCCAGGCCTCCGACCTCGTGGTCCGCCACGGCCCCAAGGACGTGCCTGCCGCCACCGCCTCGACCGGCGAGCAGAAGGCCCTGCTGATCGGCCTCGTGCTGGCGCATGCCCGTCTCGTCACCGGGATGAGCGGGCTCAGCCCCCTGGTCCTCCTCGACGAGGTCGCGGCCCATCTCGATCCCCGCCGCCGCGCCGGCCTGTTCGACGCGCTGGAGGCCCTGCCGGGCCAGGTCTGGATGACCGGGGCCGATCCGGTGCTGTTCGGGGAGCTGGGCGGACGGGCGGATATGGTGCAGGTGGCGGAGGGCAGCATCCGAGCTTGAGACCCCGGAACGTCGCACAACTCCAAGCTCAATCGCCGCTCAACTCGTCGTAGAACGCCTTATCGGCCTTCAGGCCGGTGCGCGGAAACGACGCGATATAATCCTGGATCGGCTTGATGCGCGCCCAGAACTCGGCGAGCGACTGTTCGCGCCGTTGCGATTCATCCGCCGAGGCCATACCAAACTCCTCGGTCTTTTTCCCAGCTTCGACCTTGCCGGGTCCCGCCGTCGATGCCAGCGTCTGGACGGACCGGTCCCTATCCTCATTGCGATGATCGTGCGTCATGGTGGCGTCCCGCATCGGCGATGAATACCTATCGTCGGCGAGGGAGCGTCCACAAGCCGCCCCGGTGCCGCCCGCCCGCAACGAGCCCGTAGAACCCCCATGACAGACCGCCTCGACGAGGCCCGCGCCGCCCTTCGCAAAACCTTCGGCTACGAGGATTTCCGTCCCGGCCAGGCCGAGGTGATCGGCGCCGTGCTCGACGGGCGCGACGTCTTCGCGGTGATGCCGACGGGCTCGGGCAAGTCGATGACCTACCAGCTTCCCGCCCTGGTGGAGGAATCGCTGACCGTCGTCGTCTCGCCCCTGATCGCGCTGATGCACGACCAGGTGAAGCAGATGGAGGCCTTCGGCGTCGCGGCCGGCACCCTCAACTCGTCGGTGTCGGAATCGAGCGCCCGCGAGACTTGGCGCGGCATCCGCCAGGGCAGCTTGCGCCTGCTCTTCGTCTCGCCCGAGCGGCTGCTGATGGAGGGCTTGATCGAGGCCTTGCAGGGGGCCGGAGTCCGGCGGCTCGCCGTCGACGAAGCGCATTGCGTCTCGCAATGGGGCCACGACTTCCGGCCCGAATACCGCGACCTCGCCCGCGCCCGCGAGGCGCTCGGCGACGTGCAGACCGTGGCGCTCACCGCCACCGCCGATGCGGCGACCCGGGCCGACATCTCCGAGCGGCTGTTTCCCCGCGGCCGCAAGCCCGAACTGTTCGTCCACTCCTTCGACAGGCCGAACATCCGCCTGACCTTCGCGCCGAAGGAGCACCCGACGCGCCAGCTCTCGCGGTTCCTGCGCCCGCGCAAGGCCGAGAGCGGCATCATCTACTGCTCGTCCCGCAAGCGCACCGAGCAGATCGCCGAGATCCTGCAACAGGACGGCTTCAACGCGCTCGCCTACCATGCCGGCCTCGAACAGACCGTGCGAATGCGCAACCAGGACACCTTCCTCCAGGAGGACGGCGTCGTGGTGGTGGCGACCATCGCCTTCGGCATGGGCATCAACAAGCCGGACGTGCGCTACGTCTGCCACGCCGACATGCCCTCGACGATCGAGAGCTACTACCAGGAGATCGGCCGCGCCGGCCGCGACGGGCTGCCGGCCGACACGCTGACCCTCTACGGCCTCGACGACATGGCTTTGCGCCGCCGCCAGATCGACGAGAAGGAGGTGCCCGACGACCGCCGCCGGGTCGAGCACCGCAAGCTCGAGGCGATGATCGCGCTCTGCGAGGGCGCGACCTGCCGGCGCCAGTCGCTGCTCGGCTATTTCGGCGAGCAGAGCGAGCCCTGCGGCCGCTGCGACCTGTGCCGCGGCGGCGTCTCGCTGATCGACGGCACGGTGGCGGCGCAGAAGGTTCTTTCCGCGGTGGTGCGCACCGGCCAGCGCTTCGGCGCGGCCTATATCTGCGACCTCGTCCACGGCAAGGAGAGCGAGCAGATCCGCCGCAACGGCCACGTCCAGCTCAAGACCTTCGGGGTCGGGTCCGACAAGCCGGTGGCGGCCTGGCGGGCGATCCTGCGCCAGCTCTTCGCCGCGGGCGCTGTTGCCGAGAACGGCGACGGCTATGGCGGCCTGTCGCTGACCGACAAGGGCGAGGCGATCCTGTTCGGCCGCGAGCCGGTGCAATTGCGCCCCGATCCCGAGCCGAAAGCCCCGAAGGAGCGCCGCCGCGGGTCCGCCGCCGACCGCGACGACAGCCTCGGCCTGTCGGAGGCCGACGAGGCGCTGTTCCAGCACCTGCGGGGCCTGCGCGCGACGCTCGCCCGCCAGGAGGGTGTGGCTGCCTACATGATCTTTCCCGATCGCACCCTGATCGAAATGGCGCGCGCGAAGCCCGTCGACCTCTGGGCCCTGCGCTCGGTCCACGGGGTGGGCGAGCGCAAGCGCGATGCCTATGGGCAGCCCTTCGTGGAGGCGGTGGCGGAGTTCCTGGCGGATGCGGCCAAGCGGGCGGGGTGAGCGGGGTTTTTCACGGAAAACCCCTCAGGCCACGTTTCCGTGCATCCCATCAATCCGACAGGGTTTGTCACATATCCTCTACGGCCGAGGTCGATGCGCTTGGCGTTTGGCGGCTCCTCCTCTCTGCAAACACATGTTTTCCGTACAGCCGAGCCCGATTGGCGGAACGGGTGCATGGGGCGGTGTGCGGACCTCTCCGGCTCAGCCAAAGGTGGCCAACAGTCAGAGCGGCGCAGGCCGTTCATGAACGAGTTTGACGGTGTTCACGCGCGCTCATCCTTCGGCGAACTGAGAACTATGTAGGACACCAGGGCACGGACTTGATCGAGGGTCCCAAGCACGTCAGTGTGGAAGGCTTTATAAGCCTGGATGTCGGCAACTTCGACGCGTAGCAGATATTCAACCGTGCCGGTTACGTTGTGGCACTCCCTCACTTCCGGTGCGGCGCGCATCACCCGTTCAAATGCCGTTTGCGCCGCCTTCGTGTGATTGTCGAGCGCTACCGTGATGTACGACGTGAAGCCTACGCCAAGAACATTGCGATCGAGGACGGCGCGATAGCCCTTGATAACGCCCGCTCGTTCGAGGTCGCGGACCCGGCGCAGGCAAGCGGACGGCGAAAGGCCGACGCGACTTGCCAGCGTCAGGTTGTTCATGCGTCCGTCCTGTTCCAGCGCTTGCAATATTTTTTCGTCGATGTGGTCAATGTCAGCCATAAGTTGCGATTTTATAGATGCACGCGCTGCAATTTGCAATTTCAGAGCCCGCCAAGCAGTGCATGATTGCGCAATGACCCCGGAACAGACCCTCGCCCTTGCGGCATTCGCTTTCGTCACCTCGATCACGCCGGGGCCGAACAACCTCATGCTGATGGCGTCGGGCGCGACGTTCGGTGTGCGTCGCACCGTCCCTCACGCACTTGGGGTGGCGCTTGGCTTCGCGCTCATGGTGCTGCTCGTTGGGAGCGGGCTCGTTGGTCTGTTCGCGGCTGCGCCTTGGCTCGATACGGTGTTGAAGGCGGCCAGCGTCGCATACATGGTCTTTCTCGCGTGGAAGATCGCCACGGCCCCGCCTCCCGAGGAGGCGGTTCAGACCCGGCGACCGATGACCTTCCTCGCGGCTTCTGCCTTCCAGTGGATCAACCCAAAAGCTTGGACCATGGCGCTCACTGCCGCAACGGTATATGCGCCAGGTCAATCCTTGGTAGGACTGGTGGCTGTCGCCTTGGTATTTGGTATCGTCAACTTTCCTTCAGTTAGTGTCTGGGTTGTGCTCGGGCAACAGATGCGCCGTCTGCTGACTGATACTCGACGGATGAGGATGTTCAACCTGTTCATGGCGACGCTTCTGGTCGCGTCCCTCTACCCGGTACTCTTCCACTAAAAGGGCGCTCGGCGCGACGTCTCTGTAGGTGGGAACCTGCCGCTGTCAGGCGGTCAGCGTTCGGGTCGGAACCAGCCCGATGAGGCGGCTGTCAGGGTCGAGTCAGCATGCCTAATCGGCCATCTCGGGTGTACGGAAAACACTTGTTTTCCGTACGGCCGAACCTGTCGGACGGGATGACCGTAAGGGCTAGAAAGCGGACGGCGTCGGAGATACCCTCGGACGCCGGTACAGGACCTGCGCTCATGAACGACACTTCGTGGATCGACGCAGCAGGTGCAGCCATGTGGGCGCTAGTTGAACGTTATACGGGACACGTCAGCTACAAGAGGGGTGCCAAGGCGAGTGGGCTGCATGAAGACCCGCCGGTTATAGACTGCTCGGGTTGGACTGGTCTGCTCTTGTCGGCCGGTATGGCTGCGGCAAACCGCGAAGCCGGACGCTTGCTTTTTACCGATGAGGATGCGGCAGCCGTTCACACTTGGTCGGACCGTTTAATCGAGAATTTGGAGCGTCGCTCAGGCGCTATCCTGTCGGGGGACCGGATCACCGCCGCCGAACTGCCGCCATACGCGACCATTGGCTTGCAGCAAGGCGGAGGCGCGTGGGCGACAAACCATCCCCGCCCCCGTGGCATTACGCACGTTGTTCAGGTCGTTCACCGGCCCGGAGATCAGGACCGATACGTGTCGGAAGCTCAAGCCATGAGCCAGCCGAATGGACTTCGATTGATCCCTCTGGCTGAATGGATTGAGCGATCACACGATTACCTGAAGCCTGATGTCGCATGGGCGGTAGCCCCGTTCACAAGATGACACGCGGAATTAACTCACGGGGTGGAAATCTGACCGCTGCAGTGCAAGGGTGAGGTATTCTTCATCCTCTCCCCGCACGCTGGATCATCATCGGCAATAGTGGCTCGGGCAAGAGCACGCTAGCCGAGCGCTTAGGGAAGGCCCGGCATCTGCTGGTCTACGACCTCGATCTGGTTCACTGGTACCCTGACGGACGCAAGCGCGACGAAACGAATGCTAAGGCTCGCATCGCGGAGATCGCGGCAACCGACACTTGGGTCATGGAGGGCGTCTACGGCTGGCTCGCTGAGGTTGCCCTGGTGCGTGCAACCCTGCTGATCTGGCTCGATCTTTCGTGGGACGAGTGCCGGAACGGCTTACTCGCGCGTGGCCTGCGGCGCGGCATGACCCTGAACGATCAGAAGGATTTGCTGGCCTGGGCGGAGGATTATTGGGTCCGGACCACTTCGTCGTCGGTCACGGGCCACGAACGCCTCTATCGGGCGTTCATGGCGACAAAGCGCGTCTGCGCACGCGCGACGACGTGGCTGCGTTCATGCCCCCGTAGCCCCGCGACCGCTTAGGGGCGCCAGCAGACCGATGAAGCTCTCATCGGCGTCGGATATCAGCCAACCTGCCCGACAGGCCATCTTGAATGTCGGAAAACACCTGTTTTTCGTACGTCCGAGCGTGAAATGCGAAATGGACTTAGGGGAGAAGCAGCCGCTCACGTACTCGAGTTGATCGGGGTAGAGCCGGGGGCGTCAAGATGGTCCGGTTGCCATCGCTCGCCGCTCCCGAAAATCCCTTAAGGTCGCGCTCAATCGCTCCCGCAACGCCGCCTCCGACAACGGCGCGGTCACGACGAGGCTCGCCACCACCTCCGGATGCTTCATCCGCTGCTTCGGCGTCCGGGCATGGTTCGCCACCCGCAATTGCCCCGCGGCACCGGGCAGGCCGAAGTAAAAACTCTCGCCCCGCGTCCCCTGCCCGATCTCCGAAAAACCCTCCGCCAGCAGAAGCGCCCGGGCGCGGTCGATCGCTGCCGCCGGGGTCACGGCCGCCAGCCCGCCTCGTCCTCCTCGTCGCCGTCGTCGGTCTCGCGATACGGCCCATCCGTCGCCTCGGCGCCGCGATAGCCGGTGGCCAGCACGTAGAGCTCGCTCGAATCGGCCCGGCTCGCCGCCGGCTTGACGTGGCGCACGTTCGAAAAATCGCGCTTCAGGTCGGTGAGCAGGCCGCCCTCGGTGCCACCCTGGAGCACCTTGGCGAGGTAGAGGCCGCCCGGCGCCAGGATCTCGCGGGCGAAGGCCAGGGCCGTCTCGGCCAGCCCCATGATGCGCAGGTGGTCGGTCTTCTTATGGCCGGTGGCGTTGGCGGCCATGTCGGACATCACGACGTCCGCCGGCCCGCCCAGCATCTCGGTGAGAAGCCCGGGCGCGGTCGGATCGAGGAAGTCGAGGGTGACGAAGTCGACGCCCGGCATCGGCTCGATCTCGAGGAGATCGATACCGACCACCCGGCCCCGCGGCGCGGGCGCACCCGGATGGCTGCCGACCTTGGCGGCGGCCACCTGCGACCAGCCGCCCGGCGCCGCGCCGAGATCGACCACCCGCTGGCCGGGCTTCAGCAGCCGGAAGCGCTCGTCGATCTCGAGAAGCTTGAAGGCCGCCCGCGAGCGGTAGCCCTCGCGCTTGGCGCGGGCCACGTAGGGGTCGTTGAGCTGGCGTTCGAGCCAGAGCTTGGAGGAGACCGTGCGCCCGCGCCCGGTCTTGACCCGCTGCTTCAGGTCGCCCCGCAGGCCGCCGCCGCGACGATCGCTCATATCCTGTGACCTTCGATGATCGAAAAAAATCGTTCTAGAGCATTTTTCGACGAAGTGGATACCGGTTCGTCGGAGAAAATGCGGCAAAATCAAACACCTAGAGCGCTTCGCGATCGCGGAGCGATCGTGAGGCACTCTCGGTCAATGACGCTCCGGGCCCGCATGTGCAAGCCCGGAGGTCGTCAGCTCGGCCGCCCTCCCCGGCGCCAGACGCCGTCCTCGCGCATCATGTTCATGAGCAGGCCCTCGCGCAGGCCGCGATCGGCGATGCGCAGGCGCTCGGACGGGAAGGCGCGGCGGATCGCCTCCAGGATCGCGCAGCCGGCCAGCACCAGGTCTGCCCGGTCGCGGCCGATACACGGGTTCTGCGCCCGGTCCGACAGCCGGGTCGAGAGCAGGCCGTCGATGGCATCGGTGACCTCGCGGTCGCGCATCCACAAGCCGTCGATCCGGCGCCGGTCGTAGCGCGGCAGGCGCAGGTGGGTGGCGGCGAGCGTCGTGACGGTGCCGGAGGTGCCGAGCAGGTGGAAGTTCGGCGCATGCGCCGCAGCACCCGCGATCAGCGCGAACTTGGTCAGCCGGTCGGCGACCTCCTCGACCATGCCCTCGAAGACCGGGCGGGTCACGTCGGCCCCGCCATAGCGCTCGGCCAGGGTGACGACGCCGACGGGGAGCGAATCCCAGGCGCGGATGCGCAGGGTCGGATCGGCGCTGCGGGCGAGCGCGGCCGAGCCGTCGAGCCAGACGATCTCGGTCGAGCCGCCGCCGATATCGAAGATCACCACCGATTCGGCGTGCCGGTCGGCGAGCGCCGCGCAGCCGGTGACCGCGAGATAGGCCTCGGTGCGGCGGTCCACCACCTCGAGGTCGAGGCCGACCTCGCGATGGACCCGGTCGACGAAGGCCGGCCCGTTGACGGCGAGGCGGCAGGCCTCGGTGGCGATGGATTTCGAGCGCACCACCCCACGGCTGCGCATCTTGCCCAGACAGACCCCGAGCGCGTCGACGGTACGCTCCACGGCGTCGTCGCTGAGCCGGTCGGTGGTGCCCAATCCCTCGCCGAGGCGCACGATGCGCGAGAACGCATCGATCACCCGGAACCCGTAGGGCGCCGGCTCGGCGATCAGGAGCCGGCAGTTGTTGGTGCCGAGATCGAGCGCCGCATAGGCGCGCCGCTCCGGGCGACGTGGGGGATCATCCCCCGCCGGGTCCGGCGGAGGTGCGGTCGCACGCGCTGTCTCGGCATACTCCGCGGCGCGCGCCGGCACGGAGACGGCCGTCTCATCCCTCATCGGCGATGCCGATATCCTTCACGACCGTCCCTGACGGGGCGGCTTAAGCCCATCACATGATGGAAGCTTACGTGGCTCCGGGCTGAACGCAAAGCAGCGATCGTGCCGCGCGGGACCTCATCCCACCGGCGAGATCACGAGGCGCACGAACGCATTGCGGTCAATCGACCGCGGTGCCCGTCAGCTCGGCCTTCGTGAAGCGCTGCTGCTCCTCCATCACCAGCCCGCCGAGTTCGCGCTTCAACGCGTTGAACTCGGCCGAGGCGGTGTCGCGGGGGCGGGCGAGCGGCACGATCAGGTCGCGCTTCATCCGGCCCGGACGGTAGGTGAGCACGACGATGCGGTCGGCGAGGTAGATCGCCTCCTCGATCGAGTGGGTCACGAACACGATGGTCTTGCGGTACTCGGCCCAGATCCGCAGCAGCTCGTCCTGGAGGGTGCGCCGGGTCAGGGCGTCGAGGGCGCCGAAGGGCTCGTCCATCAGCATCACCGGCGGGTCGAGGGCCAGGATGCGGGCGATGGCGACGCGCTGGCGCATGCCGCCCGAGAGATCCTTGGGAAAGCGCCCGAGGAAGTCCGAGAGGCCGAGCGTGCCGGCGATGCGGGCGACGACCGTATCGGCTTCCGACCGGGCGACGCCCTTGATGTCGAGGCCGAAGCGGATGTTCTGCTCGACCGTCATCCACGGGAACAGGGCGTATTCCTGAAAAACCATGCCCCGGTCCGGGCCCGGATCGACGACCGGGCGGCCGTTCATCCGGATCGACCCACCGGTGAGGGGCGAGAACCCCGCGATGGCGTTGAGCAGGGTGGACTTGCCGCAGCCGGAGGGCCCGAGCAGGCAGACGAACTGCCCACCGGGGATCGACGCGGAGACGCCGTCGAGCGCCACCACGGCACCCTCCCCGGTACCGAAGACCTTCGAGGCGTCGTCGATGGCGATCTCGGCGGCGCCCGGAGCGGGACGGGCGGCGGGCTCGGTGCGGCGGAGCGCGGCCGTCGCGGTCTTTGCTTGCGCGGTCATGGTCAGCGCTCCAGGCCGCGATGCCAGCGCAGCAGGTGGTCGTTGAGGCGCGACATCGCGCCGTCGATGACGAGGCCCAGGATACCGATCGTCAGCATGCCGCCGATGATCTTGTCCGACCACATGTATTCCCGCGCTTCCAGGATCCGGTAGCCGAGGCCGTCCGAGACCGCGATCATCTCGGCGACGATCACCACGATGAAGGCGGTGCCGATGCCGATGCGCATGCCGGCGAGCACGAAGGGGCTCGCCGCCGGCAGGATCACCCGCCGGAACATCGTCCAGGAATTGGCGCCGAGGTTGCGCGCCGCCCGGATGTAGATCGAATCGACCTGCCGCACCCCCGCCACCGTGTTGACGAGGACCGGGAAGAAGGTGCCGAGCGCGATCAGGAACAGGGCCGGCGGGTTGCCGAGACCGAACCACACGATGGCGAGCGGAATGTAGGCGATCGGCGGGATCGGCCGCAGGATCTGCAGCAGGGGATTGACGAGGCCGTAGAGCCGGTCGCTCGTGCCCATCAGCAAGCCGACCGGCAGGGCGAGGCCGACGCCGATGGCAAAGCCCGCGATGACGCGGCCCAGGCTCGCCACCGCGTCGTGCGGCAGCTCGCCGGAGAACAGCCAGGCGGTGTAGCTCTGGGTCGCGGGGTCGTAGGGCAGGGCCGGAACGAGGCTCGCGAACCAGCGCGAGGCCACCGCGCTCGGCGGCGGCAGCACCACGGCGGAGAAGAGGCCGGCCCGGCTGGCGGCCTCCCACAGGATCAGGAGCCCGACCGGCAACAGGGCGCCGCGGAAGGCGGAAAGACGATTCACGATGACGGCTCAGTTCGTCTTGGTATTGGTCTTGGCGCCGAGCTCGGCCTTTGCCTTCTCGAGCAGGTCGAGCTTGACCCACTCGGCGTCGCCCTTGGGCGGATTCATCATCTTACCGAGCCCATACTTGTGCATCAGGTCGGCCGTGATCTGCATGTGGCCGGCGGGCATGTCGTAGGTGTAGTCCGCGTTCTCCATCGAATCACGAAAATCCTTGCTGCTGAGCTGGCCCTTGAACACCGTTTCGCGGACGTATTTCTCGGCAAGTTCCGGCTTCTCGATGAAGGTCTTGGTCGCCTCGACGAACAGCTTGAGCACCCGGGCGGCGATTTCGGGCTTCTCGGTATACATCTTCTCGGTCATGACCAGCGGGCGGTAGGGCACGCCGACCGGGGTATCGTAGGGCTTGACGATCTCGTAGCCCCAGCCGTTCGAGATGGCTTGCGTCGATTGCGGCTCGCTCTGGCAGATCACGTCGACGTACTTTTGCGCCAGAGCCTGGTTCAGGTCGGCATAGTTGTTGAAGTAGACGAGCTGCACGTCCTTGCCCGGCCGCTCCGACCAGGTCAGGCCGTTCTTCTCCAGCTCGGCCAGCAGCATCAGGTCCTGGGTGCCGCCGCGCACCACCGCGACCTTCTTGCCCTTCACGTCGGCGAGCGTCTTGGCGCCGAGATCGGGCCGACCGAGGATGCGCACGCCGCCATTGGCGAAGCCCGCCACCACCAGGAGCTTCACGCCGTTGCCGCGCGCCGCCACCGCGCCGTCGGCGCCCGAGGCCGCGATGTCGATCTGGTCGACCGCCATCGCCGGATAGATGTCGGCGCCCTTGGCGAACTGCTTCTCGTCGATCTTCAGGTTATATTTGCCGGCGATCTCCTTCATGTAGGAGATCGCACCGTAATGGGCGAATTTCAGGTTGCCGAGGCGCACGACGTCCTGGGCGGCGGCCGGGCCGGAGATGGCCGCCAGAGCGGCGGCGATGGCGGCGAGGCGCATGAGCATGGTTCACTCCCTGTCCGTCCGGTCGCTCGCGACGCCGGTTCGGTTTGGACAGGGATATTGGACAAAGGTCGAGCGGCCCGAAAGCCGGATTACGCTGTCAGAGGTAAGACTTTAGACTCGCGGATTAAATGTGCGGCTCGACCGGCTCTGTCCTGTCGCGATCGCCTCAGAGCATGCCCTTGACCGCCGCCGCGGCGGCGAGACGGGGCTGGGGCCGCAGCAGGCTCTTGACCTGCGAGAACGGGCGCGGCCGGTTGATCACCTCGTCGAGGCGCGACCACAGGGTCTTGGGCGAGAACGGCTTGGCGATGATCTCGTTGACGCCGAGATTGATCGCCCGATCGACGACATTGCGGCGCGGCTGGGCCAGCATCAGGATGATCGGTACGGTCGGCGCCGGCGAGGTCGCGGGCGTGCGGGCAAGGCGAATGAATTCCTCACCCGACAGAATCGCCAAATCCCAGTCGAGCACGACGAGGTCGGGCTTGCTCTCGGCGAGCACGCCCAGCGCCTCGGCGCCGTCCGGCGCCTCCAGAAGGCGTTTGATCCCCACGCGCATCAGCATGTCGCGGACGATGCGGCGGATATAGAGACTCTCGTCGACCACGAGGGCCGAGAGGTCCGGGAAGGTCGGAGTGGCGATCATCGCGGGCTTCGTCTCGAATCTTGCCAGAGATTGAACGAGCAGCCCTACGGTTTCGCTAATCGACGTGGTTAATTGTTGGTGACCGCGACGGCAAAGCGGCGGCAAGCCACTCTCGCCGCCACGATCCACCAACCCACGAGGCCCGATGTCCACCAGCCTGCTTTTTCGCGACGACGCCTATCTGCGCGAGGCCGATGCGCGTGTCCTGACCGCCGACGGGAATGGCGTGATCGTCGACCGGACCCCGTTCTACGCGCAGGGTGGCGGCCAGCCGGGCGATCGCGGCCGAATCGTGCGGGAGGACGGCAGCGCAGTGACGGTTCTCGATACCGTGTACGGCGCCGACAAGAGCACGGTGCTGCACAGGACAGCGCCGGGCGAGACGCTGCCGCAGCCGGGAGAGACCGTCCGCCTCATCCTCGACTGGCCGCTGCGACATGCCCGCATGCGCGTGCATACCGCCCTGCACCTGCTCTCGGTCGCCCTCCCCTACCCGGTGACCGGCGGATCGATCGGGGATGGCGAGGGTCGGCTCGACTTCGACATCCCGGATGCCGGGCTCGACAAGGAGCTCGTGACGGCGCGATTGCGGGAGATGATCGCGCAGGATGCCGCGGTGACGACGCGGTGGATCAGCGACGAGGAGCTGCTGGCCAATCCGGGCCTCGTGAAGACGATGTCGGTGAAGCCGCCGATGGGCAGCGGGCGCGTGCGACTGGTGGCGATCGACGGCCTCGACCTCCAGCCCTGCGGCGGCACCCATGTCGCGCGGACGGGCGAGATCGGCACCGCGACGGTCACGGCGATCGAGAAGAAGGGCAAGCAGAACCGGCGCGTGCGGGTCACCCTGTCCTGAACGCCAAGAAGCCCGCCGGCTGTCGCCGGCGGGCTTCTTGGTATGGTTGGTTGCGGGGACAGGATTTGAACCTGTGACCTTCAGGTTATGAGCCTGACGAGCTACCGGGCTGCTCCACCCCGCGCCAAGGCGCGATCTGCATCGTGAGTGAGGGATTGTGACGTGCTTGGCAGGTCTGGCGGTGACCGACTCTCCCGTGTCTTGAGACACAGTACCATGGGCGCTGGGGCGGTTAACGGCCGAGTTCGAGATGGGATCGGGTTCTGATCACCCCGCTCTGACCACCAGACCGGCCAAGCACGTCGTTCGGCAAGCATGTCTT
>NZ_JTHF01000092.1 GCF_001043895.1 Methylobacterium indicum
CCGGTGCCCACTTCGTCGGAAAATGCTCTAGTATCCGGGGACCTCCGAGCCAGAAGGATCCCCGATGTCGGACCTCATCGCCCGCCGGATCGCGCAAGGGGCCGGGCGCGTGCCCGCCGACCTGGTGATTCGCGGCGCCCGCCTCCTCGACCTCGTCACCGGAGAGCTGGTGGAGACCGACATCGCGGTCTGCGGCGACACGGTGGTGGGGACCTACGGCACCTACGAGGGGACGCGGGTGATCGAGGCGCGGGGGCGGATCGCCGTCCCGGGCTTCATCGACACTCACCTGCACATCGAATCCTCCCTCATCACCCCGCACGAATTCGACCGCTGCGTGCTGCCCCACGGCGTCACCACGGCGATCTGGGACCCGCACGAACTCGCCAACGTGCTCGGCACCGCCGCCTTCGACTACGCGCTGGCGGCGGCGAGCGAGACCGTGATGGACATCCGGGTCCAGCTCTCCTCCTGCGTCCCGGCGACCGACCTCGAGAGCGCCGGCGCGCGGATCGAGGCCGACGACCTCGCGCGCTACCGCGACCATCCCCGGGCCCTGGGCCTGGCCGAGTTCATGAATTTCCCGGGCGTCGTCGCGGCGGATCCCGCCTGCCTCGCCAAGCTCGCGACCTTCGCCGGGCGCCCCGTCGACGGCCACGCCCCGCTCCTCTCCGGCCTCGCCCTCAACGCCTACGCGGCCGCCGGCATCCGCACCGACCACGAGGCGACGAGCGCCGCGGAGGCGCTGGAAAAGATCCGCAAGGGCATGACGGTGCTGATCCGCGAGGGCTCGGTCTCGAAGGACCTGCACGCGCTCGCCCCCCTCCTCACCGAGCGGACGGCGCCGTTCCTCGCCTTCTGCACCGACGACCGCAACCCCCTCGACATCGCGGAGGAAGGCCATCTCGACCACCTGATCCGCACCGCGATCGGGCTCGGCGTGCCGCCCCTCGCCGCCTACCGGGCCGCCTCGCTCACCGCCGCCACCGCCTTCGGGCTCTCTGACCGCGGCATGATCGCACCGGGCAAGCGCGCCGACATCGTGCTGCTCGACGACCTTGCGGCCTGCACGGTCTCGGCGGTGATCGCGGCGGGACGCCCCGCCGACGAGGCACTGGCCGCGGCGCGACCCGCGACGCCCGCGCCGGGCCGCCGCAGCGTGCGGGCCGAGCCGGTGAGCGCCGCCGACCTCGCCGTGCCGGCGCCCGCGGGCGAGACCCCGGTGATCGGCGTGGTACCGGGGCGGATCATCACCGAGCACCTGCGCCTGACCCCGGCCGGCGTGCCGGACACAGCCCAGGACATCGCGATGGTCGCCGTGGTGGCCCGCCACGGCACGCGCAGCATCGGCCGCGGCCTGGTGCGGGGCTTCGGGCTGACGCGGGGCGCCATCGCCTCCTCGGTCGGGCACGACAGCCACAACCTCTGCGTCGTCGGCGCCGATACGGAGGCCATGGCGCGGGCGGTCAACCGGTTGATCGCGCTGCAGGGCGGGTTCGTGGTGTCGGACGAGACCGGGATCCTGGCCGAGCTGGCACTGCCGATCGCGGGCCTGATGAGCGACCTGCCCTTCGAGGCGGTGCGCGATGCCCTGCCGCCCCTGCGGGAGGCTGCCCGGCACCTCGGCTGCACCCTGCCCGAGCCGTTCCTCCAGGTCGCCTTCCTGCCCCTGCCGGTGATCCCGCATCTCAAGATCACCGATCGCGGCCTCGTCGACGTCGACCGGATGGCGCACCTCTGACGAGGAACGGGGTTTCATCCGATTTTCGGCTGATCGCGTCGCGGTGCGATCATCGGCTTCGCTCGGGCGCCGCGCCGGCTTGTCGTACGGTTTCCGGGAGGGATCGTCCGGAAACCGTACGACCGGGAAAGACTGTAAACGATTTCAAAAGCCGTTGCGTTCGGGTCGGCCGATCTTTAAGTCCGGCACGTCTGCCGCTGCGGCGCAGCATCAGGAGGGACGGCATGGCCGAGATGGTTCGCGCGGCGCATCCGGGCGAGGTCGCGATCCTGGACGGGATCGGCGGCGTCGCTTCCGGCTTCGACCTGATCCTGTGCGACGTCTGGGGCGTGCTGCACGACGGCGTCCACGCCCATCGCGGCGCGTCGGACGCGCTGACGCGCTTTCGCGCCCTGCCGGGCGAGCGGCCGCGCCGGGTGGTACTGGTCTCGAACGCCCCGCGTCCCGGCGCCGGCGTCCTGACGCAGCTCGACGGGTTCGGCGTGCCGCGCACCGCCTACGACACCATCGTCACCTCGGGCGACCTCACCCGCCGGCTGCTCGCCGAGCGGGCGGCGGCGCCGGTCTACCATCTCGGTCCCGATCGCGACCTGCCGATCTTCGACGGCCTCGACCTCGTCCGCGGCGGGCCGGACGATGCCGCCCACGTCGTGGTGACGGGCCTCCTCGACGACGAGGTCGAGACGGCAGAGGATTACCGCGACCGGCTTACCCCTTGGGCCGCCCGCGGCGTGACGATGATCTGCGCCAATCCCGATCTCGTGGTCGAGCGCGGCGAGCGGCTGATCCCCTGTGCCGGCGCCCTGGCGGCGCTCTACGAGGAGATGGGCGGCGCGGTCGTCTACGCCGGCAAGCCCCACGTCCCGGTCTACGAGGCGGCGCTCGCCGCCGCGGAAGGCCTCGATGGCGGCGCTCCCCTCCCCCGCGAGCGGGTGCTCGCGGTCGGCGACGCGATCCGCACCGACGTCGCCGGGGCGCGGGCGTTCGGGGTCGCGTCCCTGCTGGTGGCGCGCGGCATCCACGCCGAGGAGCTCGGCGTCGCGGCGGGCGCACCGATCGGCGACATCGCCCATTGGCTGGAAGCCCAGACCGTCCACCCGGACGCCGTGATCGACCTGCTGCGCTGGTAGCAAAGCGACGACCCCGGGGCGCGGCCGACGCGCCCCGGGGTCGAGACTCGAGGGAGGCTCCGATCAGGAGAAGAGCGCGTCGATCGCGTCCTGCGGCGTCGCCGGGCCCTTCGGCTGCGGGCCGTTGAGCAGGAGCTTCTCGGCGCGGGCCTTGCGGCGGGCCTCCTCGGGATCGAGCTCGGCCTCGCCGTCGCGGACGTTCACCACCGTGGAGAACTGCGACAGGCGCTTCTCGAGCTGGCCCAACGCCTCCACCACCTTGGAGATGCGCTGGCCGGTGATGTCCTGGAAGGTGCAGGCCTCGAAGATGTCGCCGATATGGGCCTCGACCTTCCGGCGGTAATCCTCGAGGGATTTCGCTTCGAGGGCGAGGATCGACTCGGCCGATTCCATGATCCTGTTGGTGGCGCTGGCGGTGGCGGCGACGACGCTGCCCAGCTCGTCATGCGCCATCGGGATGCGGTCGCGGGTCAGCTCCTGGGCCCGCAGCCCCGCGATGCCCCGCTTCAGCTTGGTGATGTAGTCGGCGATCTCCAGGAGTTCCGTGACCGGGAGCGCCTGGTTCGCGGCCTCGGCCGTGGTCGCGCCGGCCATGGGCGTCTTGCCTCCCAGCAGCCGGTTGAGGGCGGACCGCGGCCCTTCCGTCATCTGCCTGAGCACGTGATCGATCCCCGCGGCTAGGTTGCTTCCCGGCCCGTTGCGGGCTCGGGGATCCGGCGCGGGTGCGGCCGGCCTCTCGGCCCTGCCGCACGCTCCCGCGCCCGAGAGGCACCGCCTCGTCGCGTCCGGGGCGTCAGGCGCCGCAGACGGCCTCGATCTTGGTCTTCAGCGTCTGGGCGTTGAAGGGCTTGACGATGTAGTTGTTCACGCCGGCCTTCTTGGCCGCGATGACGTTCTCGGTCTTCGACTCGGCGGTGACCATGATGAACGGCGTGGTGCGCAGGGCGTCGTCGGCCCGGACGTGGCGCAGCAGCTCGTAACCCGTCATCGGCTCCATGTTCCAGTCGGAGATGACGAGGCCGTACTTCTTCTGCTTCAGCTTCGCCAGCGCGCCGGTGCCGTCCGAAGCGTCGTCGACATCTTCGAAGCCGAGCTGCTTCAGCAGGTTGCGGATGATGCGGACCATCGTCTGGTAATCGTCCACCACGAGGATCGGCATGCCGAGGTCAAGGGCCATGGCTTACGGCTCCGTTCGCGGGCGCGACGCATCCCCGCGCGCCGGTTCCCGCTTGGATGATGAGTGGAGGCGCCGGTCGGCTCCTCTGTTCTCAGCTTGTAGTTCCGGCCCCTTGAGAAGCGGTTAACCCGCGGGCAGACACCGGCCCGCCACCGGCATGCTCCCCGGCGTCTTGACCCCAGGGGTGGATTTCGACAGGGTCCGGCCGCCTCGAATACCCTTCCCCCGGCGAGCCTAAGGACCCGTATGCCGCGCGACGAGACTGCCCCGCGCCCCGTCGCCTCGTCCTTCCCCGTCCACCGCGACGGCGAGCCGGTGCCGGAGGCCCTGCGGGGCGCGGTCGCGGCGCTCGGCAACTTCGACGGCATCCACCAGGGCCACCGCGCCCTGATCGCGGCGGTGCGGGAGATGGCCGGAGCCCTCGGCCGTCCGAGCGCCGTCCTGACCTTCGAGCCGCATCCGCGCGCCTTCTTCTCCCCCGGCACGGCGATGTTCCGCCTGACCGGCGAGGAGGGCAAGCTCGCGGTGCTGCGACGGCTCGGGGTCGACGGCGCCTTCGTGCGCCGGTTCGACGCGGCCCTCGCCGGCACCGGAGCCTCGGCCTTTGTGGCCGAGACGCTGAAGGGCGAGCTCGGCCTGTCGGGCGTGGTGATTGGGCACGACTTCCATTTCGGCCGCGGCCGCGAGGGCACGCCGGCGATGCTGGAGGCGCTCTGCGCCGAGAACGGGCTCGCCTGCCGGGTGGTGCCGGCGGTGGCGGCGGGCGGCGGCGAGGCGCCGGTCTCGTCGAGCGCGATCCGGGCGGCCCTGGAGGCCGGCGACGTGGGAACCGCCAACCACCTCCTCGGCTACCGCTGGTTCGTCGAGGGCGAGGTGCGCCACGGCGACAAGCGCGGCCGCACCCTCGGCTTCCCGACCGCCAACGTGGCGCTCGATGCCTGCGCGCTCGCCCACGGCATCTATGCCGTGCGGATCCGCCTCGCCGACGGCAGCCTGCGCGACGGCGTAGCGAGCTACGGCCGCCGCCCGACCTTCGACGACGGCGCGCCGCTCCTCGAGACGTACCTGTTCGACTTCTCCGGCGATCTCTACGGCCAGGCGATCGCGGTCGAGTTCGTCGGCTTCATCCGCGGCGAGGCGCGCTTCGACAGCGCAGACGCCCTGGTGGTGCAGATGCACGCCGACGCGGCCGAGGCGAAGCGGAGGCTCGCCGAAGATTGCACGCCGTCGATGCTCGGGTGACGCCATCGGGGCGACCCGGCGCGCCCCATTATGGGCATCGGCATGGATCTCGCCGGCTTCGGTTTTCTCAACCCTCGACCTCATCCTGAGGTCGAGGGTGGGAAAGCCACATGCCGGCGGGCTCGACTGCTCCAGCCATGTCCCGTAGGCCGCGCCGGTCGAGTTGAATGGCGGTTATTCGGGGATGAACTCGCGGATCGGCGCCTCGGTGTCGGGCCCCCGCTCGCGCGGGCGCTTCATCCGCCGCGCCGGACCGCGATCCTCGTCGGGGATCAGCAGCGGGTCGGTCGGGGTGACGGACCCGGTGGCGTCGACGTCCTCCGGCACGGGCCGGGGCGGCGAGCCGATCTCGCGGGCGACGGCGGGAGCGGCGAGGAGCGCAGCGAGCGCGAGGAGCAGGATCCGCATGGCGAGAACCCGGATTCGATGAACTTTCCTGTCAACCGCACGAGGCCGCGCCCCGTTCCTGCGGGCCGGCCCGGACGATGATCGCCCTCGCGACCGATCTCGGCGTGGCGATCACGCTCTTCGCCTCGACCAATCTCGACGATCTCTTCGTGCTGATCGGCTTCTTCTCCGATCCGCGCTACCGCCCGCGCCAGATCGTGGCCGGGCAGTTCCTGGGCATCGCCGCCCTGGTGCTGGCCTCGCTCGCCGGCGCGCTGCTGTCCCTGGTCGTGCCTCCGGCATGGCTCGGCCTCATGGGCCTGGTCCCGATCACCTTGGGCCTTCGCCGTCTCCTTGCCCTGCGGGGCGACGAAGAGGATGATGCTCCGGCCCGCGCGGCAACCCTCGGCAACGCGCTGGCGGTCGCCAGTGTCACCCTCGCCAACGGTGGCGACAATCTAGGCATCTACACGCCGGTCTTCGCCACCGCGTCGGGGCCGCGCCTCCTCCTGTTCGTCGCCGTCTTCGCCGCCATGGTCGCACTCTGGCTCGGCCTCGCGCATTGGCTCGTCCACCATCCGGTCCTGAGCGCCCCGATCCGCCGGATCGGCCGGGTGGCGACGCCGTTCGTGCTGATCGGGATCGGCGTGATGGTGCTGGTCGAGGCCGGGACGGTGTCGTCGTTCACGCGATGGGCGGCACGCGGATGAGGTGCGTGGCGGCCGGGTCGTCGCACGCCGCGAAGCCGAGGCGCCGGTAGAACGCAGCAGAGTCCGGCGAGGCCGCGCGCAGGCGCACGGTCCGGAAATGGCTCTCGGCGTGCCGCAGCAGGTCTCTCACCAGCAGGGTGCCGACACCGAGATGTCGATGCGATCCGAGCACGTAGATGTGCCGTAAGCGACCGACACCCTCCTCCGCCGTGTAGGGATCGCGATTCAGACCTCCGAGACCGACGAGGCCTTCGCCCTGCCAGGCTCCAAAAATGATCTCGCCCGGACGTTCAAAGCGATTGGACCCCGACTGCCACTCCTCGAACAGGCGCCGCACAAAGGCGATTCCCTGCCGCTCGGCATCTGCAAGGATCGGTCCGGCAGCAGGGTCGAGTGCAGCCAGCACTGCAACCGCCGGACCGGCAGGAGCCGCGGCTTCTCTTTCAAAATTCGACATCTCGCGCCTCGTAGGCCCGCAACGGCAGGTCCTCGTCTGTCAGGGGCGAAGACATGAGCAACCGGCCGAGTGAGAGTGGCCGGACTCGGTCCTGTTCATCGAGATCGTGTGCGTCCGTGTCGGCTGATCCTTGTCGCAGCACGTAGCGCCACTGCATGATCGTCTCACCGCGCGGCCGCGAGAAAACGGGTGCAGCCCTTGATCGGGTGAAGCCGAGCTTTGTGAGCACCCGTCCCGAGGCCGGGTTGTCGCACGCATGCCCAGCACGCAGCACCGTCAGGCGAGCGACCGAGAAGGCGAACCGGACCAGAGCAGCCCCGGCCTCCGATGCGTAGCCGCGCCCCCAAGCGGCCCGATCGAGCCAGCAGCCGAGTCGGGCCTCGGCACGCACAACCCTGTCGATATCGACAACGCCGATCATCGTGCCGTTGCACGTGATCGCGAAACGATAGGCCTCCCCCATCTCCCATTCGCGGGCATGATCGGCGAACCATCGCTCGATCTCGCACGGATCGGGCGGGAACGCGGTCCGGCTCAAGTTGCGCGACACACCCCACACCGAGAGGATATCGACGGCGCGCGACGCATCGGTGGTCTGCACAGGCCGAAGCACAAGCCTCCCGGTCGTGATCGCGCGCTTGGGGATCGGCATGACGGGAGGGTCGTGGGTAAGATGGCGACGATGACGCAACGATAGCATGGCGACCTCCGGGTGTTGAGCGTGGCCGCCGCTCCACATCATCACGCCGCTTCCCCCGCCCGCCTGCCGCTGCTAGAAGCGCCGGATGAGCGAATCGCACCCGCGCCGCGCCGCCCTCCGGCGAATTACGAGCCCGGCTTCCGCCTGAGGGCCGCCATCGCGCGGCCGCGCGGAAGGCCGGGTTGCTGCCGTTTCGCCGCTGCGATTGTCCTCAAGGGCTGCGCATCCGCGCCCCAGACGAGCCTTGACCACCATGACCGAGCCGACCCCCGCCGCCGGGCGCGACTATTCCGAGACCCTGTTCCTGCCGGTCACCGATTTTCCGATGCGGGCCGGGCTGCCGCAGCGCGAGCCGGAGATCCTGGAGCGCTGGGCGAAGACCAACCTCTACGCCCGCATCCGCGAGGCTGCCGCCGGCCGGCCGAAATTCGTGCTGCATGACGGCCCGCCCTATGCCAACGGCCACATCCATATCGGCACGGCGCTCAACAAGATCCTGAAGGACATCGTCGTCCGCACCCAAGGTGCGCTCGGTCAGGATGCCAATTACGTCCCGGGCTGGGATTGCCACGGCCTGCCGATCGAGTGGAAGATCGAGGAGCAGTACCGCGCCGCCGGCCGCAACAAGGACGACGTGCCGGTGGTCGAGTTCCGGCGCGAGTGCCGGTCCTTCGCCGAGCACTGGCTGTCGGTGCAGCGGGAAGAGTTCAAGCGCCTCGGCGTCACCGGCGACTGGGACCATCCCTACCTGACCATGGCCTACCCGGCCGAGGCCGCGATCGCCCGCGAGCTGATGACCTTCGCCACCACCGGCCAGCTCTATCGCGGCTCGAAGCCGGTGATGTGGTCCGTGGTCGAGAAGACGGCGCTCGCCGAGGCAGAGGTCGAGTACGAGGACCACGTCAGCGACACGATCTGGGCCGCCTTCCCGGTCGTCTCCTCGACGACGGCCCCGGACTTGCAAGGCGCCCGCGTCGTCATCTGGACCACCACCCCGTGGACGATCCCGGCCAACCGGGCCGTCGCCTATTCCAAAAAAGTGTCTTACGGATTGTATCGTGTCGTTGCTGCGCCTCAAGAGAACTGGTCTCAACCTGGTGTTCGTTACGTTGTTGCTGACAAACTGGCGGGCGACGTCTTCAAGGCAGCGCGCGTCGAATCCTTCGAGCGACTGAGCGACGTCTCGGCGGACGACCTCGCCGGCGTGACGCTGGCGCATCCCCTGGCGTCCTGGAACGCCGGCTACGCCCACGCCGTGCCGATGCTGGACGGCGAGCACGTCACCGACGAGGCCGGCACCGGCTTCGTCCACACCGCCCCCAGCCACGGCCGCGAGGATTTCGAGGTCTGGATGGCGAACGGCCGCGTGCTTCGCGAGCGCGGCATCGAGACTGCGATCCCCTACACGGTCGATGCCGACGGCGTGCTGACCGAGGCCGCGCCGGGCCTCACCGGCACCCGCGTGCTCGACGAGAAGGGCCAGAAGGGCAACGCCAACAAGGCGGTGATCGCCGCGCTGACGGCCGCCGGCACGCTGGTCGGCCGCGGTACGCTCAAGCACAGCTACCCGCATTCCTGGCGCTCGAAGAAGCCGGTCATCTTCCGCAACACGCCGCAATGGTTCATCGCCCTCGACAAGCCGGTGGCGACGCTCCACGACGCGACCCTGCGCGACGTGGCGCTGCGCGAGATCGCCGTCACCCAGTGGGTGCCGCCGCAAGGCCAGAACCGCATCACAGGCATGATCGCCAACCGCCCCGACTGGGTGGTGTCGCGCCAGCGCGCCTGGGGCGTGCCGATCACGGTCTTCGTCCACCGCGAGACCGGCGAGATCCTGCGCGATGAGACGGTGAACGCCCGCATCCACGCCGCCTTCGCGGCGGAGGGGGCGGATGCCTGGTTCACCGATGCCGACGGCGCCCGCTTCCTCGCCCCCGAGCACGACCCGGCCCACTACGAAAAGGTGACCGACGTCCTCGACGTGTGGTTCGATTCCGGCTCGACGCACGCCTTCACGCTCGGGGACCCGCAAGAATTCCCGGGGCTCGCCGGCATCCGCCGCCGCCGCGACGGCGGTGACGACACGGTGATGTATCTCGAGGGCTCGGACCAGCATCGCGGCTGGTTCCACTCCTCGCTGCTCGAATCCTGCGGCACCCGCGACCGCGCGCCCTACGACGTGGTGCTGACCCACGGCTTCGTCCTCGACCCCAAGGGCGAGAAGATGTCGAAGTCGAAGGGCAACGTCGTCGCGCCGCAGGACGTGATCAAGGGCTCGGGCGCCGACATCCTGCGCCTGTGGGTGGCGGCCTCGGACTATACCGACGACCTGCGCATCGGCCCGGAGATCATCAAGACCTTCTCGGAGACCTACCGCAAGCTGCGCAACTCGCTGCGCTGGATGCTGGGCACGCTCGCCCATCACCGGCCCGAGGACCGCGTCGCTCCCGACGCCATGCCGGAGCTGGAGCGGTTCATCCTGCACCGTCTCGCCGAGCTCGACGGCGAGATCCGCGACGCCTTCCGCACCTTCGACACGAAGCGGGTGGTGGCGCTGCTCAACGGCTTCATGACCGGCGACCTGTCGTCGTTCTACTTCGACGTGCGCAAGGACGCGCTCTACTGCGATCCGATCTCGTCGCAGACCCGGCGGGCCGCGCTCACCGTGGTGGACGAGGTGTTCAAGCGCGTCACGGTCTGGCTCGCCCCGGTGCTGGCCTTCACGGCGGAGGAGGCCTGGCTCGCGCGCTATCCCTCCGAGACGGCCTCCATCCATACCGAGACCCTGCCGGAGACGCCGGCCGCGTGGCGCGACGAGGCGCTGGCGAAACGCTGGGCCAAGATCCGCCGGGTGCGCCGGGTGGTGACGGGTGCGCTCGAGATCGAGCGGGCGGGCAAGCGCATCGGCGCGAGCCTGGAGGCCGCCCCGACGGTGTTCGTCGCCGATTCCGACCTGCTGGCGAGCCTCGACGGGATCGATTTCGCGGAGGTCTGCATCACGTCCGCCATCGCGGTCGAGGCCGGCGAGGGACCGGCCGAGGCCTTCCGGCTCGACGAGGTCAAGGGCGTCGCGGTGGTGCCGGCCCTGGCGCACGGGCGCAAATGCGCCCGCTCGTGGAAGGTGCTCCCGAGCGTCGGCAGCGAGCCGGACTACCCGGACGTGACGCCCCGCGACGCGCAGGCCCTGCGCGAGTGGGACGCGCTCCACGCCGAGGCCGCCGAGTAGGGGCGGGGACAGGGCGAGGAACAAGGCATGCGTCCCCTCCCCTTCGGGCTCATGGTCGCGCTCGTCACCCTGGTCCTCGACCAGGCGACGAAGCTCGGCCTGCTCTTCGTCGCCGACCTGCCGGTGCGCGAGCCCGTGGTGCTCGCGCCCTTCGCGCAGCTGATCGTGGTGTGGAACCGCGGCGTCTCCTATGGGCTGTTCCAGCAGGATTCGGCGCTCGGTCGATGGGTCCTGGTGGGCGTGTCGCTGCTCGCCTCCGTCGCGCTCTCCGTGTGGATGGCGCGGGCCGGCAGCCGCTGGCTCGCGGGCTCACTGGGGATGATCGTCGGCGGGGCGATCGGCAACGCCATCGACCGGGCGGCCTACGGGGCGGTGTTCGACTTCGTCCACCTGCATGCCGGCGCCTGGTCCTGGTACGTGTTCAACGTGGCGGATGCCGGCATCGTCTTCGGGGTGGTCGGCCTCCTGTATGACGGGCTGGTGCTGGAGCGCCGCCGCGCGGCGGCAACCGGCGAGCCGACCTGAAAACGCGTGTGTGTCGCGGGCGCAACGGCGAGGATCGCCGTTGCGCCCGCCTACGGACACGCCATACCTTCGCCCGAAACCGCCACCACCTCGGGAACCAACTCAGGGGGCGGAACAGGCAAGGGGCCAGCATGCTCGACAAGCGCACGATACTCGCCGCGGCGACGGCCGCGGTCCTGGCCGCCGGCCTGACGGCCTCCCCGGGCGCGCACGCCCAGGAAGGCGTCGCGATGAAGAACGCCCTGTCGTCCATCGGCCTGATCGAGCCCCAGCGGCCGACCATCACCTATCGCGAGCGTGCGCCCCTGGTGCTGCCGCCGCATATGGACAAGGCCGCCCTGCCGCCGCCGGTCGATCGCCGCGCCCTGCGCGAGGCCAATCCGCAATGGCCGACCGATCCCGAGACCGCCGCCCGCGACCGCCGTGCCGCCGAGGACCGCAAGCCGATCACCCGCGGCTATGGCGGCCGGATGAGCGACAACAACGCCACCCTGCCGATCCGGGAGATGCAGGCCGGCCGTCGCGAGGGCGCGGGCGTGCAGAGCGAGCCGACCTACAAGCCCGGCGACAACGTCAAGGAGTCGTTCTGGCTCAACCCGATGCAGCTCCTCGCCGGCAAGAAGGACGACGACGTCAACCTTCCCGATGTCGAGCCCTCCCGCGACACCCTGACCGAGCCGCCGACCGGCTACCGCAAGCCGCCGAACGGCAAGCTCGCCCGGACCGAGCGGGGCCCGAACGCGATGATCAGCGACCGCGAGCAGGCCGATCCCGGCGTCTACCTGCGCTCGCGCCAGTAACGTTTCCGAGATCCGATCGGGTCTCCCACCCCGGGCCGTACCTGCGGCCCGGGGTTTTTTGTCGGCGTTTCGCGAGGCTCGTCCCGGACGTGACACCTGCTTTCGATGCAGGGCTGCGCGTCTGTCGCGCCCGAGGGCCGATCCAGCGGAATGCACGCCAAGCTTCGGACCGGTCTGTGGCCACGCTTCGACTGCGGCATGTCGGGCTGGACCTGCACAGGGTGCATTTCTCCGCAGTCTTCGGGTCCCCCCTGCCACAAAATGCTCTAGAACAGGGTCTCTAACGGCCTGCGACCCCGGTGGCCGGCCCATCGGCCGGCTCGGCCTCCCGCCGGCCCCCGACTCGCAGGAGCCGCAAGCCTCCCTTAAGTGAGCCGGTTCACGATCCAACACGGGTGGCCCTTCCGGCCGTCCGGCTAAGGTAGATCAGGATGTCCCCAGTCAGGATGCGCTCCGCCCCCGGCCTCGCCAGCCCCGTCAGCGCGACCCTGCGCACCGACGCGGCGCCCTTCGGCCGAGCGGAGGCGGGTGGTCCCGAGGTGGCGTCCTTCGTGCTCGACAACGGCCTCGACGTGGTGGTGGTCCCCGACCACCGCGCCCCCGTCGTCACCCACATGGTCTGGTACCGCAACGGCTCGGCGGATGATCCGCTCGGCCAGTCCGGCATCGCCCACTTCCTCGAGCACCTGATGTTCAAGGGCACCGAGACCCATCCGGTCGGCGCCTTCTCGAAGGCGGTGTCGAGCTTGGGCGGCCAGGAGAACGCCTTCACGTCGTTCGACTACACGGCGTATTTCCAGCGCGTCGCCCGCGAGAACCTGAAGACCATGATGAGCTTCGAGGCGGACCGGATGACCGGCCTGATCCTCGACGACGCCGTCGTGGCCCCGGAGCGCGACGTGGTGCTGGAGGAGCGCCGGATGCGGGTCGAGACCGACCCCTCGGCCCAGCTCTCCGAGGCGATGGCGGCCTCGCTCTTCGTCCATCACCCCTACGGCATCCCGATCATCGGCTGGATGCACGAGATCGAGGAACTGAACCGCACCCACGCCCTCGACTATTACCGGCGCTTCTACACCCCGGAGAACGCCATCCTGGTGGTCGCCGGCGACGTGACCGCCGACGAGGTCCGGCGGCTCGCCGACGACACCTACGGGGTGGTGACGCCGCGCGGCGCCCGGCCGCAGCGCGTGCGGCCGCGGGAGCCGGAGCCCCGCGCCGCGCGGCGCCTGAGCGTCGCCGACCCGAAGGTGGAGCAGCCGACCCTGCAGCGGCTCTACCTCACCCCCTCCTGCATGACAGCCCGCGACGGCGAGAGCCATGCCCTGGAGCTGCTCGCCGAGGTTTTGGGCGGCGGCCCGACCTCCTACCTCTACCGCAGCCTGGTGCTGGAGCAGGGCGTCGCGGTGAATGCCGGCGCCTGGTACATGGGCTCGGCGATCGACGACACCCGCTTCTCGGTCTACGCCGTGCCGGCGGAGGGCGTGAGCCTGGAAAAGCTGGAAGACGCCCTCGACCGGGCGCTCGCCCGTGCCCCCTCCGAGGCCCTGTCCGGCACCGCGGTCGAGCGGGCGAAGACCCGGCTTGTCGCCGAGACGGTCTATTCCTCCGACAGCCAGTCCTCGCTCGCCCGCATCTTCGGCTCGGCGCTCGCCATCGGCGAGAGCATCGAGGAGGTGCGCCGCTGGCCTTCCGAGATCGAGGCGGTGCAGGCCTCCCGCCTCGCCGCGGTCGCCGAGCGCTACCTGGTGCCGGCCCGCTCGGTCACCGGTTACCTGGTCAAGGGCGAGGGCGCCTCGAAGGCGTCTCCAGCCGCGGCGGCCTGAACCCCGCATCCTGACACCGCCCGGGGCGTGCGCGCCGCCGGGCGGACCCGTCTTCGCACGTCACGACAACAAGAGGTCCTCATGACCCCGGCCGACGCCGTCTCCCGCAGCACCGCCGCCCCGGCGTCCTCCTCGTCGCCGACCCAGGCGCGTCCCATCCTCTCGGCCCGCGGCATCGAGGCCTGGCACGTCGAGTCGCCGATCGTCCCGCTGATCGCGCTGGCCTTCACCTTCGAGGGCGGCGCCGCGCAGGATCCCGAGGGCAAGGCCGGCACCGCCCAGATGCTGGCGCGCCTCCTCGACGAGGGCGCGGGCCCGCACGATTCCGACGCCTTCCAGGAGCGGCTCGCCGCCCGCGCCATCGAGCTGAGCTTCCATGCCGGGCCGGACGCCATCGGCGGCTCGCTCAAGATGCTGGTCAAGCACGCCGACGAGGCGATCGCGCTGCTCGCCCTGGCGCTGTCCCAGCCCCGCTTCGACCAGGCGGCGATCGAGCGGGTGCGGGCCCAGATGCTGGCCGGCCTGCGCTACCAGCAGAACGACCCCGGCGTGATGGCCTCGCGCCGCTTCTTCGCGGAGGCCTATCCGGGCCACCCCTACGGCCGGCCCTCGTCGGGCACGATCGAGAGCGTGTCGGCGATCACCCGCGACGACCTCGTGGCGATGCACCGGCGGCTCATGGCCCGCGGCCGGGTCAAGGTCGCGGCGGTGGGCGCCATCGGCGAGGAGGCGCTGATGCGCGCCCTCGACGCCGCCTTCGGCGAGCTGCCGGAGGGCGGTGCGCTGACCGCGGTACCGCCGACCCGCATCACGGGCCTCGGCCGGCGCATCGTCGTCGATCTCGACGTGCCGCAATCGGTGCTGCGCTTCGGCACCGACGGCGTGGCGTGGCGCGATCCCGACTTCATCCCGGCCTACGTCCTCAACCACATCCTGGGCGGCGGCGCCTTCACGTCGCGGCTCTTTCAGGAAGTGCGCGAGAAGCGCGGGCTGGCCTATTCGGTCGGCACCTCGCTGGTGAGCCACCGCGCCGCCTCGATGACCTGGGGCTATACCGCCACCAAGAACGAGCGCGTCGCCGAGTGCCTGACGGTGATCGCCGACGAGATCGCCCGCCTGACCGGCGACGGCCCCGACGACGACGAGCTGCAGAAGGCCAAGGACTACCTCACCGGCTCCTACGCGCTCGGCTTCGACACCTCGACCAAGATCGCCCACCAGCTGGTGCAGATCGCCTTCGAGGGCCTGGGCATCGACTACATCGCCCGCCGCAACGGCCTGATCGGCGCGGTGACGCAGGCCGACATCCGCCGCGCGGCCGCGCGGACGCTCGGCGACGGCAAGCTCCTGGTGGTGGCCGCCGGACGTCCCACCGCGATGTGACGCCGCGGGCCGGCCCTCGCACGGCCGGCCCTACGCCATCACGTCCCCCTCCGGAGGCCGCAACGCATCGAGTTCCGGCCGCAGGACCACGCTCTCCTGCTCGTTGGGATCGGTCCGGGCGATCACCGCCGTGCAGGTCTCGGTGCGGCTGGCATTGTAGGGCAGGTGCGGCACCCCGGCCGGGATGTAGACGAAATCACCCGCCCGGCTCCACAGGTGGTGCTCCAGGCGCTCGCCGTACCAGGTGCCGGCGACGCCCGAGAGCACGTGGAGCGCCGTCTCGTGCGCCTCGTGCAGGTGCGCCCTGGCGCGGGCCCCCGGCGGCAGGGTCACGAGCTGCATGTGCAGCCCGGTCGATCCGACCGTCTCGGCCGAGATTGCGGGCGCGTAGGTCAGCGCCTGCTTGCCGACGATGGTGGGCCCCGGGCGCACGACCCGGCAGGTCCTGTCAGAATCCATGATGCATCCTCCGTTCGAGCGGAGGCGAGCTTACGGCGTTTCGCCCTGGCCGGCGTGCGGGATCGTCGCGCACCGGCAGGAATGCGCTCCTCAGAACTCCGCCACCTTGCCCCAGGCCGAGGCCTCGAACCGGTCGGGGTGGTAGGGGCGCGGATCCACGATCGGGTCGGCGCCGGTGACGAGATCGGCGACGAGGTGACCGGCGCCCGGGCCGATGCCGAAGCCGTGGCCGGAAAAGCCCGCCGCCAGGATCAGGCCCGGCACGCCGGTGACCTCGCCGATCGCCGGCACGCCGTCCGGCGTCGAATCGATATAGCCGGCCCAGGAGGCGGTGATCGCGGTGCCGCGCAGGGCCGGCAGCAATTCGAGGGCCCGGCGGTGGGTCTCGGCGACCAGCCGCGCGTCGGGCCGGGGATCGAGGATCCGCATCCGCTCCATCGGCGTCTCCTCGTCGAGGCGCCAGCGCGCCGCGGTCTCGTGGCCGCTGCGCCAGCCGCCGAGGCCGCCCGGCCGCAGGGCGCGCCAGCGCCGGGCGAACATCGGCACGAATTCGCGGGCGAACAGGATCTGCTGGGGTGTGGGATCGACGCTGGCCCGCCCGCTGATCGCCAGCGTGTGGCCGCCGGTCTCGCCGCGGCGGGTCACCGAGATCTCGGCGGTGTGGAGCGCGTCCGGCAGGCCCGGGACATGCGGGCCGACCGCCAGGATCGAGGAGCGCACCGCCGATTGCGGGAAGCGGATGCCGAGCTGGCGGCAGAACGACGAGGCCCAGGCGCCGCCGGCCATCACCACGGTCTTCGTGCGGATCGTGCCCTTCTCGGTCACGACCCCGCTGACCCGGCCGCCCTGGAGCTCGAGGCCGCGGGCGGCGCAGAGCTGGTGGACGCTGCCGCCCGCCTGCATCACCCCGCGGGCGACGACCGGCACGGCGCGGGACGGGTCGGCGACGCCGTCGGAGGGCGAGAACACCCCGCCCTTCCAGCTCCGCCCGGTGGCGCTCGCCCGGGCCTTCGCCTCGCTCTCGCTCAGCATGTGGGTGGTGACGCCCTCGGTCACCGCGAAGTCGCGCCACTTGGCCCAGCGGGCGATCTCGGCCTCGTCGTTGCTGAGGTAGAGCAGGCCGCAGCGCCGGAAGCCCGGATCCTCGCCGATCTCGGCGGCGAGCCGGTCCCAGAGATCGAGGCTCTTCGTCGCCATCGGCAGTTCGCGGGCATCGCGGTTCTGCTGCCGGCACCAGCCCCAGTTGCGGCTCGACTGCTCGGCGCCGACGCGGCCCTTCTCGACGAGGGCCACGCTGATGCCCCGGCACGCGAGGTAGTAGGCCGTGAAGGTGCCCACGACCCCGCCGCCGATCACCACGACATCGACGGCCTCCGGCAGGCTCGGCGTGGAGTCGATCTGGAGGAGAGGTGCTGGCATCGTGGGCTCCCGTTGACCCCCGGAAGACTAGCAGGCCGCGGCGTGCGAAGACGCCGGAGAGCGCGGGCCCGGCGGCATATTCTGCCATGGGCCCGACGAGGGGCCGGCATCATCGGGCATCCGGGGCTTGCCCGCGGGGCCGCCCGCGCGGTCTAAGCGGAGTCGAAGAGGGCCGCCCGGCCCGCCGGGCTTCCGATGCCGCACTCTCCCGTCGCCGCCTTCCCCGATCCCCCCGTCCCCGACGCCCTTCGCCGCCAGCGCTCGGTCGGCCACGTCGCGCTCGCCGTCGCGCGGATGCCGGGCGGCGCCACCCGGACCACCGACCTCGCCGAGTCCGGCCCCTTGCGGCTGCGGCTGCCGCGCCCCGAGCCGGGACCGATGGAGGCGGTGCTTCTCAACAGCGCCGGCGGCATCGCCTGCGGCGACCGGTTCACGGTCGAGGCGCGGCTCGGCGAGGGGGCCGACCTCGTCCTCACCACCACGGCGGCGGAGAAGATCTATCGCTCGGACGGGCCGGTGACCCGGCTCGACGTGGACCTGACGCTGGAGAGCGAGGCCGCCCTCGCCTGGCTGCCGCAGGAGACGATCCTGTTCGACGGCGCCCGCCTCGCCCGGAGCTTTTGCGCCGAGATCGCCCCGGATGCGCGCCTCACCCTGTTCGAGGCCCTGGTCTTCGGCCGCGCCGCGAAGGGCGAGGTGATGCGGGACGGCGCGCTGACCGATTCCTGGCGCCTGCGCCGCGCCGGGCGGCTGACTTACGCCGATACGGTCCGCCTGGAGGCCGACATCTCGACGATGCTCGCCAAGCGGGCGGTGGCCGGCGGCGCCCGGGCGATGGCGACCCTGCTCCATCTCGCCCCCGACGCCGAGAGCCGCCTCGACCAGGCCCGCGACCTGATCCAGGCCGCCGGCTGCGCGGCGCTGTCGGTCGAGGCCGGGGCGAGTGCCTGGAACGGCATGCTGAGCTTGCGCCTGCTCGGGGCCGAGATCGGCCCCTTACGCCTCGCCGCCGCCCGGATCCTCGAAGGGTTTCGCGGCCGGCCGCTGCCGCGGGTCTGGCAGACCTGACGGCTCGTTTCTTGCCTACAATCTTGTCTTGCCTGCAATCTTGCCTCGCAGCCGCACCTCGGCGAAGGATGCTGGGCCCCAACGACCGGAGAGATGCCCCCGTGCTGCTCACCCCCCGCGAGAAGGATAAGCTCCTCGTCGCCATGGCGGCCATGGTGGCCCGCAACCGTCTGTCCCGGGGCGTGAAGCTCAACCACCCGGAAGCGATCGCGCTGATCACCGATTTCGTGGTCGAGGGCGCCCGCGACGGCCGCACCGTGGCCGAGCTGATGCGGCTTGGCGCCCAGGTCCTCACCGCCGATCAGGTGATGGAGGGCGTGCCGGAGATGATCCACGACATCCAGGTCGAGGCGACCTTCCCGGACGGCACCAAGCTCGTCACCGTCCACCACCCGATCCGCGGCACCCCCGCCACCGACGTGCCGGGCGAGGTGACGACGCCGGACGGCGAGATCGTGTTCAACGAGGGCGCGACCCGCACGGTGATCGAGGTCGCCAATACCGGCGACCGGCCGATCCAGGTCGGCTCGCACTACCACTTCTTCGAGGTGAACCCGGCGCTCCTCTTCGACCGCGACAAGGCCCGGGGCCAGCGCCTCGACATCGCGCCGGGCACGGCGGTGCGCTTCGAGCCGGGCTCGACGCGCGAGGTGGTGCTGATCCCGATGGGCGGCGGGCGCGCGGTGTACGGGTTCCGGGGTGACGTGATGGGGGCGCTGTGAGCCCCTACGACACGATCCTTCGCGATCACGTCGCGCTCGTCGCACGCGCGGCCGATTTCGCCGCCCGTCGGCATGCGGATCAGCGCCGGAAGGGCGCCGCGCGGGAACCCTACGTGAACCACCTCGCGGAGGTCGCCGCGCTCCTCGCCGACACCGTGGACGCGCCGAATGCCTGGCTGGTCGCCGCTGGCTGGCTCCACGACACTGTCGAGGATACCGGCACGACCCACGAGGAACTTACAGGCCTCTTCGGACACGTCGTCGCCGATCTCGTGGCCGAAGTGACGGACGACAAGTCGCTGCCCAAGGCGGAGCGCAAGCGCATTCAGGTCGAGCGGGCGCCGCACAAGTCGCCGGATGCCAAGGCGATCAAGATCGCCGACAAGATCAGCAACCTGCGCTCCCTGGCGTCGAGCCCGCCCGATGACTGGGACCGGACACGGGTCCTCGATTACGTCACCTGGGCCGAGAGCGTCGTGGCCGGATGCCGCGGCACGAATGCGGCCCTCGAATCCATCTTCGATCAATCAGCCGATGCGGCGCGGAGAGTGGTCTGATGTCCGACACCCCCAAGCCCGCCAGCCTCCCCCGCGCCGACATCGCCCTCGTCATCGCGGTCGAGCTGGGTCACATTCGCGACGGCGGGGTATGCCGATCCCGACGGGTTGCGGTGTCCGGGTTCTGAGGTGATGTGATGGACGGTCTCTGAGTCATCTCGCGCTGGCGATCGGCCCTTTGCCCGACCCCGTTCCGTGCGAGTGATCCACTGACAGCACAACAGACCAAGCGAGAGGCACCATGCAGCATTTCGCGCTCACGCTCACGCCCGAGGGACAGGTGACCCTTTCGGCCGAGGCCCGGGACGCGCTCGGCATTGCGCCGGGCGAAAAGTTGTCTCTCGTCGTGGATGACGACGGACGCGCGACCCTGGCGAAGCAGGCCCCTCTGCATGACCTGCGGAGCGACGCCCGTCGTGCCCGCGCCAGGGCCCGGCCTTCCATCACTCCCAGTGACGACCCGATCGGGGATTATCTCCTGGCCGAGGACGCGCGCACGAAATCCTAGAACGCCAATACCCTCCCGCTTTCCGTCGACGCCCGCCTGACTGGACCTGACTGCATGTCCAACACCCCGAAAGCCGCCAGCCTCCCCCGCGCCGCCTACGCGGCGATGTTCGGGCCGACCAAGGGCGACCGCATCCGCCTCGCCGATACCTCCCTCGTGATCGAGGTCGAGCAGGACCACACCCGCTACGGCGAGGAGGTGAAGTTCGGCGGCGGCAAGGTGATCCGCGACGGGATGGGGCAGAGCCAGGCCAGCAACGCGGGTGGTGCCGTCGACACGGTCATCACCAACGCGGTGGTGCTGGATCATTGGGGCATCGTGAAATGCGATGTCGGGCTCAAAGGCGGGCGGATCGCCGCGCTCGGCAAGGCCGGCAACCCGGACATCCAGGACGGCGTCACCATCGTGGTCGGGCCCGGCACCGAGGTGATCGCGGGCGAGGGCAAGATTCTCACCGCCGGCGGGTTCGACAGCCACATCCACTTCATCTGCCCGCAGCAGATCGACGAGGCGCTGAATTCCGGCATCACCACGATGCTCGGCGGCGGCACGGGGCCGGCCCACGGCACCTTCGCCACCACCTGCACCCCCGGCCCCTGGCACATCGCCCGGATGATCGAGGCGGCGGATGCCTTCCCGATGAACCTGGCCTTTGCCGGCAAGGGCAACGCCTCGAAGCCCGACAGTTTGGTCGAGATGATCCGGGCCGGCGCCTGCGCGCTCAAGCTGCACGAGGATTGGGGCACCACCCCCGCGGCGATCGATTGCTGCCTGTCGGTGGCCGACGCCCACGACATCCAGGTGATGATCCACACCGACACGCTCAACGAGTCGGGTTTCGTCGAGGACACGATCGCGGCCTTCAAGGGCCGCACCATCCACGCCTTCCACACGGAAGGAGCGGGCGGCGGCCACGCACCGGACATCATCAAGGTGGCGGGGCTGCCGAACGTGCTGCCCTCCTCCACCAACCCGACGCGGCCGTTTACCCGCAACACCATCGACGAGCATCTCGACATGCTGATGGTGTGCCACCACCTCGACCCGTCGATTCCCGAAGACCTCGCCTTCGCCGAGAGCCGGATCCGCAAGGAGACGATCGCCGCCGAGGACATCCTGCACGACATCGGCGCGCTCTCGATGATGTCGTCGGACAGCCAGGCGATGGGCCGGGTCGGCGAGGTGATCATCCGCACCTGGCAGACCGCCGACAAGATGAAGCGCCAGCGCGGCGCGCTCCCGGGCGATGCGTCCGGCCACGACAACGCCCGGGCCAAGCGTTATGTGGCCAAGTACACGATCAACCCGGCCATCGCCCACGGAATCTCGCGCCATATCGGCTCGGTGGAGGTCGGCAAGCTCGCCGATCTCGTGCTGTGGTCGCCGGCCTTCTTCGGGGTGAAGCCGGACCTGATCCTCAAGGGCGGCGCCATCGCGGCCGCCCCGATGGGCGATCCCAACGCCTCGATCCCGACGCCGCAGCCGGTCCATTACCGCCCGATGTTCGGCGCCTTCGGCCGGGTGCCGGCCTCGACGGCGCTGACCTTCGTGTCGAAGGCCGCGATCGAGGCGGGGCTTCGCGAAACACTCGGCGTGGCGAAGCCGCTGGTCGCGGTCGAGAACGTGCGCGGCGGCATCTCGAAGAAGAGCATGATCCACAACGACGCCACCCCGGTGATCGAGGTCGACCCCGAGACCTACGACGTGCGCGCCGACGGCGAGTTGCTGGTCTGCGAGCCCGCCGAGGTGCTGCCGATGGCGCAGCGCTACTTCCTGTTCTGAGGTAGTCTGGCCGGGCAGGAGGGATCTGCCATGCCCAAGCTCGCCGAGCGGCAGGCGCCGGAGGCCGGCGTCTCGCCCGAGACGAATGTCTCGCCCGAGACCGACTATTTTCTCTGGACGCAAGGACAGGCCGCGCTGGTCCGGGCCGGCCGCTGGGCCGCGCTCGATCGCGAGGCTCTGGCCGAGGAGATCGCCGATTTGGGCGGGTCGCAGAAATCCGAGATCCGCTCCCGCCTGACCGTCCTGCTGCATCACCTGCTGAAATGGCAATTCCAGCCGCAACAGCGGAAATACGGCTGGCGCGCCACCATCGTCGAGCAGCGCGTGAGCCTGGACGACGTGGTGACGATGAGCCCGAGCCTGCGGGCCTGGCCGGCGGAGGTTCTGGCCAAGGCCTATCGCCTCGCCCGGGTGCGGGCGGCGGACGAGACCGGCCTGCCGGAGCGGAGCTTTCCGCCGGATTGCCCCTATACCTTGGCGCAGATCCTCGACGAGCGGTTCTATCCGGGTCCGGAGGAGCCGGATGTCGTCTAAGGCGCTGAAGATCAGGCCGAACCAGCACGACTCGGACGGTCATGGCGCATCGCATGCGGATCCGAGTTGTCCTTCGGGAGCAGGAGAGCGTGCCATGCCCAAGCTCGCCGAGCGGCAGGCGCCGGAGGCCGGCGCCGCTTACGACACGGATTTCCATCGCTGGACGCGGGAGCAGGCCCAGGCCCTCGCGACCCGCGATCTGGCGCATCTCGACATCGCCAACCTGCTCGACGAGGTGGAGAGCGTGGGCCGCAGCCAGCGCACGGCGCTCGAATCCCATCTCTGCGTGCTGCTGGTCCACCTGCTGAAGTTCCGGGTGCAGCCGCAGCGGGCAACACCGAGCTGGCGCCATACCCGGAAGGCGCAGCGCGCGGCCATCGCGCGCCTGATCGCCCGCAACCCGAGCCTGCGGGCCTATCCCGCAGCGATCCTGGACGAGACCTACCGGGACGCGGTGCGGGATGCCGCCGGGGAGACACGACTCGACCCGCGCCTCGTCCCGCCGGCCTCGCCCTTCACGCTGGACCAGATCCGCGATCCGGACTTCGAGCCGTGAGCGAGCAGGGTAGGCGCGACCTGTTCTCGACCGACCTCAGCGCATGGGCCGAGGAGCAGACCCGTCTCCTGGCGGCGGGCGAGGTCGAGGCGATCGATCACGCGCATATCGCCGCGATCGTCCGCGACCTCGGCGAGCGGGAGCGGCGGGAGATCCGGGACCGGCTCGGGGTGATCCTGACCGGCCTTCTGCGTTGGGGGGCGGAAGTCGACCTGCGCAGCGAGGGGTGGGCGATCACGATCGACCGGCAGCGCCGGCTGGTCGCCGCACGCCTGGCCGACAGCCCGAGCCTGCGGCCGGAGCTTCCCTGGATGGTGGCGGAGGTCTATCCGGAGGCGAAGGCCCGCGCCGTGCTGGAGAGTGCCCTGTTCGACGACAGCTTTTCGGAATCCTGCCCGTTCACGGACGAGGAGATCCTGATGCCCGGCTTCCTGCCGGACCCCCACGGGGACGATGCGGTCCGCGGTCCCGACTGGTGGCGGCGCGAGTCGGTGCGATGATCCGGGCCACCCGCGTCATCCGCCGCGACGCCCTCGGCTCCGGCGAGATCGTCGACCGCATCGTGCTCGATTCCGGCGACCGGCACCGCCGCCGCATGGCGATGCGGGGTGTCGGCGGCCTCGCCTTCCTGCTCGACCTCCCCGAGCCGGTCGTCCTCGACGACGGCGACGCGCTGCGGCTCGAGGACGGGCGCCTGGTCTGGGTCGAGGCGGCGCCGGAAAAGCTGCTGGAGATCCGGGCCGCGACCGACCACGCCCTCAAGCGGCTGATCTGGCACATCGGCAACCGGCACATCCCGGCCGAGATCGGCACGGATGCGGTCTGGATCGCCCACGACCACGTGCTCGCCGCGATGGTGGAGGGCTTGGGGGGTACCGCGACCCCGGTGGAACGGCCGTTCCGGCCCGAGGGCGGTGCCTATGCAGGCGGGCACGCCCAAGGTCACTCCCACGATCATGGGCACGGTCACGACCATCACCATCACGGCCATCCACACGACCATTCCCATGGCTGAGCGGATCCCGGATGCCCTGGTGCTGCTCGCCTGGCTCTCGCCGGGCTATCCGGTGGGCGCCTATGCCTATTCGCACGGCCTCGAATGGGCGGTGGAGGCCGGCGACGTGCGCGACGAGGCCTCCTTGCGCGACTGGCTCGCGGACGTGCTCACGCACGGCGCCGGCCGCAGCGACGCGATCCTGGCGGCCCATGCCCACCGGGCCGCGGCGGCGGGGGATGCCGCAGCGCTGGTGGCGGTGAACGACCTCGCCCTCGCGTTGAGCCCCTCGCGCGAACTGCATCTCGAGACCAGCCAGCAGGGCCGCTCGTTCCTCGATGCCACCCGGGCCGCCTGGGACGTGCCGCGCCTTGCGGATCTCGCGGCCCATCTCGACGGTCCGGTGGCCTATCCGGTCGCGGTCGGTGCGGCATCCGGCGCCCACGGGCTCGCGCGTGACACGGTGCTGGCGGCCTATCTCGCGGCTTTCCTGCAGAACCTCGTCTCGGCCTCGCTGCGCCTTGCCCCCGTCGGCCAGACCGCCGGCACGCGGGTGGTCGCCGCCCTGATGCCGCTGGCCGCGTCCCTGGCCGAGGCGGTGTGGGACCTCCCCCTCGACGAAGCCGGCACCGCGACGATCCGGCTCGACCTCGGCTCGTTCCGGCACGAAACGCAGTATACGCGGATATTTCGGTCATAAAACTATCAAACTACATGAACAATATATAACAAATAATTTATTAGATGTATTCGTCGACATTCAATGTCTGTCGTTCGTTTGTGACAATTATTCCCCACTCTGTGGCATGACTGCCAGGTGAACGGAGAAGGCGTGGACTTCCCCTCTCCCCGCGGGCGGGGAGAGGCCCGATGACCCCTTGTCGGGTCATCGGGGAGCCCACTGGGCGAGGGTGAGGGGGTGTTTCCGGAGAAGACAAATCCGGCATCACCCCCTCACCCTCGCTCCGGCTGCGCCTGCGCTCCTTTCGCCCCCGGCAAGGGGGGCGAAAGCCTCTCCCCGCCCGCGGGGAGAGGGGATTTCCTGCGCCATTCTTTTCCCGGACAGCCCTGCCTCTGCGCGGGAGGGTCGATCGCGAGCGATCCGGTGATCGATCTCCTCCCGCACGCGATGCCGCACCCGCGCCCATCCCGGGACCTGTCCAGCCACCGAAACGTTTGGTGAGCAATCACGTCGCGGCCCAACGGCCGAGGCGGCATCGGCGCTCCCCCTGCGCCGTCACCTCGTTTCCGGGCCGGGAGGCACCATGGACACATCCGATTCCGCGCCGCGGCTCACGCGCCGGAGCGTTCTGGAGAGCGGCGTCGCCGCGGCGGCCGTGCTGGGCTTTGCCGGGCGCGTCCAGGCCGCGACCCCGCCCGCCGCGACGCCCCCGGCGCTTAGCCCCGAGGCGGCGACGCCGCGCCTGCCCGTGACCCTCCAGGTCAACGGCCAGGCCCGGCCCCTCGACCTCGACCCGCGCACCACGCTCCTCGACGCGCTGCGGGAGCGCATCGGCCTCACCGGCTCGAAGAAGGGCTGCGACCACGGCCAGTGCGGCGCCTGCACGGTGCTGGTCAACGGACGCCGGATCAATGCCTGTCTCACGCTCGCGGTGATGCACGAGGGCGACGAGATCCGGACGATCGAGGGCCTGGCGGAGGGCGACCAGCTGCACCCGCTCCAGGCCGCCTTCGTCAAGCATGACGGCTTCCAGTGCGGCTACTGCACGCCGGGCCAGATCTGCTCGGCCGCCGGCATGCTGAACGAGGCGAAGGCCGGCTGGCCCAGCACCGTGACGAAGGACCTGACCGAACAGGTCGCCCTGACCGATGCCGAGATCCGCGAGCGGATGAGCGGCAACATCTGCCGCTGTTCGGCCTACCCGAACATCGTCGCGGCGATCCGCGACGCCGGCGGCGCAGCGACCCGGCTCTGAGGGGAACGACCGATGAAGGCTTTCACCTACGAGCGCCCCGCCAGCGTGGCGGAGGCCGCCAAGGCGGTCGTCGCGCAGCCGAATGCCCGCTTCATCGCCGGGGGCACCAACCTCCTCGACCTGATGAAGCTCCAGATCGAGACGCCGACCCACCTCGTCGACGTCAACCGGCTGCCGCTCGACCGGATCGAGGCGACCCAGGACGGGGGTTTGCGCATCGGCGCGATGGTGCGCAACGCCGATCTCGCCGCCGACGACCGGGTGCGGCGCGATTACGCCGTGCTCTCGCGGGCGCTCCTCGCCGGCGCCTCGGGCCAGCTGCGCAACAAGGCGACCACCGCCGGCAACCTCCTGCAACGCACCCGCTGCCCGTATTTCTACGACACCGCGATGCCCTGCAACAAACGCCGGCCCGGCTCCGGCTGCGCGGCGATTCAGGGGTTCAACCGCATCCTGGCGGTGGTCGGCACCTCCGAGCATTGCATCGCCACCCATCCCTCCGACATGGCGGTCGCCATGCGGGCGCTCGACGCCACGGTCGAGACGGTGGCGCCGGACGGGGCGGAGCGCGCAATCCCCATCGCCGACTTCCATCGCCTGCCCGGCGACACGCCGCAGATCGAGACCGCTCTCAAGCCCGGTGAGATCATCACCGCCGTGACCCTGCCGGCTCCCGTGAAGGGCCGCCACGTCTACCGCAAGGTGCGCGATCGCGCCTCCTACGCTTTCGCCCTCGTGTCGGTGGCGGCGGTGATCGAGGCCGAGGGCACCACGATCCGATCCGCCCGCCTCGCCTTCGGCGGCCTCGCCCACAAGCCCTGGCGGGTCGCAGAGGCGGAGGAAGCGCTGGTGCGCGAGGGCGTCCAGGCCGCCGGCGAGGCGGCGCTGAAGGGCGCCCGCGGCTACGGCGCCAACGACTTCAAGATCCCGCTCGCCAAGCGCACCCTCGCGGCCGCGGTCGCCGAGGCGCTGCGCGCCTGATCGCCGATATCGGAGAACAGCCATGGATATGAGCCAGCCGATCGGCGTCACGCCCCTCGACCTCCATCCCGACGGCCCGGTGGGCCGGCCGATCGACCGGGTCGACGGCCCGCTCAAGGTCACGGGCCACGCCACCTACGCCTATGAGAGCCGGGAGATGACCCATCCCGGCTACGGCTTCGTCGTGACGGCGACCGTCGCCAAGGGCCGCATCCGCGACATCGACACCACGACCGCCGAGCGGATGCCGGGCGTGGTGCACGTCCTCACCCACCGCAACGTGCCGCCGCAGGGCGAGAAGAAGGAGCAGGTCGGCCCGCTCCTCACCGACACCGAGATCAGGCATTGGGGCCAGCCGGTCGCCCTCGTGGTCGCCGAGAGCTTCGAGGAGGCCCGCGCCGCGGCGGCCGCCATCCGCGTGGCCTACGACGAGCAGAAGGGATCCTACGTACTGGCCGACGCGCTTCAAGAGGCGAAGAAGCCCGAGAAGGCGCGGACGCCGCCGGATTCGTCCCTCGGTGATTTCGAGGCCGGCTTCGCGTCGGCCCCGGTCAGGATCGATGCGCGCTACACCACGCCCGTGCAGAGCCACGCGATGATGGAGCCCCACGCCACCATCGCGGCCTGGGAGGGTGACAAGGTCACGCTGATCACCGCCAACCAGATGCCGAATCGCGGCCAGGATGCGCTGGCCTCGGTGTTCAAGCTCCCGAAGGACAACGTTCGCCTCATCAGCCGCTTCATCGGCGGCGGCTTCGGCGGCAAGCTCCAGCCGCAGGCCGACGCGATCCTGGCGGCCCTCGCCTCGAAGAACCTGAACGGCCGGCCGGTGAAGGTGGCGCTCACCCGCCAGCAGGTCTTCACCTCGACGACGCGGCGCTCCGACACCGTGCAGCGGATCCGCCTCGGCGCCGACCGGGACGGCAAGCTGACCGCCATCGCGCACGAATCCTGGTCCGACACGGCGCCGGGCGATGCCTTCTTCGAGACCTCGGCCAACGTCACCCGCTCGCTCTACGCCGCCCCCAACCGCCTGACGGCGCACCGGCTGGCGAACCTCAACCTGCCGCTCGCCTCCTCGATGCGGGCGCCCGGCGAGGCGGTCGGCATGCTGGCCTTCGAATGCGCCATGGACGAACTGGCCGAGGCGCTAAGCCTCGATCCGATCGAATTGCGCATCCGCAACGAGCCGGCGCAGGACCCGGAAAAGCACGTCCCGTTCTCGACCCGCCAGCTCGTGCCCTGCCTGCGGGAGGGCGCGCGCCGCTTCGGCTGGGCCGCGCGCAACCCGAAGCCGGGATCGGTCCGCGACGGGCAATGGATGGTCGGCACCGGCGTCTCGGCGGCGGCGCGGCTCAACCCGCTCCAGCCGGCCAAGGCGCGGGTGCGCCTCGATCCCGACGGCACGCTCACCGCCCGGATGGCGATGACCGATATCGGGACCGGCACCTACACGATCCTGAGCCAGATCGCCGCCGAGATGCTGGGCGTGGAGGTCTCGCAGGTGCGGATGATCCTCGGCGACACCGCCGACCCGATGTCGTCCGGCTCCGGCGGCTCGTTCGGCGCCGCCTCGTCGGGATCCGCGCTCTACATGGCCTGCGAGGCCCTGCGCGGGCAGATCCTGGCGAAGACCGACCTGAACCCGGAGAACGCCGTCTTCACCGGCGGGCGGATCACCTCGGGCAACCGCTCGGCGGCCTTGCGCGACCTGATCGGCTCCGGCCTCGAGGCCGAGGGCGAGATCAAGCCGGGCGAGAACGAGAAGAAATTTTCGCAATATTCCTACGGCGCGCATTTCGCCGAGGTCGGGGTCGATGCGGATACCGGCGAGATCCGGCTGCGGCGGATGCTCGGCGTGTTCACCGGCGGACGCATCCTCAACCCCAAGACCGCCCGCTCGCAGGCGATCGGCGGCATGGTGTTCGGCGTCGGCGCGGCCTTGATGGAAGCGGTCGAGGTCGATCCACGCTACGGCAGCTTCGTCAACCACGACCTCGCCGAGTACCACGTCCCGGTCCATGCCGACCTGCCGGAGATCGACGCGGTGTTCCTGCCCGAACTCGACGACAAGGCCAACCCGCTGAAGAGCAAGGGGTTGGGGGAGCTCGGCATCTGCGGCGCGGGGGCGGCGGTGGCGAACGCGGTCTACAACGCGACCGGGATCCGGATCCGGGATTATCCGCTGACGCTCGACAAGATCCTGGAGGGGTTCACGGCGAAGGAGACCGGGCAGCGACGGGCGTAGCGCGTCGCTCCCATCCCGCGCCAGCATTCGACAGTATGTCACAGGCGTCTTCTCTCCCCGCAGGCGGCAGATCTCTCCAAGGAAAGAAAAAGCGTGGGCTCCCCCCTCTCCCCGCGGGCGGG
>NZ_JTHF01000093.1 GCF_001043895.1 Methylobacterium indicum
GCGGTGCCGGCGCTCGCGGGCCTGCGCCCGCCGGCCCGGCCCGAGATGCCGCGGGCGGGCAAGACCCAGCCCGAGACCGCGGTGGAATCCGGGCGCATGCCCGCGACCCGCACGGCGAGCACCGACTCGGAGACCGGGCGGTCCTCGCCCTGGCTGCCCTTCATGCCGACCGGCCGGGTGGTGACGCAGACGGTGGCGGCGGTCGGCGACGGCGTGGTGAATGCCGGCGCCGCGATGATCGACCTGATCGACCGCCGGCGCTGACCGGGCGCGTCGGCAATCGGGTTGGACCAAAGGGGAGGTCGCTCTAGCTACGGGCGTCACGGCTTACGTTCGGGACGCATCATGGCGTTGCTCATCGAGGATTACGCGCTCGTCGGGGACGGGCGCAGCGCGGCGCTGATCGGGCGCGACGGCAGCGTCGACTGGCTGTGCTGGCCGCGTTTCGACGCGTCGGCCTGCTTCGCGGCCCTGCTGGGCACCCGCGAGGATCACGGCCACTGGCGCATCGCACCCGCGGGCGCGGCCACCACCACCCGGCGCTACCTGGACGACACCCTGGTCCTCGAGACCACCCACGAGACCCCCGAGGGCGTGGTGCGGGTGCTCGACTACATGCCGGTCGAGGACGGCACCCATCTGGTGCGCCTCGTCGAGGGCGTGCGCGGCCGGGTGGCGATGCGCATGGACCTGGTGGTCCGCTTCGATTACGGCTCGGCCGTCCCCTGGGTGTCGCGCAGCGAGAACGACGACCTGCGCGCCATCGCCGGGCCGAACAAGCTGGTCCTGCGCACCCGCGCCGCCCTCAAGGGCGTCGGGCAGTCGACGGTCTCGGACTTCACGATCGAGGAAGGGCGCAGCACCGCCTTCGTCCTCAGCTACGGCCTCTCCCACGAGGAGGACCCGCCGCCGATCGAGCCGCGCAAGGTGCTCTCCGGCACCGTCGATTACTGGCGCTCGTGGTGCCGGCGCTGCCGCGGCGGCACGCCCTGGGACGCGGTGCTGACGCGCTCGCTCCTGACCCTCAAGGCGCTGATCTACCGGCCGACCGGCGGCATCGTGGCGGCGCCCACCACCTCGCTGCCCGAAGAGATCGGCGGCGTGCGCAACTGGGACTACCGGTTCTGCTGGCTGCGCGACTCGACCTTCACGCTGCTGGCGCTGATGGATGCGGGATATATCGACGAGGCCCGGGCCTGGCGCGACTGGCTCACCCGGGCGGTGGCGGGCAGCCCCGCCCAGGCCCACATCCTCTACGGCATCGCCGGCGAGCGCCTGCTGCCCGAGATCGAGCTCGACTGGCTGCCGGGCTACGAGGGCTCGCGCCCGGTGCGGGTCGGCAACGCCGCCGCCCAGCAATTCCAGCTCGACGTCTACGGCGAGCTGTTCGACGCCCTCTATCAGGCCCACCAGCGCGGCATGCGGGCCGACGAATCCGGCGTCCGGGTCGGACGCGCCCTCCTCGACCACCTCGAGCGGGTCTGGCGCGAGCCGGACGAGGGCATCTGGGAGGTGCGCGGCGGGCGCAAGCACTTCGTCCACTCGAAGGTGATGGCCTGGGTCGCCTTCGACCGGGCGATCAAGTTCTACGAGGAGCACGTCTCCGACAACGAGCCGACCGCCGGGGACGAGGCCTCGGTGGCGCGCTGGCGCGCCACCCGCGACGAGATCCACCGCGAGGTCTGCGACAAGGGCTTCGATAAGGAGCGCAACAGCTTCGTGCAGTTCTACGGCTCGAAGGACTTGGACGCGAGCCTGCTGCTCATCGCCCATATGGGCTTCCTGCCCCAGGACGACCCGCGGGTCGTCGGCACCGTCGAGGCGATCGGCCGCGACCTGATGCATGACGGCTTCGTGCTGCGCTACGACACCAGCGGCCAGAGCACCGACGGCCTGCCCGCCGGCGAGGGCGCGTTCCTGCCGTGCAGCTTCTGGTACGCCGACAACCTGATCGGGCTCGGCCGCTGCGAGGAGGCCCGCGCCCTGATCGAGCGGCTGCTGGCGCTCTGCAACGACGTCGGGCTGCTCGCCGAGGAGTACGACCCCGTGCGCAAGCGCCAGGTCGGGAATTTTCCGCAGGCGTTCAGCCATGTCGCGCTCGTCAACACGCTTCTGAACTTCAGTCGCGCCGTCGGACCCGCTAAGGAGCGCGGCGGAGACCCTGACGCGGCGGCGGAGCAGGCGGGCGAGCGCCCGGTGATGCTGGCGCAGGCGGCCCAGGGCGCGGCGTCGTGAGACGGCGCATCCCGACACCCCATTTGGACGAGGCCCAGACATGAGCGCAGCCGACACCAAGGCGAAGGCCGGCACCAGCGAGATCGACCAGCGCAGCATCGACACGATCCGCACGCTGACGATCGATGCCGTGCAGAAGGCCAATTCCGGCCATGCCGGCGCGCCGATGGGCCTCGCCCCGGTCGCCTTCACCCTGTGGAACCACTACCTCCGCTACGACCCGGCGAACCCGCACTGGCCCAACCGCGACCGCTTCGTGCTGTCGGTCGGCCACGCCTCGATGCTGCTCTACAGCCTGCTCCACCTCGCCGAGGTGGCGGAGAAGGACGGGGGCAACGCCCCGGCGGTGAGCCTGGAGGACCTCAAGAAGTTCCGCCAGCTCGACAGCCGCACCCCGGGCCATCCGGAATACCACTTCACCACCGGCGTCGAGGTCACCACCGGGCCCCTCGGCCAGGGCGTCGCCAACTCCGTCGGCATGGCGATGGGCGGCCGCTTCCTCGGCGAGCGCCTGGCCCATGGCGACCGGCCGCTCTTCGACTACAACGTCTACGCGCTGTGCAGCGACGGCGACCTGATGGAGGGCGTCTCCGCCGAGGCCGCCTCGATCGCCGGGCACCTGCGCCTGTCGAACCTGTGCTGGATCTACGACAACAACACCATCACCATCGAGGGCCACACCGACCTCGCCTTCAGCGAGGAGGTCGCCGCCCGCTTCCTGGCCTATGGCTGGCAGGTTTTGCGCGTCGCCGACGCCAACGACACGGTGGCGGTGTCCCACGCCCTCGAGACCTTCCTGCAATCGGGCGACCGCCCCACGCTCATCATCGTCAACTCGGTGATCGGCTACGGCGCACCGACGAAGCAGGGTACCCCGAAGGCCCACTCGGACGCGCTCGGCCCCGACGAGGTCAAGGGCGCCAAGCGCGCCTATGGCTGGCCGGAGGATTCGCAGTTCCTGGTGCCGGACGGCGTCTACGACAACTTCCGCAATGGCATCGGCGCCCGCGGCAAGGCCCTTCGCGAGGAGTGGCTGGCGCTGGTCGAGGCGGTGAAGGCCGATGATGCGGGCCTCGCCAAGGACCTCGCCACCTATCTCGCCGGCGGCCTGCCGGAGGACTGGGATGCCGACATCCCGGTCTTCCCGGCGGACCCCAAGGGCCTCGCCACCCGCGAATCCTCGGGCAAGGTGCTCAACGCCATCGCCAACCGGGTGCCGTGGCTGCTCGGCGGCTCGGCCGACCTCGCGCCCTCGAACAAGACCAAGCTCGAGAGCCCGGAGGCCGGCACCCTCGGGCCCTTCACGCCCGGCGGGCGCAACATCCATTTCGGCGTGCGCGAGCACGCGATGGGCTCGATCGTCAACGGCCTGGGCCTCGTGGGCCTGCGCGCCTACGGAGCGACCTTCCTGGTCTTCTCCGACTACATGCGCCCGCCGATCCGGCTCGCCGCCCTGATGGAGGTGCCGGTCTTCCACGTCTTCACCCACGATTCGATCGGGGTGGGCGAGGACGGGCCGACCCACCAGCCGGTGGAGCACCTGCTGGCGCTGCGCGCGATCCCCGGCCTCGTCACCTTCCGGCCGGCCGACGCCAACGAGGTGGCGGAGGCCTATCGCGTCATCATGCAGCTCAAGCACCAGCCGGCCGTGCTGGCGCTCAGCCGCCAGCCGCTGCCGACCGTCGACCGGGAGAAGTATGCCCCGGCCTCCGGCACCGCGAAGGGCGCCTACGTGCTGGCCGGGGCCGACGAGGCGAAGCCCGACGTGATCCTGATCGGCACCGGCTCCGAGGTGCAGCTCTGCCTCGGTGCCTACGAGACGCTGAAGGCCGAGGGCGTGAAGGCCCGGGTGGTGTCGATGCCGTCCTGGGACCTGTTCGAGCAGCAGGACGAGGCCTACCGCAACAGCGTGCTGCCGCCCGAGGTGACGGCCCGCGTCGCGGTCGAGCAGGGCTCGGTGATCGGCTGGGACCGCTACACCGGCAGCACCGGCACGATCCTGGGCATGCACACCTTCGGCTCCTCGGCGCCGATCAAGGACCTCCAGACCAAGTTCGGCTTCACGCCGGAGAAGGTGCTGGAGGCGGCGCGCGCCCAGCTGGCCAAGACGAAGGGCTGAGACGACAGGGAGCCCGCCGGGTCTCTCCGGCGGGCGTCACGCCCTCCCCGTCATTCCGGATCTGCGAAGCGGCGTGCGGGACGACCGGGTGGGCGTGAGACAGTCCGGCGCAGAATCATCGAATATCTTGCTTCGCCGCCAGGACCACAACAGCACGGTCGAACCGGCAACGACCCGGGGATTCGGGTGCTTCGGCGGATCCGGGTGGATCGCCAGCGCAACCCGGCCGCCCTTTCCGTCTCATGCCAACGGTCGTTGAAAACGACCTCTGGTTCCGGTAACGGTACACGACATTGAAGAAAGTGGAGGCCACCACGCGGGCGTTCCACCCCCTTTCCCGGACGACTGGAGCGTCAGCGGAAGGAGATCCGGGATCCAGCAGAGGACATGCCGCGAAGCGGCTCAACCTGTTGCACCGTCGCAGACAATGAGACGCTTCGCGGCTTTTCGTGCTGGATTCCGGATCTCCTTCCGCTTCGCTTCAGTCGTCCGGAAAAGGGGTTGGTTTGCAATGGGTCATGAAGCCTGGCTGCACGGTTCCCGGCCAGGGTCGTGTACCATGGGTTCCGGTCTCGAATTTTCGCCAAACCTTTGGCTTGGTGTCGAGAATTCGGGATGGTTCAACGGCCCGATGCGTCGGCATCTTGGGCCGTTTCTATCAAACGGCTTCCGGTCAGGCGACGGCCTGCACCCGGTGGGGCGCCCGCGCCACCTCGGCATCGAGGTAGTCCAGGGTGTCGGAGAAACCCATCGGCCGGTGGAAGTGATAGCCCTGCATCTGAACGCAGCCGAGGCTCTCGAGGAGACGGGCCTGCTCGGCAGTCTCGATGCCCTCGACCACGCAGCAGAGCTTCAGGTTCCGGGCCAGCGCCAGGATCGACGTGACGATGTCGCGGCTCGCCGGGTCGGTGGTGATCTCGCTGATGAAGCTGCGATCGATCTTGAGCTTGTCGAGCGGCAAGCGGTGGACGTAGCTCAGGGACGAGTAGCCGGTCCCGAAATCGTCCAGCGCGATGGCGATGCCGTTCGCCCTCAGGGTCCTCAGCACCTTCTGGGCCTGGTCCACGTCCTGGATCAGGGCCGTCTCGGTCGCCTCCAGAACCACCCGGCCGGGAGCGAGGCCGCTCGCCTTGACGGTCGCGACGATGTTGGCCGCGGCCTGGGGCGAGGCGATGTCCGCCATCGACAGGTTGAACGACAGGGCGATCGAGTCAGGCCAGGCCCGCGCCGCGGCGAGCGCCTGCCCGAACAGCACCGCGGTGATGCGGGTGATGAGGCCGGACCGCTCGGCGATCGGCACGAACACCGCCGGGGAGATTTGGCCCAGTTCCGGGCTCTTCCACCGCGCCAGCGCCTCGAACGCGATCGTGCGGCCGCTCCGCACGTCGACGATCGGCTGGTAGACGAGGCTCATCTCCCGCGCGAGATCGGCATGGCGCAGGGCCTGCTCGATCACGCTCTGGGTGCGCAGCAGCCGCTCGTGCTCCTCGGTGAACAGAACGGCGGAGCCCCGGCTGTTCGCCTTGGCGTAGTACAGGGCGTAATCCGCACGCTCGACGAGGATCGCCGACTTGTACCCGGCCTCCGGGCAGGAGGCGAAGCCGATCGAGGCGGCGATCTGCGCGCTGCCGCCGTTCGGTAGCCGGAACGGCGCCGCCAAGGCACCGCAGAGCGCCTCGCCGGTCTTGGCCAGGGCGGTCGCGCCGTGCGCGCTGGACAGGATCAGGCCGAACTCGTCGCCGCCGAGGCGTGCCACCACGCCGCTGTCGCCCAGGACTGCCTGGAGACGCCCGGCGGTTTCCTGGAGAACGGCATCGCCGGCACCGTGACCGTGGGCGTCGTTCACCGGTTTGAAGCCGTCGAGGTCGACGAGACCGACGACGAAGCCGTCTCCGCGGGCCTCCGCCGCCTGCGTCGCCGCCTCCAGGGAGGTAAAGAAGCTGCGCCGGTTGGGCAGGCCGGTCAGGGTGTCGATATTGGCCAGCCGCAGGTTGTCCCGGCTCAACCGTTCGAGCTCCACCTGCTGGCCGATGAGCCGGGTGAAGTCGCGGTGATACGTGAGCAGCACGAAAGCGAGGGCACCGCTGACCACCAGCAGGTTGAGGGCGATCGCCCGCATCACGTGGTTGTCGAGATAGCCGACATACAGGCAGAACGGGACGACGACGATCGCCATCACCAGGAGCGACGCCGCCCGCAGATGTGCGAGGCAGAAGGCGCAGGCGATCATCGTGTTGCCGACGTAGAACAGCACGTGGGCCTGCGCGTAGGCGTCGCCGTACCGCAGCAGCGCGACGCCCCAGGCCATGAAGGAAGCCGCCAGGAGCCCGGCGAGCGCTATCGTGGCGCGCAGCTTGGCCGGGGTCGCCTGCGCGTCGAGGGGCCGTTGGCGTCGGCGCAGCCACAACCCGAGTCGCAGGGCGCAGACCGACAGCAATCCGACAAGCGGATAGACGGTGATCCAGTTCGGGGCGACGCCGAGATGGGTGACGGCCACCGCCGTCGAGTTGATCGCCAGGATCAGGTAAAGCAGCGGGACGTGGTTATGCAGGGCGCGCATCTGCGCCTGCATCAGGTCCGGGTTCGAGGTATCGACCCGAAAGAGGTCGAGGATCGTCAGAATCCGCCGCACTGCGTATCCACCCCGCTCGGCCGAGCCGACCACCGTATCCACGTCACCCCATCAGTAATCAGAAGCGGTTGAATCAAAAGTTACGCGGGTCATCGAGCTCGCCGTGCGACAGTAAGATATGGGTAAGCCGGTGGATCGAACCGACCCGGGACGCCGAAGCCCCGCAATCCGGCAGCCCTCCGCGACGCCTCGTGCAACCTTCCCCAACGGAGACCGCTCGCGCCAGCTTGTCCGGCCGTCGTCGCGCGTCGCTCGGAATTATCGCGCATTTTAGGAATACCGTCCGCCCAGGAGCATGCACGCCGGGCGGCACCCGGCTCGCCCCGACCGCGACATGATGTCTCCTCCCCACCCCGGTTTTGGCGCCTCGCCGCGGTTGCGATTCGGGGCTGCCTCGCCAATTCCCGTCGCAGGACGAGGCGCCGGCCCGCACCCACGGCGCCGGGGCTTCGCTCGGCGCAACGAAGGGGGATGCGGGCCGGTCGTGGCGTCGCGACGGCCCCTGACACCGACGGGAGACCCGATCCCTTGACCGACACCGCCTACGCCCTCTTCCTCGACTTCGACGGCACCCTGGTGGAGATCGCGTCCCGGCCCGACGGCGTGGTGGTCCCGCCCGCCCTGCCCGCCGGACTCGCGCAGTTGCGCGGCCGCCTCGGCGGTGCGCTCGCCCTGGTGACCGGGCGGCCGGTCGCCACCATCGACGGCTTCCTCAACCCGGAGCGGTTCGACGTCGCCGGCCTGCACGGCGTCGAGCAGCGCCGCGACGGCCGGCTCACGGGTGGCGACCCGGCGGCGCATCCCGCCCTGCGGGCCGGCGTCGCGACCCTGCAACGGGCGGTGGCCGATCTCGACGGCGTGCTGATCGAGGACAAGGGCTGCTCGGTCGCGGTGCATTGGCGGCTCGCGACCGAGGCCGATGCCGTCCGGGCGCAATCGGCCGCGTCGTCCGTCGCCGGCATCCTCGGCGAGGCCTACCGTCTGCAACAGGGCAAGGCGGTGGCCGAGATCCTGCCGGCCAGCGCCACCAAGGGCCACGCCATCCGGGCCTTCCTGGCCGAGGCGCCCTATGCGGGCCGGCGCGCGGTGTTCATCGGCGACGACCTCACCGACGAGAAGGCCTTCGTGCCGGTGAACGAGGATGGCGGGATCACCATCCGGGTCGGGCCCGGCGAGACCGTGGCCCGCCACCGGGTGGCCGATCCGGCGGCGGTGCGGGACCTGCTCCTGGGCTGGGCCGCGGGCGGGGCGATCGACCCGGAATCCCTGCCCCCGGCCTGAGGCCGATGCGGCACGGCCTATCCGCCGGCGCCGCGATGCCCTAACTCACCTCCGACGTCACGCACAGGACCGATCCCGTCGATGCGCCGTTCCCTCTTCCTCGCCGGAGCCCTCACGATCGCCATGACCGCCTCAGCCTCCGCCGCCTCGTTCTCCACCACCCCGTCCGGCCTCCAGGTCAAGGACGACGTGGTCGGCACCGGTCCGCAGCCCAAGGCCGGCCAGACCGTCAGCGTCCACTATACCGGCTGGCTCTACCAGGACGGCAAGAAGGGCGCGAAGTTCGACAGTTCCCTCGACCGCAAGCAGCCGCTGAACTTCGCGGTCGGCACCGGCCAGGTGATCAAGGGCTGGGACGAGGGCCTGTCGACCATGAAGGTCGGCGGCAAGCGCACCCTGATCATCCCGCCGGAGCTCGGCTACGGCGCCCGCGGCGCCGGCGGCGTGATCCCGCCGAACGCCACGCTGATGTTCGACGTGGAACTGCTTGGCGTGCGCTGAGCCCGATGCCCCGGGCGCAGAGCGCCCGGGGTCATTTGCTACACCTCCAGCCACTCCCGCCGCACCGCCTCGTTGGCGGAGAGTGCCGCGGGGCTGCCCTCGAACACGACGTGGCCGTGGCCCATGACGTAGAGGCGCTGCGACAGCTTCAACGCGATGGTCAGCTTCTGCTCGACGAGCAGCACCGAGACGCCCCGCGCGGCGATCTCGCCGATCATCTCGGCGACGCGGGCGACCATCTGGGGCGACAGGCCTTCCGTCGGCTCGTCGATCATGATGAGGTCGGGATCGCCCATCAGGGTGCGGCAGATCGTTAGCATCTGCTGCTCGCCGCCCGAGAGCACGCCGCCTGGCGTGTCGATCCGCTCCTCCAGCCGCGGAAACAGCCGGAAGATGTCGGCGTAGGACCAGCGCCCGCCGCGCTTACCGCTCTTCTCGCCGAGCGCCAGGTTCTGCCGCACCGTGAGCTTGGGGAAGATCGCCCGTTCCTCCGGCACGTAGCCGAGGCCGCGGCGGGCGACCGCGTAGGGCTTGAGGCCGGCGATGGCTTGCCCCTTGAAGCGGATCTGGCCGCGGGGCGGCACGTCGCCCATGATCGCCTTGAGGGTGGTGGAGCGGCCGACCCCGTTGCGGCCGAGGATCGACACGATCTCGCCGGCCCCGACCGAAAAACTCACCCCCTGGAGGATGTGGCTCTTGCCGTAATAGGCGTGCAGGTCCTCGACCTCGAGGAGCGCGGGTGCGGTGCCGGCAGCCGGCATGGCCGGGGCGGCGCTCACGCGGCCTCCTCCCCGGTGGCGACGCCGAGATAGGCTTCCTGCACGGCGCGGTTCTCCCGGATGCGGGCTGGCGTGTCGGTGGCGATGATCCGGCCGTAGACCAGCACGGAGATGCGGTCGGCGAGCCCGAACACCACCGCCATGTCGTGCTCGACCATCAGGAGCGTGCGGCCCGTCGTGACCTCGCGGATCAGCTGGGTCGCGTGCTCGCTCTCGCTGTGGCTCATCCCGGCCATCGGCTCGTCGAGGAGGATCACCTTGGCGTCGCTGGCGATGGCGATGCCGATCTCGAGCGCCCGCTGGTCGGCATAGGCCAGGAGCCCCGCCGCCACCGAGGCGCGATGGCCGAGGCGGATGCGGGCGAGAATTTCTTCCGTGCGCTCGGCGACGCCCGGCAGCCCCTCGACCCCGCGCCAGAAGGACGGGCCGTGGCCCATGGCGCGGAGCACCGCGCAGCGCACGTTCTCCCACACGCTGAGCTTGGGGAAGATGTTGGTGACCTGGAAGCTGCGGGCGAGCCCGGCCTTGTTGATCGCCGCCGGGCGCCAGCCGGTGATGTCGCGGCCCTCCAGCTTGATCGTGCCGCTCGTCGGCGCGAAGCGGCCGCTGATCAGGTGGAACAGCGTCGACTTGCCGGCACCGTTCGGCCCGATGATGGCGTGGCGCTCGCCCGCCGGGACGGCGAGGTCGACGCCGTTGATGATCTTGGCCGGGCCGAAGCTCTTGTGGACGCCGGACAATTCGATCGCGGGGGCGGTCATGCCGGGGGCCTTCATGCCAGCGTCTCCTTGGCGGCGTCGGAGGCGTCGTGCCAGGCGGCGTTCATCCGCGGCAGCACGGCGCGCAACGCCAGCCCGCCGCCCACCGCCATCGCGCCGGCGATGATCCAGGGCAGGAGATGGGCGGCGTCGAAGGGGATGCCGACGAGGCTCATCTCGGTGCCGTCGGAGGCCTTGACCAGCACCCGGAACGCCATCTCGATCAGCGCGATGGCGCCGGCCAGCAGGAGCAGGAACGGCCCGAGCGCCAGGAGATAGGCCGGCAGCAGCCGGTGCGCGGTGCCGGCGCGGATCAGCGGGCCGTGCATGAGGGCGAGGCCGGCGATGCCGCCGGGAGCGAACATCACGATGGCGATGAACAGGATCCCGAAATAGAGCTGCCAGACCTCCGTGAGGTCGCTGAGCGAGACCTGGAGCAGCGTCACCACCACCGCGCCGACCACCGGGCCGACGAAGGTGCCGATGCCGCCGATGAAGGTCGCGAGCAGCACCACGCCGGACTGGTGCACGCCGAGATAGGCGGAATTGGCGATCTCGAAGTTGATCGCCGCGAGCGCGCCCGCGACGCCGGCGAACATCGCGGACAGGCAGAAGGCGGTGATGCGGATCGCCTGCGGCTCGTAGCCGAGGAACTCGACCCGCTCCGGGTTCTCCCGCACCGCATTGCACAGGCGGCCGAGCGGGGTACGGGTGATCGCGTACATCGCCACCGCGCAGATCAGGCACCAGGCGGCGATCAGGTAATAGACCTGGATCTGCGGCCCGAAGCTGAGATCGAAGACCCGCAGCATCTTGGTCCGGTTGGCGGTGATGCCCTCCTCGCCGCCGAAGAAGCTGTGCAGGATGTGCGAGCCCGACGAGACCAGTTCGGCGATGCCGAGCGAGATCATGGCGAAGACGGTGCCGGCCCGCCTCGTCGAGATCGCCCCGAACAGGATGCCGAAGGCGAGGCCGGCGAGACCGCCGACCACCGGCATCAGCGGCAGGGGCACCGGCAGGCGCAAGGATGCCACGAGGTTCATCGCGTGGACGGTGAAGAAGGCGCCCAGGCCGTAATAGACCGCGTGGCCGAAGGACAGGAGCCCGGTCTGCCCGAGCAGCATGTTGTAGGACAGGGAGAACACCACCATGATGCCCATCAGGCTCATCATGGTCAGCGCCGTGCCGCTGGTGAAGACGAGGGGCGCCGCGACCAGGATCGCCGCGGCGGCGAGCCAGGGCAGGACCTGCGCGGCGACGCTCGCGCCCTTGGGCCGGATCGACGGGCGGGCGCCGGCCTGCGCGAGGGCCCCGGACGGCGCGATGTCGGCGAGGTCGCTCATGCTTCGCGGTTCCCGAGCAGGCCGGTCGGCCGCGCGATCAGCACGAGGACCAGCAGGAGATAGGGGATGATCGGCCCGATCTGGGCGATCGTCACGGTCCAGAGGTCGCCCAGCACCCCGCCCGAGGGCGCGGCGTCGATGCCGATGGCCTGGAAGACGGTGGCGACCGAGACGTCGAGGGAGATGGCGAAGGTCTGCACCAGGCCGATCAGCAGCGAGGCGACGAAGGCGCCGGTGAGGGAGCCCAAGCCCCCGACGACGACGACGACGAACAGGATCGGCCCGAGCAGTCCCGCCATGTTGGCCTGGGTGACCAGCGCCGGCCCGGCGATGACGCCCGCGACGGCGGCCAAGCCCGTGCCGACGCCGAAGACCAGCATGAACACCTTCGGCACGTCGTGGCCGAGCATCGCCACCATGTTGGGATGCGTCAGCGCCGCCTGGATGATCAGCCCGACCCGGGTCCGGGTCAGGGCCACCAGGAGGGCGATGAAGATCGCCACCGAGATCACCAGCATGAACAGCTTGTAGGCCGGGTAGTTGGTGCCGAACACCGTGAAGGCCGGGAAGTCGAGCGCCGCCGGCACCCGGTAATCGACCGGCAGCTTGCCCCAGACCATCTGCACCACCTCCTCGATCACGTAGGCGAGGCCGAAGGTGAAGAGCAGTTCCGGAACGTGGCCGTGGCGGTGGACGTTGCGCAGGCCGTAGCGCTCGACGAGCGCGCCGATGCCGCCGACGACGACCGGGGCGGCGACGAGGCCGACCCAGAACCCGGTGAACTTGCTGATCTGATAGCCGAAGAACGCCCCCAGCATGTAGAAGCTGGCATGGGCGAAATTGAGCACGCCCATCATGCTGAAGATCAGGGTCAGGCCACTCGCCATCAGGAAGAGCAGCATCCCGTAGAGCACGCCGTTCAGCGTCGAGATGATGAGGAGTTCGAGCACGCGGGGGTCTCCTGCCGGTGCGGGGCGCCGGAATGGCGGGTGCAGTGCAGAAAACACCCGTCTCGGCTTTGAGTTTTGATCAACCCCGCCCTTTCCCGGACGACTGTAGCGTAAGCGGAAGGAGATCCGGGATCCAGCACGAGAAGTGCCGCGAAGCGGCTCGAAATATCGGCGCAAACGCCGACACGGCCGCCTCGCACCAGAGTGAAACTCACC
>NZ_JTHF01000094.1 GCF_001043895.1 Methylobacterium indicum
GAGGCCTTCGCGGCGGTCGGGCTGCCGGCGCCGAGCCGGACGCGGTCGCTCTCCGTGGTCGGGCTGTCGCTGCCGCAGGCCTTCACCGCCCTCGTCGGCGCCGACGGGCCGGTCGAGGCCCTGTCCGAGGCCTACAAGCAGAGTTTTGGCCGGCTGCGGGCGATGGCGGAGATCCGCGAGGCGCTGTTTCCCGGCGCCGCCGACCTGCTGGCGCGGCTCAACCGCGAGGCGGCGGTGCAGCTCGGCATCGCCACGGGAAAGTCGCGCCGCGGCGTCGACCACCTCGTGGCCGTGCATGGCTGGGAAGGCTGGTTCTCCACCGTGCAGACCGCCGACGACGCCCCCTCGAAGCCCCATCCGGCCATGCTCACCCAGGCGATGGCCGAGGCCGGGGCCGAGCCGTCCCGCACGGTGATGATCGGCGACACGAGCTACGACATGGCGATGGCCCGGGCCGCCGGCGTCACCGCCCTCGGGGTGACCTGGGGCTACCATACGCCGGACGCCCTGCACGAAGCCGGGGCGCACGGGGTGGTCGACAGCTTCTCCGCCCTCGACGAGGCCCTGCGCCGGCACATCGCCGCCGCGTGAGGCCGTCTCGCAACCACGACCGACAGCTCCTATCTCTGGCGACATGACGAACGACGACGTGACCCGCGACTGGCTCGGCGACCCGGACGCATCCCCCGATCCGGTGCGCGCCGCCCGCCAGGCCGGCAAGCCGGCTTTGCCGAAGCGCTTCTACAAGGAAGCGGGAATCGCCGAGGCCGAGGACGGCTTCCGCCTCGTCCTCGACGGCCGCCCGGCCCACAGCCCGGCCCGGCGCCGCATCGCCGTGCGGCAGCGGGCGCTGGCGGAGGCCCTGGCCGAGGAATGGGGAGCGCAGGAGGAGGTCATCGATCCGACCCGGATGCCGCTGACCCGCCTCGTCAACTCGGCGATCGACGGCGTGGCCGACCGGCGCGAGGCGGTGATCGACGACCTCGCCGCCTATGCGGGCACCGATCTCCTGGTCTACCGGGCCGGCGACCCGGCCCGCCTCGTCGCCGCCCAGGCCGCAGCCTGGGACCCAGTGCTCGACTGGGCGCACGAGACCCTGGGCGCCCGCTTCGTGCTGAGCGAGGGCGTGATGCACGTCACCCAGCCCGAAACCTCGCTCCAGGCCCTGCGCCGCGGCATCGAGGCGGTGGAGAGCCCGACCGCACTGGCGGGCCTGCATTCCATGACGACCCTGACCGGCTCGGTGCTGATCGCGCTCGCCGTCCTGCACGGACGCCTGACGCCGGAGGAGGGCTGGAGTGCCGCCCATGTCGACGAGACGTTCCAGGCCGAGGTCTGGGGACGCGACGAGGAGGCGGAGGCGCGCCTTGCCGGCCGGCGGCGCGAGTTCGAGGCGGCGGCGCGGGTCGCCGCGCTGAGCGCGTGATGGTCTGACCGGGGCCGAGGCCCCGGTGTCTGGTCGGTTACGCCTTCGGTTACTTCCGGCGGTTACTTCCGGACCGAGCCGGTGGCGATGTCGGCGTTCGGGTCCATCGCCTGCGGCACCGACGGGGTGAAGGCGACGAGGCCGCTGGTGTCGATGCCGCGCACGTTCACCTCGGCGCCGGGCGCCAGGCTGGGCAGGGCGGCGAAAAGCGGCATGCCCGCCGGCACGCTGGCGGAGAAGGTCGGCACGTCGAGGGCCGGGATGCCGGCCTCTGCGAGGGTGGCGCCCTCGGCGTGGGCCGCGAGCGAACCGGCCGAGAGGGAGCCGGCCATGACGAGGCCGGCGGCGATGACGGTCTTGAGGCTCATCTGCGCGTCTCCTGTGCTCGGGAGATCATGCCGTGCGGCAGATCTGCCAAGGTGTGTCTTGACGAGACAATGCGCGAGAGCGCCGGAAGTTCTCAGACCGCGCGTGCGATGACCCGCCGGCGCGGCGGCGGCGAGACCGCGGCCGGGAGCTGGTGGAACAGGTGGAAGCCGCAGGTCTCGGCGCCGTGCTCGGCCATCTCGGCACGGAAGCCCGGCGGCGGCTCGGACGCGGCGCAGACGCTCCCCGCATAGCTCCAGGCGCCGCCGGCGAGGAAGGCCGGCACCGGGAAGTCGTTCGGCACCGCGCAGACCAGATCCGGCTCCTCGATGCGGCGAAACAGGTTGTAGATCGGCCGGCGCCGCGGGCGGCGCGGCAGGGCGTGCAGGAACCCGCCCCGGGAGATCTCGACACCGGAGAACCCGGCCCGTTTCCGTCTCGTCGTCATCGGTGCTCCCCGGTTCTCGATGTGGCGCGCGTCGCTGCCGCGTCCCGGATCTTCCATAGCTGCCGCCTCACGACACGCCGATTACATACGATAAACGCCGGTCTTCGACGCGGAGGTACTACCGAATTGGTCATGCTCCGAGAATGCTGCAATGCAACAAGACGAAGCCGGCTACCACTTTAGGCCAAAGCGTGGATGGCTTTCCTTCGTCTTTTCAAAATTTTAAATACCCGCTCAAGTTTTTTCAGTTTTCCTTGCGGCGGGGGCATCCCCATAGTCGCCCTCGACACGGCGACCCGGGCCGGTCGGCGGCGCGCCGCTGCATCCCCCCCCGGGTCCGGTCGTCCAAATATCGCGCCCGCCACCCCCCGGTGGCCGCGGCGCGGGAACCGAGTTCACGAGGCCGGACGAAGGGTCCCGGCTCGAAGCCCGCAGGGCTGGAGGAGACACATGGCTGGATCGAGACGCCCGGGGCGCAACTTCCTCTTCGTTCCGGGGCCGACCAACATCCCCGATCGCGTGCAGCGCGCGATGATCGTGCCGTCCGAGGACCACCGCTCGTCGTCCTTCCCCGAGCTGACCCTGCCGCTGTTCGAGGAGACGAAGAAGATCTTCAAGTCCCGCGAGGGCCAGATCTTCCTCTTCCCGGCGACCGGCACCGGCGCCTGGGAAGCGGCGCTCACCAACACCCTCTCCCCCGGCGACCGGGTGCTGGCGCCGCGCTACGGCCAGTTCAGCACGCTGTGGATCGACCTCGCCCGCCGGGTCGGCCTCGAGGTCGAGGTCCAGGAGGAGGAGTGGGGCACCGGCGCCAACCCGGACCGCATCGAGGAAGCCCTGCGGGCCGACCGCGAGCACCGGATCAAGGCGGTCCTGGTCGTCCACAACGAGACCACCACCGGCGTCACCTCCGACATCGGCGCGGTGCGCAAGGCGATCGACGCGGCGGGCCACCCGGCGATGCTGTTCGTCGACGGCGTCTCGGCGATCGGCAGCATCGACTTCCGGGCCGAGGAATGGCGGGTCGATTGCGCCATCACCGGCTCGCAGAAGGGCCTGATGCTGCCCGCCGGGCTGGGCATCGTCTGTGCCAGCAAGCGGGCGCTCGAGGCCTCCAAGACCGCCGAGTGCCGGCGCGTGTTCTTCGATTTCGGCGACCAGGCCAAGGCCAACGCCACCGGCTACTTCCCCTACACGCCGGCCCTGCCGATGCTCTACGGCCTGCGCGAGGCGCTGGCTTGCGTCGAGGACGAGGGACTGGAGAACGTCTTCGCCCGCCATCGCCGGCTGGCCGACAGCGCCCGCGCCGCCGTCAAGGCCTGGGGCCTGACGCTCTGCGCCAAGGAGGAGAAGTGGTACTCCGACACGGTGAGCGCCGTGATGGTGCCCGACGGCGTCAACGGGGCCGAAGTGATCGACATCGCCTACAAGCGCTACAACCTCGCCCTCGGGGCCGGCCTGTCGCAGGTGGCGGGCAAGCTCTTCCGCATCGGCCATATCGGTGACCTCAACGAGCTGATGCTGATGGGCGCCCTCGCCGGCGTCGAGATGGCGATGCTGGATGCGGGCATCCGGATCGAGCCGGGCAGCGGCGTCGCGGCGGCCCAAAAGTCGCTCCGCGGGAGCCAGGAGGCGCGCTGACGGCGCCCCGTCCCGGCGCGCGGGTCTCTCCGGCTCCTCCCTCCGTCGCGGGGAAGGAGCCGGGAGGCGGGGGAAATCCCCGCCTCGATCCGAGATCCGCTGCCGGGAGCCGCTGCCAGGACCCCACCCGCCATGCCATTGTCCCGCGCCATGCCCCACCGGAAGCCTGACCACCAGGCCGGGGCGCCGGAGATCCCCATGTCCCACCGCATCGTCTTCCTCGACCGCGAGACCCTGGACGCCGAGCTGCGGCGCCCGAGCTTCCCGCACGATTACGCCGAGTACCCGGTGACCGCGCCGGACGAGATCGTCGAGCGGCTCGCGGGCGCCCAGATCGCCATCCTCAACAAGGTGCCGATGCGCGAGGCGACCCTGCGCCAGTTGCCGGACCTGAAGCTGATCGCGGTCGCGGCGACCGGCACCGACGTGATCGACAAGGCCGCCGCCAAGGCGCAGGGCATCACGGTCGTCAACATCCGCAACTACGCCTTCAACACCGTGCCGGAGCACGTGATCGCGCTGATCTTCGCGCTGCGCCGCGCGATCGTGCCCTACGCCAACTCGGTGCGGCGCGGCGACTGGGGCCGGGCGCGCCACTTCTGCTACTTCGACTACCCGATCCGCGACGTCGCCGGCTCGACGCTGGGCATCGTCGGCTACGGGGCGCTCGGCAAGTCGATCGGCAAGCGGGCGGAGGCGCTCGGCATGCGGGTGCTGGCCTACGACGTGATGCCCCAGGACGGCCTCGTCGACCTCGACACGATCCTGCGCGAGAGCGACGTGATCACGCTGCACGCGCCGCTGACGCCGGAGACCCGCAACATGATCGGGCGGGACGAGCTGGCGCGGATGAAGCGCGACGCGATCCTGATCAACACCGCCCGCGGCGGCCTCGTCGACGAGGCGGCGCTCGCCGAGGCCCTTACCGCCGGCACGATCGGCGGGGCCGGGTTCGACGTGCTGACGAGCGAGCCGCCGCGGGACGACAACCCGCTGCTTGCCCTCGACGTCCCGAACCTCATCATCACCCCCCACGTCGCCTGGGCGAGCCAGCAGGCGATGCAGATCCTCGCCGACCAGCTCGTCGACAACATCGAGGCCTTCGTGGCCGGCCGGCCGCAGAACGTGGTGGAGTAGGGCGGGCGCGAGCGCTAACCCCCACACCGTACGCAACCCCCCGCGCCGGCCCCGAGCGCCCGCGGCGGAAAGGACGACGATGAAGAAGCTCCTGTTCCAGTTCGATACCGACCCGATGCCCAGCGTGTTCGACGTGGTGGTGGGCTACGACGGCGGCGCCGACATCATCACCGGCTATCCCAACGTGACGCCCGAGAACGTCGGGGCGCTGGTCGACGGCACGATCTACACCCGCGGCGGCGCGGAGAAGAAATCGACCGCGATCTTCGTCGGCGGCGGCAGCATGGCGGCCGGCGAGGCGGTGTTCAAGGCGGTGCGCAAGCGCTTCTTCGGCCCGTTCCGCGTCTCCTGCATGCTCGATTCGAACGGGTCGAACACCACGGCGGCGGCCGGCGTGGCGCTGGTCGCCAAGGCGGCGGGCTCGCTCCAGGGCAAGCGCGCCCTGGTGCTGGCCGGCACCGGCCCGGTCGGGATGCGCTCGGCGGCCCTGCTCGCCAAGGAAGGCGCCACCGTGACCCTCGCCGGGCGCCAGCTCGCCAAGGCGCAGGAAGCCGCCAAAGCGATCGAGACGCGCTTCAAGGTCGAGATCCGGGCGATCGAGACCCCGGACGCAGAGACCCGCGGCCGGGCGCTGGCGGAGGCCGACGTCGCCTTCGCGGCCGGCGCGATCGGCCTCGAACTCGCCTCCGAGGCGCAGTGGAGCGAGGCGAAGGATCTCGGCTTCATCGCCGACTACAACGCCCAGCCGCCGCTCGGCTTTGCCGGCATCGAGGCCACCGACAAGGGCAAGGAGCGCCACGGCAAGGTGGTGTTCGGGGCGCTGGGCATCGGCGGCCTGAAGCTCAAGCTGCACCGCGCCTGCATCGCCCGGCTGTTCGAGAGCAGCGAACTGGTCCTCGACGCGGAAGAGATCTACGCGCTCGCGAAAGAGATGGCGTGATGACGGACGCACCCGCTTCCGAGGACACGATCCGCGGCTTCCTCGACGCGCTGGCGAGCGAGCGGCCGACGCCGGGCGGCGGCGGCGCGGCGGCGATCTCCGGCGCCATGGGGGCGGCGCTGGTCTCGATGGTCTGCAACCTCACCATCGGCAAGAAGAAGTATGCCGAGGTCGAGGCCGAGATGATCGCGACCCGCGACCGGGCGGAAGGCCTGCGGGCCCAGCTCACCGGCATGATCGCCGAGGACGTGAGCGCCTTCAACGCGGTGATGGGCGCCTACGCCCTGCCGAAGGCGACCGACGAGGACAAGGCGGCCCGGGCCGCCGCGATCCAGGATGCCCTGCGGCTCGCCACCGACGTGCCGCTGGCCTGCGCCCGGACCTGCCGGGCGGTGATCGACCTCTGCGAGGGCGTCGCCGAGCGCGGCAACCTCAACGTGGTCAGCGATGCGGGCGTCGCGGTGCTGGCCGCCCAGGCCGGCCTGCGCAGCGCCGCCCTCAACGTCTACGTCAACGCCAAGGCGATCGAGGACCGGACCTTCGCGGAGGGACGCCTCGCCGACCTGGCCCGGGCCCTCGACGGCGCCGACGCCCTCACCGAGCGGGTCTACGGCCTGGTGAAGGCCAAGCTGACCTGAGCCGAACCGGCCCGGCGCCGCCGGGCCGGACAGGACGATCCGGGCCCGGCCTTGCGCCGGACAGCCGATCCAAGTCCAGCCTCGTTCTGGACGAGACGTTCCAGGTCCAAAAGAAGCCCCGGACCTGATGACCGAAGACCGGCGAACCGCCGGGCGAGACGAACCGAAGCAACGCACCGGGCTGTCGAGCCGGACGCGAGGAACCTCCTCGCGCCCGGGACGGGGAGCCTTTGCCCTAAAACCCAGGAGGACGCCATGGACGTGCACGAGTACCAGGCCAAGGAACTGCTCGCGAGCTTCGGCGTGCCGATCCCGAAGGGCGCCGTGGCCTTCAGCCCCGACCAGGCGGTCTACGCCGCGACCGAGATGGGCGGCGGGCACTGGGCCGTGAAGGCGCAGATCCATGCCGGCGCCCGCGGCAAGGCCGGCGGCATCCGCCTGTGCCGCTCGACCCACGAGGTCCGCGAGGCCGCCAACGACCTGCTGGGGCGCCGCCTCGTCACTCACCAGACCGGCCCCGAGGGCAAGCCGGTGCAGCGCGTCTACATCGAATGCGCCGACGCCTTCGAGCGCGAGCTCTATCTCGGCATCGTGCTCGACCGGAAGGTCGAGCGGGTGCGGGTCGTGGCCTCGAAGTCCGGCGGCATGGACATCGAGGAGATCGCCGCGACCGATCCCGAGGCGCTGCTCCAGGTGGTGGTCGAGCCGGCGGTCGGCCTCCAGGCCTTCGAGGCGCGCGAGCTCGCCTTCCAGCTCGGCCTGACCGTCAAGCAGGTCGGCGCCGCCGTGAAGACGATCATGAGCGCCTACCGGGCGTTCCGCGATTGCGACGCCACGATGCTGGAGGTCAACCCGCTCGTCGTCACCCGGGACGACCGGGTCCTGGCGCTCGACGCCAAGATGTCGTTCGACGACAACGCGATGTTCCGCCGCCGCGCCATCGCGGACATGCACGATCCCTCGCAGAGCGACCCGCGCGAGGCCCAGGCCGCCGAGCACAACCTGAGCTATATTGGCCTCGACGGCGAGATCGGCTGCATCGTCAACGGCGCCGGCCTCGCCATGGCGACCATGGACATGATCAAGCACGCGGGCGGCGAGCCGGCGAACTTCCTCGACGTCGGCGGCGGCGCCTCGCCGCAGCGGGTCGCGACCGCCTTCCGCCTCGTCCTCTCCGACCAGAACGTCCGGGCGATCCTCGTCAACATCTTCGCGGGCATCAACCGCTGCGACTGGATCGCCGAGGGCGTGGTCCAGGCGGCCCGCGAGGTGAAGATCGGGGTGCCGCTGGTGGTGCGGCTCGCCGGCACCAACGTCGAGGCCGGCAAGGCGATCCTGGAGAAGAGCGGGCTCGACCTCATCACCGCCGACACCCTGACCGAGGCCGCCGAGAAGGCCGTCGCCGCCGTCCGCGCGGCGCACTGAGCCGGTGGCCGGACGCGCGCGTCCGGCCCCTGTCCCACGGCCCCGCGCGGCACCCGAGCGAACCTGAAATCCGCGTCGCGAGGCAATCCGCCGGATTTCGCACGAGGAGGAATTTCCCGATGAGCATCCTGATCGACGAGAAGACCCCGATCCTGGTCCAGGGCATCACCGGCGACAAGGGCAGCTTCCACGCCCGCGAGATGGTCGAGTACGGCTCCCGGGTCGTGGCCGGCGTCACCCCGGGCAAGGGCGGGCGCAGCGAGCACGGCGTGCCGGTCTTCGACACGGTGCGCCAGGCGGTGCGCGAGACCGGCGCCGAGGCCAGCATCACCTTCGTGGCCCCGCCCTTCGCGGCGGATGCCATCATGGAGGCGGCCGATGCCGGCATCCGGCTGATCTGCTCGATCACCGACGGCATCCCGGCCCAGGACATGATGCGGGTGAAGCGCTACCTGCGCCGCTACCCGAAGGAGCGCCGCCCGATGGTGGTCGGCCCGAACTGCGCCGGCATCATCTCCCCCGGCAAGTCGATGCTCGGCATCATGCCCGGCCACATCTACCTCAAGGGCAATATCGGGGTGATCTCGCGCTCCGGCACCCTCGGCTACGAGGCGGCCGCGCAGATGAAGGCGGTGGGACTGGGCATCTCGACCTCGGTCGGCATCGGCGGCGACCCGATCAACGGCTCGTCGTTCCTCGATCACCTCGCGCTGTTCGAGGAGGATCCCGACACCGAGGCGGTGCTGATGATCGGCGAGATCGGCGGCCCGCAGGAGGCCGAGGCCGCGGCCTGGATCCAGAAGAACATGTCGAAGCCCGTCGTCGGCTTCGTCGCCGGGCTCACCGCCCCGAAGGGCCGCCGCATGGGCCATGCCGGCGCGATCATCTCGGCGGCCGGCGACAGCGCCGCCGAGAAGGCCGAGATCATGCGCTCCTACGGCCTCACCGTCGCCCCGAGCCCCGGCGCCTTCGGCTCCACCATGGCCGAGGTGATGGCGACCCGGCGCAAGGCGGCGTGAGCCGACACGACGCGCGGCTCGTGCGCATCCCCCCTCTCCCCGCGGGCGGGGAGAGGGCTTCACCCCCCTCGTCGGGGGTGAAGCAAGCGGAGGCGAAGCCGGAGCGAGGGTGAGGGGGTCTCGACCAGTGAGACTCATCCGGAAATACCCCCTCACCCTCGCCCTTCGGGCTTGCTGCTGACCCGGCAAGGGATCAGCAGCTCTCTCCCCGCCCGGCGGGGAGAGGAGGAAGCCGGCGCCATACTTTGAATACCTCCTCCCTCGACCCCCACCGGGGAGCTCCCGATGATCCACACTCCCGTTCCCGACACGCCCTTCGCCCCGCCGCTGATCACCGGCACCGACGACCGGGTGGCGCTCGACGTGCTCTTCCGCTCGCTGGTGGATGTCTGCCGGCGCCACCAGCCGGAGCTGGAGGCGGTCCTGCGCGGGCAGGCGGACATCGCCGGGCTGACGCCGGAGCTGACGGCCCGGGCGCTGCAGGTGCAGGGCATCTGGTTCCAGCTCATCGCCATCGCGGAACAGAACACCGCGATGCGCCGGCGCCGCCACGTCGAGCGCAATGCCGGCCGCGACCGGCTCAAGAATTCCTTCAGCGCGGTGCTGGCCCGCGCCGCCGCCCAGGGCGTGCCGCCCGAGACCGTGCACGGGGTGCTGTCGTCGCTGCGCGTGCGCCCGACCCTGACGGCGCATCCGACCGAGGCCAAGCGCGTCACGGTGCTGGAAAAATTCCGGCGCATCTACCTGATCCTGAAGGAGCTGGAGATGCCGCGCTGGACCGAGCGCGAGCGCCACGCCCTGATGGACGACCTGCGCGACCAGGTCGAGCTCGTCTGGATGACCGGCGAGCTGCACCTCGAGAAGCCGACCGTCGACCGCGAGGTGGCCTGGGGCCTGCACTTCTTCGACGAGACCCTGTTCGAGATGCTGCCCGAGACCCTGGGCTCGCTGGAGGAGGCCTTCGCGGCCTCCTATCCGGGCGCCCGGTTCGAGGTGCCGGCCTTCTTCCAGTTCGGCTCGTGGATCGGCGGCGACCGGGACGGCAACCCCTTCGTCACCGCCGAGGTGACCCGGCGCACGCTGCGGCGCAACGCGCTGGCGAGCCTGCGGCGCTACCACGACGGCATCACGGCGCTCGCCCGCACCCTCTCGATCAGCGCCCGCTCCCTGCCGGTGCCCGAGGCCTTCGCGGCCGCGCTCGCCGAGCAGCTCGCCCGCCAGCCGGACGGCGAGGCGATCGCCCGGCGCAACCCGGGCGAGCCCTACCGCCAGTTCCTCACCTGCCTGAGCCGACGCCTCGCGGCGACGGTCGCCGGGCTGGAGGGCGAGCGCGGCGACGGGTCGGAGGGGCCGCAGGCGGCCGGCTACGCCGACGCCGACGAGCTGATCGGCGACCTGCGCGCCCTGGAGGACGGCCTGTCGGAGGCGCATTGCGCGTCGCTGGCCCGGAACATGGTGCGGCCGGTCCGCCGGATGGTCGAGATCTTCCGCTTCTCGACCGTGCGGCTCGACATCCGCGAAAATACCACCCGCACCACCCGGGCGCTGCAGGCGCTGTGGCAGCGCCAGCACGGCGAGGGGGCGGGCGATCCGCCGGACGTCGATTCGCCGGCCTGGATGACCTGGCTCGAAGCCGAACTCGCCCGTCCCCTCGACGGCCTGCCCGACCTCGACGGCCTGCCCGAGGAGGCGCGCGAGACGCTGGCCACCTTCCGGCTGGTGGCCGAGATGCGCGGCAGCCTCGACCGCGAGGCCTTCGGCGCCTTCGTCCTGTCGATGACCCATTCGGTGCCTGACATCCTGGGCGTCTACCTGCTTGCCAAGACCGCCGGGGTCTTCCTCGACGCGGCCGGCGTCGAGGTCTGCCCGCTGCCGATCGTGCCGCTGTTCGAGACCATCGACGACCTGCGCGCGGCCCCCGCGATCATGCGGGCGCTCCTCAAGGTGCCGGTCGTGCGCCGCTCCGCCCGCCAGCAGGGCGGGGTGCAGGAGGTGATGATCGGCTACTCGGACTCGAACAAGGACGGCGGCTTCGTCGCCTCGAACTGGGAGCTAGCCAAGGCCCAGGGCAAGCTGACCCAGGTCGGCGAGCAGGCCGGCCTTTCCATCGCGTTCTTTCACGGCCGCGGCGGCTCGGTCAGCCGCGGCGGCGCCCCCACCGCCCGGGCCATCGCGGCCCAGCCGGCGGGCTCGATCCGGGGCCGCTTCCGCACCACCGAGCAGGGCGAGGTGGTGTCGTTCAAGTACGCCAACCGCGGCACCGCCGCCTACCAGATGGAACTGCTCGCCTCGGCGGTGCTCGACCACGTCCTCGACGGCGCGGCGCCGCGCTCCGGCGCGGCCCAGGCGGCGGGGGCCGAGTTCGACGATGCCCTGGAGGCGTTCTCCGGCGCCTCGCGGGCGGCCTATGCCCGGCTGATCACACACCCGGATCTCGTGACCTATTTCGGGGCCGCAAGCCCGCTCGACGAGATCGCGCTCCTCAACATCGGCTCGCGGCCGGCCCGGCGCTTCGGCGCCCGGAGCCTGGCCGACCTGCGGGCGATCCCGTGGGTCTTCGCCTGGAGCCAGAACCGGCACGGCATCACCGGCTGGTACGGGGTCGGCAGCGGCCTCAAGAGCCTGCTCGACGTGCGCGGGGAGGGCGGCCGGGCGCTGCTGCGGCGGATGTTCGAGGACTCGCCGCTCTTCCGCCTGATCGTCGACGAGGTCGAAAAAACCCTGCTCACCGTCGATCTCGGCATCGCCCGCGACTTCGCCGGGCTCTGCCCGGACGAGGGCGCGCGCGAGACTATCTTCGCGATGATCGAGGCGGAGTACCGCCTCACCTGCGCCATGGTGCTGGAGGTGAGCGGCGCCGCGGGCCTCGCCGAGCGCTTCCCGCTCTATCGCGGCCGGCTCGCCGCACGGCTGCCGGTGCTCAACCAGGTCAGCCGCGAGCAGGTCGACCTGCT
>NZ_JTHF01000095.1 GCF_001043895.1 Methylobacterium indicum
AGTTTCACACCGGCGGCTACACGGGCCAACAAGGACAAGCACGAGGTGCCGGCCCCGGCGCCCGGCACGGTGGGTGACGCCATGGTGCATCTCCAGGGCCCGGCCGAGGTGCTGAACATCCTGCGCGACCTGAGGGAGATCGGCCGCCAGCAGGTCGAGCATCTGGCGCGGATCGCGGAATGCGAGCGGGCCGCCCGCGAACAGCTGACGGCACAGACCGACCTGCTGCGCAGCATTGACCGGGAGCAGGTTCGAAACCACGGCCACGACTGACCGGCGGGAACCCGCCCTGCCGTTGAGCGGTTACATCGATGGATTTCCAGACCCGAGACTCCGCCTTCAGCCCCGCCGGCAGCCGCCGAGCGGGGGTTTCATGCTAATGAACAATCACCTTTACATCAGGCTCGGCAGTTGAATATCTATTGGAATCCTTAGTCCTGACGACCTCTTTGCGGCATAGCAAGTTCTTGCTATTTGTGACAAATTTGATCGATTTCGAAGTATTTTTAAAGATTCCATTGCTGCAAGCGCTCGCAATCACCCTTGTTTATTTTAGAAAAAAGGTTAGATCTGTTCATTGCGACAAAATTCAGATGGCTTTCGAAAACTCCCTTCTCCCCAATCCACCTATTAAATTGACCGCAATAACGACATAGTAGAAACGCGGCAAGATCATATCTAGGTTTGGTTTTTTTTGAAGATTGAAATCTACTAAATTTGCATTTTGCCAAAACCTGAAGTGGAAGCCCTAAAACTGCCGCCATTGCAGCAACATTTGAGGATATAACAATTACCCGTGAGACATATTGAAGAAACACCTCCGAGGAATTTACCCGTAGTTCGGCCTCAGGTACGATTATGTTCGGGTGCTCTATTCGCAACACATCAAGCATATCATCATTCGGAACGGCTTGATCGCTGTGCCAGGTCGGTAAAATTAGTTCATCTTCGTAAATATTTGCTGCTATTTTTCGAAGAAGAGGAACTGGTTTAAGGCGCGGGCCGGTGGCCTCATAGTGGAATCCGCCTGCAGATTGAAGGGGCAATAGCGTCACACTTCGCCCATTTGCGACTTTATCAAGCCAATCTTTTGCCCCTAAGCGCTCGGCTTCCAATCTCCGAAGGCCCAGCCACTTCTGCGTCCAGTCGCCGCCGATTTGCTGCGTCTCAGGGCTATCGAATTGTCCACTGGCTACTTGATCCAGCGAACTGCCAACTTGATGGCCATATGGGTCTAAAAAGCTACTCAGCGGCATATGACGGCGCGGCAGGGGACCGTGCTCCATAAATACACACCTGCCTGGAAATACATTCTCTATATATCGATTTTGCGACCAGCAAATAACGATATCAGGATGCAATGATTGCTCTAGTATTCTGAGCGCTGACAGTAGATTTTTATTTTCGAAATTTATTCCACTAAATAAATCTGCGCCATAGTCAGCTTCATCGAAACCAAATGCATTCATGGGGTCTTTTGTTGATAGTATATGCGTCGTTTTGAATTCTTTAACTGAATAACGTTCAAGATATTTCGAACAGGCAAGATGGTAGCTATATTCTCCAGTTCCCTGTTGCGCAATCTTGCCGGACCAATGAACCCAAATAGCCAAAGCCTCTGGGTTACTATTAAATATCATGGGTTCTATATAGAACAAAACTTTCTTCAATGCTCTTTTTCCTTTATAGGATTCTATGGTCTGCTTGGCGGAGCCTTCCTACGGCGAAAGTTACCTAATCGCCGCGATGGTACTGGGTGTGTGTCATATCATACTAATGCGCTAGTCCTTGCCTCCCTGTCAACTTTCGGACAGAAACCAGAAGAGCAGGCTCGTAGCCGTAATCACCATTTGGCCGCGGCCCGATCCGTCTACGCTGCATCGCCCCCCCGGAGATCCGGCGAAAGATCGCCTTGGCCCGCTTGAGCGCCCCGTTCCCAATCGGCGCCTCGTCCCGCGCTCCCGGCCTCGTCCGCTTACCTGTCGTCCCCACTCCGCACAGGCTCGAAGCTCGGCCTTGACCGGGAACCGCAAGCCTGTTTGTTCTCTTTCCATTCTAGTACGGAGGACGCGCGTAAGTCTCTATCGGGTCGGTGCGGAGGCGGCGGACGAAGGCGGGCTCGTGCGGATCCCGTTCATGCTCCCAACGCTCTGCGCCGGGTTCCCGAGCCCCGCCGAGGACTTCATCGAGGGGGCGCTTGAGCTACCGCGCTGGCTCGTGCCCAATCCGCCCGCCACCTTCATCTGGCGGGTACGCGACTGGTCGATGAAGAGCGCCGGCATCCACGACTAGGATCTGGCCGTGGTCGATCGCTCGCTCTCGCCCTCGTCCGGGGCGGTCGTCGTCGCGGTGGTCAATGGCGAGATGAGCCTCAAGCGCCTGGTCGCCCACGGCAACCGGCTGTCCCTCTCCTTCGACAACCCGGAGATGGGCGAATTCGTGCTGGAGGACATGGAGGAAGGCCTGCTCTGGGGCGTGCTGCTGTTCTCGGTGCGTTGGCACCATGTGAAGTCCCGCGCGAGCCTCGTGCGATGAGCCGGGCCATCGCGCTCATCGACGGGAACTCCTTCTACTGCTCCTGCGAGCGGGTGTTCGACCCGAAGCTCGCCGGCGTGCCGGTGATCGTTCTCTCGAACAACGACGGCTGCGCCATCGCTCGCACCGCCGAGGCCAAGGCGCTCGGGATCAAGATGGGTGAGCCCTACTTCAAGATCCGGCAGCTGTGCCGGTCCAAGGGCGTGCGCGTTTTCTCCTCGAACTATGCCCTCTACGGGGGACATGTCGGCCCGGGCCAACACCGTCTATCGGCAGTTCGCGCCCGACGTTAGTGTCAAACGGCATCGGAACGGGACCCCTGATCGGCGTCCAATTGGGACCCCTTGTTGCGCGTAGCGCGACGCCCCTGGTCAGCCCGGCGAAGCGGGTCGGGGTGGCGCAGCCGGGCTGACCAGGGGTCCAGGATGAGCTGCGCGCAGGCCATCCTTCACGCCCGGTTCTTGAAGCGCCAGCTCTCGTTGCCGGTCTCGACGATCTCGCAGTGGTGGGTCAGCCGATCGAGCAGCGCCGTCGTCATCTTGGCGTCGCCGGCAAACACGCTCGGCCACTCCCCGAACGCCAGGTTGGTCGTCACCACGATCGAGGTGGTCTCGTAGAGCCGGCTGATCAGGTGGAACAGCAGCTGACCGCCCGACTGCGCGAACGGCAGGTAGCCGAGCTCGTCCAGCACCACCAGGTCGAGCCGGGCGAGGTGGTCGGCGATGCGGCCCTGCCGGCCGGCTCGCGCCTCGGCCTCGAGCCGGTTGACGAGGTCGACCACGGTGTAGAACCGGGCCCGCGCCCCGTCCCGGATGCACGACCGGGCGACCGCGATGGCCAGATGCGTCTTGCCCGTGCCGGTGCCGCCCACCAGCACGACGTTGCGCTGGTGGGCCAGGAACTCGCCGCCGCAGAGGTCGCGCACCAGACCCTCGTTGATCGGCGTCCCGGCAAAGGCGAACTCGGCGAGGTCCTTGGCCAGGGGCAGCTTGGCAATCGTCATCTGGTAGCGGATCGAGCGCGCCTGCTTCTCGCTGATCTCGGCCTGCAATACCGCCGCGCCTAAGCATTGACGCGTGCGATGTATGGGAAGTTTGCGATGGAGCGGACGCGCTCTGGCTCAGCGGCAAGTGCGTTCCAGGCGGTGCAGCAGGCGTCGAGGATGGCCTCGTAGTCGGGGAAGACG
>NZ_JTHF01000096.1 GCF_001043895.1 Methylobacterium indicum
AGTTTCACATCGGCGGCTACACGCAGGCTCATAACGGCATCGGTCATCGGGGGTCTCCCGGGTGCGGGGTTGGTGCTCACAACCCGATCCTAACCCGTCACCGCCGATGGCCACCCCCGCGAGAGATCCCGCCTGCTACAGCGCTGTGGAGGGCGCGCAGACGGGCTCTCCCGCTCTCGGTCAGCTACACCACTCCAAGGGACACGACCCGCGGCTCTCCGTAGGGAATACAAGTTTGGCGACTGTGTGAGCGGCAGGCGTCGCGAGCTTGGCGAGTGTCTGACACTTACCCGGACGAACCGATGTAGACGCTTGCTCTCCGCGCTGACCTTGCGCGCAAAACCCCCAGAGCATTTGCCATTCAGGTAGAAATTGTGGAGCTTTCATCTCAGCCTGCATCGTATCCGGTCGCTTCGATGATACCGCGGCCCTCGCGTGGCTTGAAACAGCGTAAGATGCGCTGGATGGGTCGATGCAGAGCCTCCTCGCTGCGCGCCGCGGTCTTGCGAAGGAGCGCCTTAATTCTACCCCACAAACAGTACTTTTCAAATATATGGCGTGACGCTCGCGTTACCTGCGGACCGGAGCGATCACACTCTGCATCCAGTCTGCGGTTATCTGCAGTCCGCCCATCCAATCCTGCATCGGGTGCCAACCAAATTCTTGGCCAATTAATGAAATATCCAGCACGTTCACTGGCACATCCGCTTTCTGGCTCTCGCGGCGAATGACAGTGATCGGAGTGACGCCATTCAGGAGTCCAATATCATCCAGGACGCTCATGATTGTACGTCCATGGCCGGATCCAACATTCATTACGCGGAAGGTTCCCTCGTAGAGTGCTGCATCACAGAAAGCTCGAGTAACATCTTCGACATAGACGAAATCGCGAACAACGTTCCCTGTACCCCATAGCTCGATCGGCTTACCAATAATGGCATTGTACATCATGTTGGCCACAACGCCTTGGCGGCGGAAGGGTGATTGGAAGGGGCCGTAGGGATTGGCGATGCGTAGGACATGATAGTCCAGTCCCCACTGATACCTGTAGAGTTCAAGATATTTCTCGGCAACGATTTTTGAAATGCCGTAGGCCGAGATCGGATTGGTAGATGAATATTCAGAAATCGGTGTATGTTCCGATACACCATAAACCGTACCGCCAGACGACGCGAACACAATTTTTCGTATTCCGTTCATCCGGCACTCCTCAAGCACCGAAATTGTCGATGATGTATTGGTCAAAAAATCAGAATTTACATCGCCGTTTGATTTTTCAGGAATGGTTTCTCCGGCCAGATGAAAAACAATATCCTGATTTACAATGGCCGTTCGCAGCATCGCTCTATCAGATAGGTGACCCTGATACCACGTCACTTCTGAGTTCAGCGATTCGCCAATGCGAATGCTGCGACCATAGCCGCTGACCTTTGCTCCCATCTGGACAAGCAATTCACACAAATTTGAACCAATGAAACCTCCTGCCCCGATCACGAGGCATCGGACTCCTTGCATATTTCTGGCCATCGTTTCATTCCAACTGATTTTTCGAGAGATAAGGACGATGCAGGCTAGTCATGCCTCACCTCTGCATCATGTATGGTGTTCTACGAACCGGACCGTGGCTTACGAGGGTTTCATGAGGCGGGTACCTCGAGGCAGGCAGATCTCGAACGTAAGAGTATTGGTGCGCGATACGCTCATCAGCTCCCTTCCTGCCTGCCATCTCATTGCGAGCCTTCTCCGGCACTGTGGATGCGCTTTAAGTCGAGGCGGTCGGGGGTGATACCTGAGTCTCACCGGAATCAACCATCTCGAAATAAAGCACACACTATATTCATTATTCTACATAATACATCTATTTCGATTACATTTTTACGAAAATTTTGTTACTTTATAATATAGGCGGAATTGTCTAGAAACTGAGGATTAACCCCTATGATTCTGAGTGTATTCGTAAATTTTGTAAATTCTACTTCGCACACTTGTTCGGCCTGGCGCTTTTCCTCAAGAAATTGATCGTATTCTTCTTCTGTTTTTAAATAAAGATGTGTTAAGTGGTGATTTGCGCCCTCGTGAACCTTCAATGCCTCGCAGTCGTCGGGGTCGACGAATGGGGCCAATTTTTGCCGGGCGAGATACCTGAACATGTTGTACGGACGCACCTGCATGTGCAGATAGAATATATCCGTATGAATAACTGGCGCTCCGTTCTTAGGAAATCCGACATGATAGCCGATATCTAGATTGAGACATTGTCGACCGCTAAAGAAAACTTTGACGTAGTGATCACGCCATATAAAACGTTCTTGCACTTTGTTGATATTCTCAAGACCAGCCTTGATCCGAAATACGCCCTCCTGCGACGAGAGGCCACGAAGATAGTTGAAGATGAGCCTACGGTCGCATGACGGATTTCCTGCAGGGTCGAGGACACACAGAAATTCGTCACAATCCATTGGAAATACGAAGTCGTAACTGTTGTCCGCTTCAATTTCCTGGATGACTTGGGCCGTGTATGAACCGCGCAGTGCAAGATCGGTATTGGGCGGGATCCGCGTCACGTGAATACCGAGACGCTCGTACTCCGCTATTTTCTCGACAACTTCAGGCATGTCCGACGCGTTGTCGATGATGTGGATATTTTCGATCCCGACCATATACGAATGGTACCGAACCCAAGGTTCTAGACATGCTACTTCGTTCCGCTGGGCTAGAACACAGAGAACTTTCATGTCTTACTCCAAATTACAAAGCTGTGAGAATTTTGTGGGCGGATGCTTCGTCGAGGTCGTCAACGCTGGCGGTCTTGGATGAGTGTGATAGTCTCGGCGATCTCGCGGTCGAGTACGTCGCTACCGGATGGGACGTAGCCGAAGGCCTTCATCCGGTCGATCGGGATGCGGAAGGAGGCGGTTGCGGGATCGGCGGCCTGGAAGGCTCCGCGCACCGAAACGGGGCGTCCGGTCACCTCCCGGGCGAGGGATGCAGTCCGCTGGGCGATGGTGCCGACCTGCATTGCGACACCGGCGGCCAGGTTGAAGACGGTTTGTGCGCGTGTGTGCGGCGCCGTGACGCTCAGCATCTCGAGACCGGTGCAGACGTCGGCGAGAGGGATGAAATCACGCCACTGGTCAGGTGACCGCACGACGATCTCGCCTGTCTCGACCGCCTGGCGGGCGAGATCGTTTCCGACCAGGGTCCAGCGGTCGACATTCATCCAGGCGGGAGCGCCGATGCCGTTGGAGAGTCTAACATTCACGCCTTCGATGCGGCCGGCAACATCCGCCGCGGACACAAAGGCCTCCGCGGCGAGATGCGTGATCGCGTAGGGATGGCTTGGCTGCGGTAACCGGTCCTCGGACAGCACGCCGTCCAGAGGGGCCCCGTAGACGTGGACCGTCGACAGGAAGACGAAACGGCGAACGTTCGCTGCGATCGCTGCCTCCAGCATCCGGCGCGTGCCTGATCCGGTCTCGATCAGCGCAGCATCTGGATCGGCAATACTGCGCCACTCATTGGCTGCGGCCAGATGGATGACGCAATCTACCTCGCGCAAGATCTCGCGCGCATCTGCCGCCTCGCCGAGCGGATCGAGCTGCAGGAGGCGAGCCTCCGCCGGCCATGCGGCGGGAGTGGACGTGGCCGCGCGGCTAGTTCCGACCACTGTGTGACCGGTTGAAACCAAATGTCGCACCAGGCGGCCGCCGAGATAGCCTCGTGCGCCAGTGATTAGGATGCGGCGGCTCGTCATCACTCAGCACCTCTTTGACGGACTTCATCGACGGAGAGAGGATCTTTGGGAGCAGAGACCCGAAACGGCGGGCTAGCTGAGTTCGATCGGTGCCGTACCGATCAGGACCAGGACCAGGTCCAGGCATTCATCGGCTGCACCTCGCTCTCCGTCGGATCGTGCTCGATATCGGCGACGTTAAGCAGCATATTGAGGCCGCGGCCGACGCCACCGAACGCCACCCACAGGGATGGTGGAACGGTCAGTCGGGCGTAGTCGTCGGGCCGGGATGGCGTAAGATTGACCGTGAAGATGTCGCCGGCGCCGTCATGGACGACAAACCGTATCTCGCCGACAACGACGACAAGGTTTAGCGTCATGCGCCGATGTCGCTTCCAGCCCTTAACGGTTCCTTGGTCAACGGTGGAAAAATAAGCTTCACCGAAATCCGAGAAGCCGGGATCACTCCGTTTCAGAGCGTGACGCACGTCGCCGCCCGGAGTGGGGATGCGCCGAAGAGGGGTCAGAATGACGGGCGTTGTCATCGTTTGATCCACTAAAACCTTCTGAAACGGACGTGTCGCAACGCTATAGGGCGCGGCGGCGGATGGCATCGCAGAACCTCCGGCATCCCGAGCGCGATCGTGCCGATGCCCTCACGCGCTGATGTCCCGGTATCTTTGGCCAAGCCAGCGCCGCACCGGATGATCGGCCGACACCCAGGCGTGGGTCCCGGTCCCCGGCAGCCGGCAGGCACCGCTCTTAGACAGTCCAGGCGTGCTGCCGCTGCCGGGCCAGGTGCTGATACCGGTCGATGTGGTCGCTGGTCACCGTCCGGGCATCGGCTCCGTTCTTGACGACCTCCCGGTACCAGCTGCCGGTCATGCCGACGCACTCGTCGTACGAGAGTGTCGGTTGCCAGCGCAGGATGCCAAGAGCCTTGTCGATGTTCAGTTTGAGAAGGCTGGCCTCGTGGAACGGAATATCGTTAACTACCCGGTAGGCATCGGCCGGGTTCTCGAAGCCCCACACCGATGCAAGTTCGGCTAGCAGCGCCAGGACGGTTGCGTTCTGCTCGCCCTTCGGTCCGAAGTTGAAGCTCTCGCCGTTCAGGGTGGGGTCGAGCGATAGGCGCGCTCCGAGATTGAGATAGCCGCTCAGCGGTTCGAGGACGTGCTGCCACGGACGTGTCGCCCGCGGGCTGCGGATCGACACGTGGTCGCCCTTGGACCAAGCGCGGATGCAGTCGGCGACGATACGGTCCTGGGCCCAGTCACCGCCGCCGATCACGTTGCCGGCGCGCGCGCTCGCTAGCCGAACCGGCATCTGCGGCCGATTGAAGAAGGAGTGATAGTATGAATTGAAGACGAGTTCCGCCGCACCCTTGGAACCGCTGTAGACGTCTTTTCCACCGAGACGGTCGGTCTCACGATATCCCCACAACCACTCGACGTTGTCGTAGGCCTTGTCGCTTGTAATGACGATGCAGGTGCAGGGATGCTCCGTCTCTCGAAGGATATCGAGGACCGTGGCTGTGCCGAGGACGTTGACGCCGATAGTCTCAAGAGGTTGAGCGTATGAGGTCGAGACGATGGCTTGTGCCGCCAAGTGGAAGATAAAGTCGGGCTTGAATGTATTGATAACCTGCGACAGACGCGCCCGATCGCGGATATCTCCGACCTCGTTCCTCATCGACTCGCGGTGACCAAGCGCTTCGTGTAACGAGGGGGTCGTCGGCACACGGTCGGAATAGCCGCACACGTCCGCGCCGAGGCTCGCGAGCCAGGCCGTGAGCCAGCTGCCCTTGAACCCTGTATGACCGGTCACCAAGATGCGTCGGTCGCGATAGATGCCTTCAAAGAACTGCATGGGAGCGACTACCAGATTTTCCAGGGACTGACACCGCTATCCCACTGCTCCCGCAGGAACGTGAGGTCGCGCACGGTATCCATGCACTGCCAGAAATGATCGTGCTTGTAGGCCGACAACTGGCCTTCCGCTGCGAGCGACTCCAAAGGCCCACGCTCGAGGATCGTGGAGTCGCCCTCGATGCGGTTGACGATCTCCGGCTCGAAGACCATGAAGCCGCCATTGATCCAGCCCTCGCCCATGAGGGGTTTCTCATCGAAGGACTGGATCCGATCGCCCTCCAAGGACAAAGCGCCGAAGCGAGAAGTTGGACGGACCGCGCTGATGGTGGCCGCCCGTCCCTGTGACTCGTGGAAGGCGAGAAGTGCGCGCACATCGATATTTGAGACACCATCACCGTAGGTTGCCATGAACCGGCGACGTCCCAAGAATTGAGCAGCTCGCTTGATGCGTCCGCCCGTCATCGTATCCTGACCGGTTTCAAGAAGATGGACTTTCCAGCTTTCACCGACGCTGGGATCATGCATTTCGAACTTTCCCGTCGCGAGATCGATCGACATACTTCCTTGACGCGCTCGGTAATTAAGGAAATAATCCTTAATATAATCTCCCTTATATCCAAGACATATGATGAACTCTTTAAATCCATGAGCAGAATATATCTGCATAATATGCCACAACAGCGGATGACCTCCCACCTCGACCATGGGTTTTGGCCTCGTCTCGGTCTCCTCTCTCAACCGGGTGCCGAGGCCGCCAGCCAAAATCACAACTGGAACTTGCATGCATATGCCTCCTAACGCTTGTTCCTCGCAGTAGCAGCGATAGCCGCACGACCGCAAGCGATATGTTGATATACCTCTATAATGTGCCTGTTGCCATACTTCGTTGCACGAATTGTGGCCATCAAAAATATCTGGACATTGTTGACAGGACAACATGCAAAATTGATGTGAACCCTTGTAACCTACCTAGATAACTTCTGTAGCGGGCTACAAGTCCGAGATTAAGAGCGCCTACCAAAACGGCGCGATTGGGTTGGTCGGGAGTTGGGTTGGTATGGCTCGCCCACTTCTCCCTGACGATCTCTGGGCTGCGATCGCCCCACTTCTGCCGCCGCGCCCGCCTCGCCCCAAGGCTGTTCGCCCTCGGCTGGACGATCGCGCCGCCCTGACCGGCATCCTGTTCGTACTGCGCTCGGGCGTCTCCTGGCAAATGCTGCCGGCCGAGATGACGTGCGGCTGCGACATGAGCTGCGCGCGCCAGCTGCGCGACTGACAGGCGGCCGGTGTGTGGCGGCGCTGCATCAGGGTGAACTGCCCCGGGTTTCCTGGATGCTCCAACTTCTGAGAGGATGGAGCCATGACGAAGCGAACAGCCCCGTTTTCCCCCGAGGTGCGTGAGCGCGCGGTGCGGATGATGCGCGACCATGAGGGCGAGCACGGCTCGCAGTGGTCGGCGATCCAGTCGATCGCGGCCAAGATCGGCTGCTCGGGCGAGACGCTACGGAACTGGGTGCGTCAGTCCGAGCGTGACCAGGGTGTGCGCCCTGGCCAGACGACGGACGAACGCGAACGGATCAAAGCACTCGAGCGAGAAAACCGTGAGCTGCGCCAAGCTAACGAGATCCTGCGGAAGGCGTCAGCGTATTTTGCCATGGCGGAGCTCAACCGCCGGTCTCGGCCATGATCAGCTTCATCGACGATCATCGGGAGGTCTACGGGGTCGAGCCGATCTGCAGGGTGCTGCCGATTGCCCCGTCGACCTACTACGCGCATGCCGCCCGGCGCGCCGATCCGGACAAGCAACCGGCTCGTGCTCGCAGCGACGCCGCGTTGATGATCGAGATCCAGCGCGTGTTCGAGGTGAACTTCTGCGTCTACGGTGTACGCAAGATCTGGCGGCAACTGGCCCGGGAAGGGATCGTGGCCGCTCGATGCACGGTGGCGCGGCTGATGCGCCGATTGGGCTTGGCGGGGGTGGTGCGTGGCAGGACCGTTCGCACCACGATCCCCGACCCGACCACTGCCTGTCCGCTTGATCGGGTCAACCGCCACTTCAAGGGTCCCCGACCGAATGCCTTGTGGGTCAGCGACCTCACCTACGTAGCGACGTGGTCGGGCTTCGTCTATGTGGCGTTCGTCATCGATGTGTTCGCCCGGCGCATCGTTGGCTGGCGAGCATCACGTCGTGCCCATGCAGGCTTCGTGCTGGATGCCCTGGAGCAAGCCCTGCACGAGCGTCGTCCCGTCCAGGGCAGCGGACTGGTGCATCACTCGGACCGCGGCTCGCAATACTTGGCTCTACGGTACACCGAGCGCTTGGCGGGAGCGGGGATCGAACCGTCGGTCGGCAGCGTCGGCGACTCTTACGACAACGCCTTGGCGGAGACGATCAACGGCCTGTTCAAGGCGGAGGTCATCCACCGGCGTGGCCCGTGGCGCTCCTTCGAGGCCGTCGAGTACGCCACCTTGGAGTGGGTCGACTGGTACAACCACCGTCGCCTCCTCGCGCCAATCGGCCACGTCCCTCCCGCCGAGGCCGAAGCGCGCTATCATGCCAACGTCGGTGACCAAGCCCTGGCCGCCTGACCCAAGACAAACAGCCTCCGACAAACCCGGAGCGGTTCACGGCGATGCGCCGGTCGAGACCCTGCCAGCGCTCGTGCACCTCCGCTACGAGGGTGCGCATGCGCGCTGTGAGCGAGGAGCCCGTGTGCGTGTCGAGTAACTCGGTCAGATGGGCGGCCAGCTTAGCCCGCCCCTGCGCGACGACATGGCCGCGCTCCAGAAGCATAGCGCGGACCTGTTTCATCAGCGCCGTGCGCTCGCCCACGAGCTGGTCACGGACCCGGTGCAAGGTCTGGACGTCGAGCTGCGCCTCGGACTTGAGCGCCACGAACCGCGTCGTTGGGCGGGTGGCCGCCTCGGCGATGGCTTCGGCGTCGCGGTCGTCGTTCTTCTGCGCCTTGACGTACGGGCGCACATATTCCGGCAACATCAGGCGAACCGTGTGTCCCTGCTTCACCAGGGCTCGGCCCATGTGGTGCGCACCGCAGCATGCCTCCATCGCCACGACGCACCCCGGCAACTTCGCCCCGAAGGCGATCACCGTCTCGCGTCGCATCCGGCGGCGCAGCACGACTCGCCCGGCCGCGTCCAGGCCGACGAGGCTGCAGCTGTTCTTGCCCAGATCGATCCCCAGCACCGCGATCGTCATCGTTCCGCGCCATCCCTCATCTCGGCCACCCTGCAAGCCTAGCAGTGCAGCCCAGTGAGGGGCGGGCCATCCATAAAGGGGGTCTGCCACCGGCGCGAACCCGACGGATCAGGGCAAGGCGGGCACCAAGCGCCACCTCGTCACCGACGCGCGCGGCACGGCGCTCGGCCTCGTTCTGACCGGCGCCAATTGTCACGACAGCCCGCTGATGGCCCCGACGCTGGACGCGATCCCGCCTGTGCGCAGCGGGCGGCGGGGACGCCCGCGCCGGCGCCCTGGCAAGCTGCACGCCGGCAAGGCCTACGATGCCCGCGTGCGGCGGCAGGAGTGCCGGGCACGCGGGATCAGGCCGCGGATTGCCCGACGCGGCGTCGAGAGAAGTGACCGGCTTGAAGGGCATCGCTGGGTAGTCGAGCGCAGCCATACCTGGTTCAACCACGCCCGGCGCTTGCCCGTCCGCTACGAACGACACGCCGACATCTACGAGGCCTTCACGTTCCTCCAAGCCAGTCTCAGCACCCTCCGCCAGATCAAGCGGTTCTATTAGGCGCTCTTAGGAGCTTATTAAGTGATCTCCTGTCAGCTATACGGCCAATCATTCCACTTAACACCTATACATCTTCTTCATGCTCATCAAATCTATACCATATCCAATCGTATGTAATTTGCACTGTGGATCAGGTGCTCTACTGTTCTCAACCGTTACGAACGGCAATGCCCGGCTCACCAGCAACGTTACCGGTAACACCACACTATAACGTTGGCGGCCCGGATCTCAAAGCGGGGTGAGCCAGTTGTACAAGAAGACGCGCGAGCACACTAGCTTGCCACGAGAGCGGATTGGCAGATGGGCGAAGACGATAATCCATGGGTCAAGCTTGGCACTGAGCGTCGATACGAAGACGATTTCTTTGCCGTGGAAGATGACAGTGTTATCAACCCAGCAGGCAGACACACGCGTTACGGTATCGTTCGCTTCAAGAACGTCGGTCTTCGCATTTTGCCAGTCGACGCTGCTGGTTACACATTCTTGGTGGGGCAGTTCCGGTATGCGGCGTCGTATTTTAGCTGGGAACTGCCCGCTGGCGGGCAGGAGCCTGACGAAGACGCACGAGCCTGCGCCGCCCGCGAACTTGAAGAGGAAGTCGGTCGATCCGCGTCCTCCTGGATGGAACTGCTCGATATTGTTCCGTCCGGGTCACTGACCACACATCGAGAACGCTCATTTGTGGCTTGGCAGCTTGAATGTAAGGAACAGAACCTCGACGAGCAGGAGGTGATCTGGGTCAGGCGACTACCGTTTGGGACCGCTGTTCAGATGGCCTTGTCTGGCGAGATCAGGGACGCCGGTACGATCACGGCGCTTCTCGCCCTTCACGTCCGTCACCTTCGGCGCGAGCTTCCGGCAGAGCTGCTCAATCTACTCGATCAGCGCAGCGTCTGACGATCTCACGCACCAGCTGAGGCTTCGCCCCGCCTTACCCCGGGGCGGCCCAGCATTGCCGTTGATCGCGTCGGAACGGCGACCGTCATCTCTCAGGTCGACAGGATCCTGTTGACGCGCGGCAGCGGCGCCGATTACACGGCGGCGCGCGCGGGGGACATCTGGCGGCGCGATGGCCTTTCACAGCCGGTGTGCATCGACCGGGTCTCGCCAGACGCCCCGGCCCTGAGCATCGATGGCAGCCCGCGCGCGCTGATCCTCAATGTCCGCGGCGGCCCGCTCCCCGTCCTCCGAGTGACGCTGTCGATGGCGCAGCACGGCAGAGATGAGGGCATGATCATCCCGTCCGTGAATCAGGCGCCCGGGGGTGGCAACGCTGCCGCCACTGCCGCTCTGCGCCCGCTCGCGCAGCCAAGTCACGAGCCCGGCCGCGGCCATGCCCACGTCCCACCGTAGGCCCATCGGTGAGGTGCCGGCGTGGTTGGCCGTGCCCATGCGGACGACTTCCTACCAGGAGATGCCCTACAGATCCTCGCCGCGCTGATCGCGGCACCCTCGCGCTCCAGCAACGGCCCCTGCTCGCCGCACAGGCACGTTGCTGATCCCCCGAGATTTGACGGCGAAGGTTAATCCGTGTCTGGGTGTACGTTATCGCGACTCGCGTCTTGAGCCCGAGTCGTACCACCTGGCGCAGCAGTGAGACCCTGAAAAAGCAAGACCCCCTCACCTTGCCGGGTGAAGGGGTCTGGAGCCCCGAGGGGGCCGATCCAAGCACTGAACAACTCGGATCATCCCTCGAAATCGCTGCCTCTGTCAATCGAGAACTCAGTTTTCGATGACGGCGGAGCTTTGTTCTGGAACCGGGCGCGCGAGAGCGCGACCCGGCTTGACCTGCCGCGGCCTCATCGCGGGGCCGACCGATGACTTATGCCGTGATGAAAGAGGCAATCGCCCGGGCGCTGCCGGCGATGCTGGCGCCCCTGCGCGAGCAGCTCTACGCCCTGAACGGGTCCGGGCTGATAGACGACAGCGAGGCGGGCGAACTCGACGACGCGATCGATGAGCGAGTATCACGACATTGTTTCCTCGACGGTGAAGCCTCCATGTCGTCGAAAAATGTATTAGACCGGTGGCGATCCACATCGGATCAGGTCGTCAAAAGGTAGGCCGCGTGTCCGCATCACCCGATTTCCGCATCCTCGATCGTCTGCTGTCGTTCGCCGAGGAGGCAGCTGCTCTCGCGTTAGATCATTGGGAACGGGGCGTGTCGGTGATCCACAAGGATGCGGGCCTCGGTCAGGCGCTCACCGAGGCCGACCTAGCGATCAGCCGCCTCCTTCACGCCCGGTTCGGCCCTCGCTTGATCGAGGAGGAGACAGCAGATCAGATCGGCTACGACGCGGCGAAGCGGCTCCTCGGCGAGGAGGATTGGACGTTCGTCGCTGATCCCATCGACGGCACCAAACCTTATGCGAGCGGGCTGCCAAGCTGGGGGACTATGATCGGAGCATGTCGTGGCGGCTGGCCGCGCGTAAGCGTCCTCAGTCTGCCGGCCTGGTTCGACGACCGCGCGGACCCATTCGCGACCCCGCGTGCTGCCGACCAGCGAGGTTTGCTGCTCGCGGCCATCGACGACGTCGCGTACTGGGCGCCGACGCGGGCGGGACGGCAGGTCGGCGCGCTGCGGCGTCTCGATCCGCCAGGCCGCCCAACGCATCACGTCGGCTGGCTCGCGATCTCGGCTCAGCGCTACACACTCGATTACGAGCAGGGCTTCTTTCCCTGGAGCGAGAGTAGCGCGGTCGCCGATGCCGCGCTCCTCGCCCTAGGTCGGATCGATGCCACCTGCATCACCTACATGCTGTGGGATGCGGTCGCCGGTATCGCGCTGTGGCAGGCTTTGGGCTACGGCCTGTATCGATGGCCAGATCTCGCCCGCCCGCCCGGTAATGTCATCGAGTTATTCGATCACCAATTTTCATCAAAGACTAATATGTGGCTGGCCTGCAAGAATAGCGACCATGCGGCGCGGTTCGCTGCGGCTATTCGCGCGATCCAGATGTGACGAAGACGTGTCGCGGCGCGGTTGGCTCAAGCCTTCAGTCCGGATTGAGGCACGTTGCTCGGTTGCTCTCTCATCATACTCGTTCGCCGGCGTCAGCCAAGGCGGTAGAGAGATGAGGCATCGGCATATGGGTTTTAGCTACCCATGTTCAGCTCTATGCGATACCATATAGGAGCAGCAGTCACGGGCGTCAGCCCTGCTTTAATGAATTGTATCGCACGGAGTACGTCCTTTGGTTGAATTTGCTATAATTGGCGCAGGTATCGCCGGGCTTGCTGCCGCGCACCGTCTGGGCAGCAAGGGGTGTCGCTCGCGTATCTTCGAAGCATGTAGGCAGGCCGGCGGCCTCCTCGCGCCGATCATCATCGACGGCTTCACATTCGACACGGCTGTTCATCTGTCATTTGCGTCTGAACCCGAGGTCCGTGAGGTGTTCGACAAGACACCGTACTTCACGCACAATCCTGAGTCATGGTGCTGGGATGCTGGATACTGGCTGAAGCACCCGGTACAGACGAACATGTACCCACTTCCGGCGATCGACAAGACTGAGCTGATCGCAGGTCTGGCATCGGCGGTAAGCGGTCCGATCACCAGTTACAAGGATTGGTTGGTACAGCAATACGGTGAGCCGATCGCGGTACGCTGGCCACTCCGCTATACGGAGAAGTACTGGACAATCCCAGCCGAGCGCCTCGGAACCGATTGGGTCGGCCAGCGGATGCGGAAGGCGGATCTCAAGGAGGTCTTGGCTGGTGCTTTCAGTGCCGAGACGCCGAACCACTATTACGTTAAGGAAATGCGGTATCCGAAGCAGGGCGGGTACGAGGCCTTCATCCGGCCGATGATCGAGGAGGCCGATATCGCCTACGACCATGGGGTTGAGGCGATCAGCCTGGGGGAGCGGACGATCCGCTTCGCGAACGGCCTATCTGAGACGTTTGGGCAACTCGTCTCGACGATGCCTTTACCTCGTCTGATCGACATCATAGATGACGTGCCGGACACCATCCGGGCCGATGCCGCGACCCTTTTCGCGACATCGATCGATCTTATCTCGGTCGGGTTCAGGCGCCCGAAGGTTTCGCCAGCGCTCTGGTTCTACATCTACGACGAGGATATTCTCGCTGCGCGGGCCTACTCGCCCGACTGGAAATCTCCACTCAATGTTCCAGATGGATGCAGTGCGCTGCAATTCGAAATTTACTCATCGCGCGAAAATCCTCAAAATCTGAGTATCGCCGATTTGAAGCAGAACACTATCGACGGAATCGCCAAAATGGGTATCGCAACATCTGACGATATAATTTTTATAGAACATAATCATGTTCGCTACGCTAACGTCGTGTTCGATCTCGGCATGGAGGAGCGCCGCAATCGCGTCCGTGATTGGGTCGAGTCGCAGGGGATCGTGCTGGCTGGGCGTTTCGGCGAATGGGATTATCTGTGGAGCAACCAATCGTGCATGAGCGGTTTCAAGGCTGCGGAGCGTGCAATCCTTCGGAGGTCTCCGGGTATCGATGCATGAACGGGGTTTGAGGCCAGCCGTGCGCGCTAGCATGTGACCGCTCGGAGAGGCGACGCAGTATGTCGTCCTGTTGCATGCCTCGGCTATCATGAGAACGCCGCCGGCGTGCCGAAGGGCGCACCGGCCCCGGCGTCGAACGAAACGGAGCACCGCTCTCACCTGCGTGAGGCCGGTATCTCCTGCTATCCCTGCATTGTTCATGAGCTGTCCTGCTACCGGCATACGCGCAGCGCGGCTCGTTCTAGGAAGGTCGAGTTTCTTATGATTGTTCGTCAGACGGGCGACACTGATGTAGCTGCGCTGCCTGCCGATGCGGGCCATGGGCTTGTCTTGACCAACGTCAGCATTATTGACGTTAGAGACATGGTGCTCAATGCGACCACCGGCGAGGCCGAGTTCCTGACCGAAGATCCGCAGATACATCTCGTCCAGGATCCATGCGTAACGAATTGGACTTATGGCGCGTTGACGATCGGCTTCGTGTCGTCCGACGGTCAGGCGGTACAGCCGCGGCTCTATCTCGCGATGATGGAGGATGCATCCGTCGATTTGAAGCCCGCGGGTTCGGAATTCACCGCGCTGCTGTACCGGCCAGGCGATCTGACCGTGCTGCGTTTGGACCCTGCCGCCGCCGCTGGAAAGATCCGGATCGCGCACGTCACGTTGCGGGAGGTTAAAGCAGCTGATCTGCCGCTCCAGCATTTCGATCAGCCGCCGCACGACGGGTCGCCGGAACAGGTGGCCATCGCCGAGAGCGTCCGCCTGACGGGACTTCACGATGCCGCTAAGGCTTATCCGCAAACCGGTCTTCATCTCGAGGGCATAAGGATCGTTCATCTGGCGGACATGACGCTCGACGCCAGGACCGGGAACGCCGAGTTCACTTCCGACGATCCCCAGATGCACCTTGAGGTCGAGCGCCGCCTCGACGGCGTCGCCTACGCGGCGTTCGAGGTCGAGATGTCGACCGACGGCTTAGATGTCGGTCCCCGCCTCTACCTTGAGGAGAGGGAGGACGCCGTCCTTCCGCTGCTAGCCGACGGCAGTATGATGCGGGCCATCATCGCCTCGCCCGGCGATTTCCTCCGTCTGCGGTTTGACCCCTCGAACAGGGCCGGGCGGGCTCGTATCCACCGCGTCACCATCAAACCCGCGTCCTTCGCCGATCTGGCCGCCCGAAATGCGGCGCTGGCGACGCAGCCCGCCATGTCGACGAGGCAGCTGGCGCTCGACGAAAGCCGGCGGATCGGTACGGTTGGTCGCCTCAAACCGGCGTTCCTGACATCTAGATCGGGACTCGAGGCGATGCATGGCTCCGTCCACGCGACCGGCCCTGGCCGGGCCGCTGGCATCATCTGGGGTGTCGCCGATGCCGGTCACGCGATGGTCGTCGATCTCGCGGCAGACGGTAGGATCATCGCCGCTGGAGGCGGCGTGCCGTTGGCTCCCGGGGAGGCCGGCTACCGTGCGGACATGCCGGCATACCGGTTCGAGGCGTTGTTCTCAGAGCAGGCGGCACCGAACGGCGCCCTCGTCTCGGCCCAGCTTCGAGAGGGTCCAGAACTCGAAGGGTCGCCCTTCGTCTCATCGTGGCCCGTCGTTCACGCACCGACGCCGATCGACCTTCGCCGTGACGCATCGTTGCGGGATGCGGAGCGGCGTCTCGTCGAGACCCGTGCTCCCACGGAGATCGCCGGGCCACTGATCTCGATCTTGACGCCGGTCTACAACGTGGCGGAGGTGTGGCTGCGGCGGATGATTGATTCTGTCCTACGACAGACGTACCAAAGATGGGAACTTTGCTTGGTCGACGATTGCTCGCCTAATGATCACGTCCGCGAGCTTCTCAGCCAATGCGCCAATCACGATCCGCGCATCAAAATTGCCTTCCGCACCGAGAATGGCGGTATTTCAGCTGCGACGAACGATGCCCTTGCCATGGCCTCCGGCGAGTACATTGCCCTGCTCGACAACGACGACATGATAACCTGCGATGCGTTGGAGGCAATGGTCACCGCCATCGTCGATAACGACGGGCCGGATTGGCTTTACAGCGATGAGTTCAAGATCGACGGCGCGGAAAAAGCCAGTCAACTTTTTTCGAAGCCCGACTGGTCTCCGCTGTTCCTGCTGAACTACATGTATACGGCGCATTTATCATTATATAAAGCTGACCTTATTCGGGAGGTTGGCGGTTTCCGGTCCACTTACGACTTCTCGCAGGATTACGACCTAGCCCTGCGCGTAGCCGATTGCGATCCGCGCGTCGTCCATGTCGACAAGTATCTCTACGCTTGGCGCATGATCGAAGGTTCTGGATCGCAGGGCGGAAAGCCGACTGCTCGGATCAGCAACATTGCAGCCCTGCAGGACGCGGCCGAGCGCCGCGGCTGGGGAGGCCGCGCAGTTCCGCTTCCGACCGCGAACCGGCTTATCCGCACTCACTTGATCGGAGATGCCAAGGTATCGATTATCGTTCCGTCCGACAATACTGAAAACATTGTTGCAACTATAAACTCGATCATCAATGATAGCACCTACTATAACATTGAAATCATTATTGTTACCAACTCTAGTATCGTCGACGAGCTTGAAGGTGCGAAGGATCATCGCGTATTTTTCGCCCGGTTTGACGAGCCTTACAATTTTTCGGCGAAGTGCAATGCTGGAGCCGAAGTGGCTTCAGGCGAATATGTGATATTTTTCAATGATGACGTCCGAGTTATCACGAAAGATTGGATCGAATGTGTCCTTGAAATATTAACATTGCCGGGCGTTGGGATGGTCGGTCCAAAGCTAACCTACGAGAACAACCTCATCCAGCATGCTGGCATGGTAACGGGCGTTCGTCGACTTGTCGGCACCGCGTTCCATGCCTATCCAGCCGATACGGGCGCCCATTTCAACATGGCTCAATGCGTACGCGAGGTGTCACTCCTCTGCGGCGCCTTGATCTGCATGCCGACGGCCGTTTTTCACGAAATTAACGGGTTCGACGGCATCAACGCTCCGATTTCCCACTCGGACGTCGATCTGTGCTTCAAGGTCCGGGAGGCCGGATACAGTTGCGTCTACACTCCTCACGCAACGTTGCTTCATATCGGCCACGTCTCACTGGCGGTCGTTGATGCGGAGGAGAAGGCCAACAAGGCGTTCAAGAAAAACAAGGCCGACGTGTTCCTCATGCAGCGGTGGGGATCCTATCTCGAGCGCGATCCATACTTCCCACCCGCGATGCGTGATTTGGTCTACCTCGACTCGCAGGAGCCATTCACCGTTCATGCGGGAGCAAAATCATCCGCGCAGGAACTGGCTCGGCAGGGTGATGTCCTGCTGATCTCGCATGATCTAACGGCGAGCGGTGCCCCGAAGATCGTCTACGATATGGCGACCGCGTTCCGGGCAATGGGCCGGTTCGTGACGGTCATCTCTCCCACCGATGGTCCCTTCCGCGAGCGCCTCGTGAGCGATGGCGTCCCTGTCATTATCGATCCGCTAATTCTCGAGGCCAGCGAGGATGCTTTGGTCGTGGCTAAGAGTTACGACCTCGTTGTCGCCAACACTATCGTGTGCTGGCGAGCCGTTGATGGTCTTGCCAACTTCACGGATGTGTACTGGTATGTGCACGAGACGTCTCTGATCTCTGAGTACTCACGGCGGTTCGCCGATTTCCCGGCGACCTTGACCCGCCCGAAGGGCCTGTGGGCTGGAAGTCCGCAATCCGCCGCTGCCCTCGCGGTGTATGATTGCAAACCTACCGTCCTCGAATACGGAGTCGACCCGGGCGAAGGGCGAAGCACGCTTAAACCGGACGTGCGCATCGCGGTTTTTGGTTCCTTCGAGCCGCGCAAGGGCCAGGATCTCGCAGTTCTCGCCATGAAGCTCCTGCCGAAGGAAGTTCGCCAACGAGCAGCCCTTCGAATCTTCGGACGAATGCTCGACGGCACGTTCCGTGATGCCATCGAGTCGATCGCGCGTGACATCCCCGAGGTCGAGATGTCGACGGAGCTACACTACGAGCGGTACCGTGAAGAGCTGGAAACCGCCGACATCATCCTCGTTCCCTCGCGCGACGATACACTGCCTCTTGTTTCGCTGGATGCTCTGGCCCTAGGTAAGCCTATCGTGTGCAGTATGACGACCGGAACATCTCACTACTTGGAGAACGGTGTTTCTGCTCTGCTCTTGGTTCATAATTCACCCTCAGAAATCGCCGATTGTCTTGGGCGTTTGATCACGAACGCCGAGTTACGCCACAGAATCGGAGCAGGTGGGCAGGCTGTCTTTGAGAAAATGTTTACCGTCGATGCTTTCAGGAAGCGGCTTTTTTCTCAGCTAAATTAAGATATATCTCGTCGTTCGGCCTCGTTATATCCTAGAGATGCACTTGAATTAGAACCTGAGAGGGGTGCTTGACACGAATACAATCAGGTACCCCTCCCTCATTATCTTCGCACGAGCATCGCGTAGATCGATCTTCCATATCATTTGGTCGATCCCAACCTCCTCCACCTCGATACTCGATCGGGCATCGTATCCGATACCGCGTCTAATACCCTCGCGCCTTGGCATCGGCACGTCGATGCCAAGGCGTCCGGCGCATCAGCGCCGACGCCCGTTCGGGCTTGCCTTGCGCTCTCGAACGGATCCATTCGAAGGCGCGGCGGTATAACGCTATATTGGAGGCCCCCACCAGCACCAGCTTCGCCCCGCGCGCCTCCACCTCTGCTACGAACCGACTATACCGGCCTCGCCGATTACCAGCACGTCGCCACTCCTGAGCAGCCCGCGCTCTGTCAAACGGGATCGGAACGGGGTTCATCCGCACTTTAGGTGCTGACGTGTGCTTGTCCAGCCAAGCTCTGGGATCTCGGCTCACGCGGCATGCAGCATTCGCAGGCGGAGCAGGTCGAACTCGGCTCGACGATACATGCTGCGCTTGATCAGCTTGACGCGGCTGACCTGCCCTTCAACGTGGCCGTTGATCGTGTCCTAGTGCACTGACTCAAACGGATGGTGCAGCGTTGCCGTTGACGGCATTGAGGATGGCGGCGGCTGGCTTGGTCCAGACGAAAGGCTTTGGCCTGTCGTTGTGCTCTGCGATGTAGCGGTTGATCGCAGCCTGAAGGTCGACGATCCCGTTGAAGCTGCCCCGTTTCAGCCTGCGCCGGGTCAGGGCCGAGAAGAAACCCTCGACGGCGTTCATCCACGAGGCCGAGGTCGGGGTGAAGTGGAAGACCCAGCGCGGGTGCCGGGCCAGCCAGGCCCGTACCTTCGGGTGCTTGTGGGTGGCGTAGTTGTCCAGGATCACGTGGATCAGTTTGCCGGCTGGCACCGCCGCCTCGATCGTGTTGAGGAAGCGCAGGAACTCGTCGTGGCGGTGACGCTGCATGCATCGCCCGATCACGGTGCCCTCCAGCACGTCGAGCGCGGCAAACAGCGTCGTGGTGCCGTGGCGGATGTAGTCGTGGGTCTGTGTCTCGGGGCGACCTGGCGTGACAGGCCTGCTCGGGCGGGTGCGCTCGAGAGCCTGGATCTGGCTCTTCTCGTCGAGGGAGAGCACGACGGCGTGGCGCGGCGGATCCATGTAAAGCCCGACGATGTCCTCGACCTTCTCGGCGAAGGCCGGATCGTTCGAGCGTTTGAAGCTGCGCACCCGATGCGGCTGGAGGCGATGGGCATCCCAGATGCGCTGGACCGACCGCAGGGAGATCCCGACGGCCTGCGCCAGGGCGCGGCCGGTCCAGTGGGTGACTTCGCCGGGCGGCTCGGAGCAGGTCAGCGCCAGCACCTCGGCGACGGTGTCGGTGGCGTGAGGCGGCTTGCCGGGCGGACGGGTCTTGTCGCGCAAGAGGCCCTCGACGCCTTCCTCGGCGTAGCGCTGTTGCCAGCGCCAGACGGCCGGCCGGCTGACGCCCGCCTGCTGGGCGACGTCGAGGACGGAGAGGCGTTCGGCCGAGAGCAGGACGATGCGGGCGCGCTGGATGTGCTTGAGAGGCCGTGCCCGATCGGCGACGATGGCGGACAGGTACGCCAGGTCGGCGGCGCTGGGGGTCACACAGACAGTCTGAGCCATGCCTCAGACTCGCATGGCTCAGCCCTCATGTGAATCTTCTGAATGCGTCAATGCACTAGGGCGTGGTGTAGCTGGGTGTGGTCCACCACGATGACCGGCAGGGCCGGGCAGATCTGGGATTGCCCCGTTTCTGATACTGCTGGCGAATGCCGCGGCTCAGGCAGCTTGACTGATGAGGCGAGCGAAGGGCGATCGCCGGGTCGACGCGACGGTCTCACCCGCCAGCCAATCGGCGATCCGGCCGATGTTGAGGGCGGCGGCGGTCAGCACATGCTGGAGGTGGACCTTGGTCAGCCCGAGGTAGCGAGCCCGCCGCAGATGCAGGGCCCGCACGCCCAGCGACAGTGTCCCTTCGATGCCCGCCCGCCAGCGGTACTGCTCGGCGAAGGTCTCATCGGCTTCTCGCGCCCGCGCGGCCTCCAGCGCCGCATGTTCCTCGCGCCGACGCGGCGTGAGCAACCGGCGCGGGGAGCGCGTACAGTTCTCCTTGAGCGCGCAGGGCTTGCAGTCCGCACTGGAGAAGCGGATGCGCATCACCTGTGATTAGGCGTGGAATAAGGACCCCGTTTCCGGGGTGATCGGCGTCCAAACGGGACCCCCAGGATACTTCATCCAGACTGCCTCCCGCACTCGGAACGGGAGGCTCGCGGAGGATGTTGGTCGTGGAGACGGTCGCGAAGATCCGCCGCGCGTACTTCGTGCAGCATAAGCCGATCAAGCAGATCTGCCGGGAGCTGATGCTCTCCCGCAAGGTCGTCAGGAAGGTGATCCGCTCGGAGGCAACTGCCTTCCGCTACACCCGCAGCGTCCAGCCTGCACCCAAGCTCGGGCCCTGGCGCGACGAGCTCGACCGGATGCTGGCAGCCAATACGGGGAAGCCGGCGCGGGAGCGGCTGACGCTGACCCGGATCTTCGAGGCGCTGCGGGGGCTCGGCTACGAGGGCGGCTATGATGCCGTCCGCCGCTACGCTTAGGCGTGGAAGCGCCAGCAGGCCAGCGTGACGGCTCCCGCCTTCGTGCCACTCGCCTTCGCCCCGGGTGAGGCCTACCAGTTCGACTGGAGCCACGAGATCGTGCTGATCGCCGGCGTCACCACGACGGTCAAGGTCGCCCACGTCCGGCTCTGCCACTCGCGCATGCTGTTCGTGCGGGCCTATCCGCGCGAGAGCCAGGAGATGGTCTTCGACGCCCACGACCGAGCGTTCGCCTTCTTCCGCGGCACCTGCCAGCGGGGCATCTACGACAACATGAAGACCGCGGTCGAGACGATCTTCGTCGGGCGCGAGCGCGCCTACAACCGCCGCTTCCTGCAGATGTGCTCGCACTACCTCGTTGAGCCCGTGGCCTGCACGCCCGCGTCAGGCTGGGAGAAGGGGCAGGTCGAGAACCAGGTCGGGCTGGTACGCGAGCGCCTGTTCACCCCGCGCGTCCGAGTGAGAAGCTACGACGAGCTCAATGCCCTGCTGCTCGACGGGGTCGTCGCCTACGCCAAGGCCCACCCGCATCCCGAGCAGCGCGACCTGACGATCTGGCAGGCCTTCGAAGCCGAACGGGGAGCCCTGGTCCCCTACGCCGGACGCTTCGACGGCTTCCACGCCGTGCCGGCAGCCGTGTCCTCGACCTGCCTGGTGCGCTTCGACAACAACAAGTACTCGGTCATGGCCTCGGCCATCGGTCGCCCGGTCGAGGTGCGCGCCTATGCCGAGCGCATCGAGATCCGCCAGGACGGACGCATCGTCGCCGAGCACCCGCGGGCCTTCAGCCGCGGCCAGACGGTGTTCGACCCCTGGCACTACGTCCCCGTGCTCGCCCGCAAGCCCGGCGCGCTGCGCAACGGCGCACCGTTCAAGGACTGGGTCCTGCCCGCCGCCCTCGAACGGATCCGCCGCAAGCTCGCCGGCAGCGCCGACGGTGACCGCCAGATGGTCGAGATCCTCACCGCCGTGCTCGGCGACGGCCTGTCCGTGGTCGAAGCGGCCTGCGCCGAGGCACTGCGCGAGGGCGTGCACTCGGCCGACGTGGTGCTCAACATCCTGGCCCGCCAGCGGGAGCCGCCCGCGCCCGTCCCGCTGCTGACGCCCGAGAGCCTGCGGCTGCGCCACGAGCCGGTCGCCGACTGTGCCCGCTACGACAGCCTGAGGAGAGCCCCGTGATGGAACGTCAGCAGATCCTCGCCACCATGGGCGAGCTGAAGCTGTTCGGGATGAAGGCGGCCTACGACGAGATCATCAAGGTCGCCCTCAAGCGCAGCCACGAACCGCAGCAGATCGTCGGCGACCAGTTATACCGCCGCGCTTAGGTT
>NZ_JTHF01000097.1 GCF_001043895.1 Methylobacterium indicum
GAAAAGCCGCGAAGCGTCTCAGTGTCTGCAACGGTGCAACAGGTCGAGCCGCTTCGCGGCATGTCCTCTGCTGGATCCCGGATCTCCTTCCGCTGACGCTCCAGTCGTCCGGGAAAGGGGGTGGAACGCCCGCGTGGTGGCCTCCACTTTCTTCAATGTCGTGTACCGTGGACGCCGGCATGAAAAACGAATCATGAAAAACAAATCATCGGCATTTGCCGACGCTGGGACCCGCGCATGCTTCGACATCGGCACGTCGCCTGAAATCCGGAATGGCCTCGCATCGTGCGAGGCCACCCGCGAAGCCTGGGCCGATCAACCATGCGGCCTCCCGCGACCGGCGGGCGGGTTCCTCAATGCTCGTGCGCATGCTCCGGCAGCGTCAGGCCGAAATGCGTCACCAGATCCTGCACCTGGGCCGGGGTCAGGTGGCGCGGGTTGAGGTTGCGCAGGAGCAGGTAGAGCTTGGCGGTCTCCTCCAGCTCCTCGGTGGCGAAGACCGCGGCCTCCAGGGTGTCGCCGGCCACGACCGGGCCGTGATTGGCGAGCAGCACCGAGGAATATTGCCCGGCGAGGCCCCGGATCGCGTCGGCGACCGCCGGGTCGCCGGGGCGGAAGTAGGGCACCAGGGCCACCGCGCCGGCCCGCATCAGGCTGTAGGGCGTCAGCGGGGGCAGCACGGCGCGGGGGTCGATCTCCGGCAGCATCGAGACCGCGACGGCGTGGGTCGAGTGCAGGTGGACGATCGCCCGGGCCGAGGACCGGCTGTCGTAGAGGGCGCCGTGGAGCGGGATCTCCTTCGTCGGCTTGTCGCCCGACAGGAGCTTGCCGTCCCGGTCGAGGCGGGAGATCCGGGCCGGATCGAGGAAGCCGAGGGAGGCGTTGGTCGGCGTGACCAGCCAGCCGCCGTCGTCGAGCCGCAGCGAGATGTTGCCCGACGAGCCCGGCGTCAGGCCGCGCTCGAACAGCGAGCGCCCGAAGCGGCAGATCGCCTCGCGCAGGGCGGACTCGCTCATGGCCGATACATCCGTCACGCCGTCGCTCCCTCGATCAGCTCGAAGCCGAGATCCACCACCGTCGCCGGGCTCCCCGTGCAGAGCAGCCGTGCCGCCGTGGCGCCGGCCTCGACCCGCGGGGTGCGGATGGTGGCGAGCGGCTGCGGCATCAGCCGGCCGACATCGAGGCCGTTATAGCCGAACAGGGCGAGCCGCCCCGGCACCGCGATGCCGTGGGCGAGGCAGTGGAAATAGCCGCCGAGCGCCATGTCGTCGTTCGAGAAATAGGCCGCGTCGAGGTCCGGCACGCGCGCGAGCAGGGCGGCGAGCCCCTGCCGCCCGGCCTCGACCGAGGACGGGCTCGCCACCCGCTCCTCGTCGGCGAGCGCCAGGCCGGTCTCGCGCAAGGCGTCGCGAAAGCCCGCATAGCGCTTGGCGGCGCGCCGGTCCTTGGTCAGGTCGTGGCCGATATAGCCGATGCGCCGGTAGCCGCGGCCGACGAGGTGACGGGCGCTCGCCTCGCCGGCGGCGCGGTTGGAATAGCCGACCACGATGTCGAGCCCCGGCCCGTCGGTGTCGAGGAGTTCGGCCACCCTGACGCCGCTCGCCGCGAGACGCCGCCGCGTGCCGGGATTGTGCTCGAGCCCGGTGACGATCAGCCCGGCCGGGCGCCAGCTCAGGAGCGAGCCGACCACCGCCTCCTCGCGGTCCTGGTCGTAGTCGGTCACCGCGATGACCGACTGGAAGCCCTCCTGCTCCAGGGCCGCGGTGGCGCCGCGCAGGAGATCGGGAAAGACGATGTTGGTGAGCGAGGGGATGACGATGCCGATCAGCCGCGAGCCGGTCGAGGCGAGGGTGCCGGCGATGCGGTTCGGCACGTAGCCGAGGCGGGCCACCGCGGCCTCGACCCGGGCCCGGGTCTTTTCCGAGAACGAGCCATGGCTGCGCAGGACCCGCGACACCGTGCTCTCGCCGACCCGCGCCTCGCGGGCGACGTCCGCGAGCGTGATCGGGCGGCGGCCGGCCATGTCGAACGGCTCCGCGTCCCCCGTCTCGAAGGCATCGTTGCCTCCCTCGTCCATGCGTCCTCCCCCGGGCGCGCCGCGCCTTGTCATCGCCGCGCGGGAGCGCCACGATGTCATGGTTCCCCGGCCGGCTCAACGGATCGTTGGTCCGTATTGGCAGCGCTGCCAATACGGTGCTAGACCGAACGTGCTAGAGCTTGGGACGATGGCGCGGCGTCAGATCGCGCGGGACAGCGGGCGCCCGACGGCGTTCCGCAGGAGGAAACGGCATGAGCGACACATCCGCCCGCGTCGCGGTGATCGGCCTCGGCTCCATGGGCTACGGCATGGCTCAGGCCCTGCGCCGCGCCGGACTCGACGTCGCCGGCAGCGACGTCTCGTCCGAGAGCGTCGCGCGGTTCGTCGCCGAGGGCGGCCGGGGGGCTTCGAGCCCGGCGCAGGCCGCCGCGGATGCCGGCATCGTGGTCTGCGTCGTCGTCAACGCCGCACAGACCGAGGCGGTCCTGTTCGGGCCCGACGGCGTCGCCGCGGCGATGCCGGAGGGTGCGGTCTTCGTCTCCTGCGCCACCATGGATCCGGAGGTCGCCCGGCGGCTCGCCGCCCGGCTCGAAGCGACCGGCCGGCACTACCTCGACGCGCCGATCAGCGGGGGCGCCCAGCGCGCGGCGCAGGGCGAGCTGACGATCCTGGCCTCGGGCAGCCCGGCGGCCTTCGCGCGCGCCAGGCCCGCCCTCGATGCCATGGCGGCCAAGCTCTACGAGCTCGGCGACGCCGCCGGCGCGGGCGCGGCCTTCAAGATGATCAACCAGCTGCTCGCCGGCGTCCACATCGCGGCGGCGAGCGAGGCGATGGCCTTCGCGGCCCGCCAGGGGCTCGATCTGCGGCGCGTCTACGAGGTGATCACCGCCTCGGCCGGCAATTCCTGGATGTTCGAGAACCGGATGCCCCACGTCCTCGACGGCGACTACGCGCCGCGCAGCGCCGTCGACATCTTCGTCAAGGATCTCGGCATCGTCCAGGACATGGCCCGCAGCCAGAAATTCCCGGTCCCGGTGGCGGCCGCCGCCCTGCAGATGTTCCTGATGGCGTCCGGCGCCGGCATGGGCCGGGACGACGACGCCTCCGTGGCGCGGATCTACGCCCAGGTGACCGGGACCGCGCTGCCGGGCGGGGCGGGGTGAGGCCATCCTGCCGGACCTGACCATCCCACCCGCGCCCTCGTCCCGAGGTGCTGGGCGATCGACGATCGCACAGCCTCGAAGGAGGGCTCCAGCGATCAGGGCGATGTCTGGATGTGTCCTTCGAGGTCGATCCATCTCGGATGGACCGACACCTCAGGATGAGGTCGTGTACGGGATGGGTCCGACAAGCCGAGGCACGCTCAGGATGCGCCCGCCAAGGGCGCCGAAGCCGATCAAGGGAGGATCACCATGCCGCGCTTTGCCGCGAACCTGACCCTGATGTTCACCGAAGTCCCGTTCCTCGACCGGTTCGCGCAGGCCGCTGAGGCCGGGTTCGAGGCGGTCGAGTTCCTGTTTCCCTACGAGCATCCGCCGGAGGCGATCGGCGAGCGCCTGACGACCCACGGCCTGACCCAGGCCCTGTTCAACCTGCCCCCGGGCGACTGGGCGGCGGGCGAGCGGGGGCTCGCGGCCCTGCCCGACCGGTTCGAGGAACTGAAGGCCGGCGTCGAGACGGCGCTTGCCTACGCTTGCGCCACCGGCGTGAAGCGCCTGCACCTGATGGCCGGCATGGCCGACCGCAGCGATTCCAGGGCGCAGGACTCCTACCGCCGCGCCGTCGCCTGGACGGCGGAGCGGGTCGGCCGTGAGGGGCTCGACCTCGTGCTCGAGCCGATCAACGCCCGCAACATGCCGGGCTACTTCCTCAACGATTTCGATGATGCCGCCGACCTGATCCGCGCGCTGGCGCTGCCGAACCTGAAGCTGCAGTTCGACCTCTACCACTGCCAGATCCTGCACGGCGACGTGACCATGCGGCTGCGGGCCCTGATGCCGATGGTCGGCCACGTCCAGACCGCCAGCGTGCCCGAGCGGCACGAGCCCGGCAGCGGCGAGATGAACGACGCCTTCCTGTTCGCCGAGCTCGACCGCCTCGGCTATGACGGCTTCATCGGCTGCGAGTACAATCCGCGCGCCGGCACCCGCGAGGGCTTGGGCTGGTTCGACGCCTATAAGGGAGCCCGCGCATGACCCTGGCCCTGGGCTGCATCGCCGACGACTATACCGGCGCCTCCGACCTCGCCAACACCCTGACCAAGGCCGGCCTGCGCACGGTCCAGACCATCGGGGTGCCGGCGGACGATCTCGCGCTGCCCGAGGTCGACGCCGTGGTGGTCTCGCTCAAGAGCCGGTCGATCCCCGCCGGGGAGGCGGTGGCGCGCTCGCGCGAGGCCGCCGCGTGGCTGAACGCCCGGGGCGCCGGCCACCTGCTGTTCAAGGTCTGCTCGACCTTCGATTCGACCGATGCCGGCAATATCGGCCCGGTCACCGACGCGCTGCGGGAGGATGCCGGCGAGGCGATCGCGCTCGTCACCCCGGCCTTTCCGGAGACGGCGCGCACGGTCTATCTCGGCCACCTCTTCGTCGGCATGGTCCCGCTCGCCGAGAGCCCGCTCAAGGACCATCCCCTCAACCCGATGCGCGATTCGAACCTCGTGCGGGTGCTGGCGCGCCAGAGCCGGGCGGGGGTCGGGCTGATCGACCTCGCCACGGTGGCGCAGGGCGCCGAGGCGGTGGGGGCCCGGCTCGACGCGCTCGCCCGCGAGGGCAAGGGGGCGGCCATCGCCGATGCGGTGCTCGACCGCGACCTCGCGGTGCTGGGCGCCGCCGCCCTGACCCGCAAGGTCTCGACCGGCGCCTCGGGCCTCGGGCTGGGCCTCGCCCGCGCCCTGGTGGCGGCCGGCCGCGTCGCGCCCGCGGCGGCCACAGCCGATCTCGGACCCGCCATCGGCGGCCCGGCGGCCTGCCTCGCCGGCAGCTGCTCGCAGGCGACCCTCGGCCAGATCGCCCGGGCCGAGGCCGCGATGCCGGTGCGCCGTCTCGATCCCGCCCGGCTGCTCGCCGGCGAGGACGAGGCCGGCGCGGCGCTGGCCTGGGCGCTCGAGCGGATCGGCGACGGCCCGGTGCTCATCGCCAGCAGCGCCGGCCCGGAGGACGTGGCGGCGGTCCAGGCCCGCTACGGCCGCGACGCCGCCGGCCACGCCATCGAGGCCGCCATGGCGCGGATCGCCGAGGGGCTGGTGGCGCACGGGGTGCGCCGCCTGGTGGTGGCGGGCGGCGAGACGTCGGGCGCGGTCGTCGACCGCCTCGGGCTTCCGGCCTTCCGCGTCGGCCCCGAGATCGCTGCCGGCGTGCCGGTCCTGCGCACCACCGACCGCGACATGTGGCTGGCCTTGAAGTCGGGCAATTTCGGCGGGCCGGACTTCTTCGCCGATGCGCTGCGGCTGATGCCGTAGGCCGAACGCCCTTTCCCGGCTGGCTGCAACGAAGTGGAATGGGATTCGGGATCCCGCACAGGATGTCGTGAAGCGCCGATGGGCCTGCAACGGTGCACCTTGCAGAGTCGCTCCGCGCCGCTTCTCCTCTGGCTCCCGGATCTCCTTCCGCCGACGCTCCAGTCGTCCGGGAAAGAGATGGCCGGGAGACGTGCGTCAGGGATCACCCGGTAGCTCCACCTCCTCCCCATCCTGGGGCGGAGCCGACGAGCTTGGCGCCTGTCCGCCAGGAGTGGTCGGTCCCTGCGTTGCAGCCGGACCCGGTGCTCCAGGCGCGGCCGGCGCCTTCGCCTCCGGCTGCCACGGTCGCGTCTCTCCCGGGCGCTTGGCGGTCTCGACCACGACGCCGTCCGCCGTGAAGCGCAGGGTCGTCGCTCCGTGCGCTGCCAGGAACGGTCTGTCGAGGACGTGCTTGGCCGCGCACCCGGCCGGCGCCTGGAGCCGGCTCACCACCACGGTCGCGCGGGCGCAATCCTCCGGAAAGGCGCGCTTGTCGCGCACCAGGGCCACGCTGATCCCCTGCGGGCCGTGGCCGACGCAGCCGAGCTTGTCGCAGCGGGCCTGCGCGCTCAGGCCGGGATCGTCGCGGGAGCGGCCGTCGCCGTCGGCCTTCAGCCACTGTTCCAGCACGAAGCCGGGGGGCTTGCCCAGCACCACGAGGCGTCCGTTGGCCCCGCGCAGGGCCGCGCCGCCGCCCTCGCGGTCGACGTAGAGGTCGGGCCGGACCGGGCTCGCCGCGAGCGCCAGGCCGAGGAGGCCGGGGGCGAGGCCGAGCCAGCGCAGGCCGGAGACCGGCAGCACCAGGAGCAGGAGGGCCACCGTCATCAGCCCGAGCGCACCCGGGCCGAAGGCCGGCAGGACCACGGTGGCGCGGTCGAAGCCCTGGATCCAGGCCGAGATGTCGAGCATGCCGCGCACGGCGAGGCCCATCGCCCACCAGACCGGCCGGTCGAGGGCGAAGGGATGGGCCAGCATCCCGAGCACCGCCGCCGGCATCACCACCAGCGAGACGAGCGGCAGGGTGAGCGCGTTGCCGACGACGCCGAAGGGCTGGACGGTCTGGAAGTGGTAGGTGGCGAAGGGCGCGGTGGCGAATTGCGCCACCAGCGTGGTGGCCAGCGTGCCGACCACCGTCGCGAGGCCCCAGGCGAGGGCCTTGGTCACCGGCCCGCCGCCCTCCGGGTTCCACAGCCGCCCCTCGATCAGCCGGGCGCAGGCGACGAGCCCGGCCACCGCCCCGAACGACATCTGGAAGCTCGGGCCGAGCAGTCCCTCGGGCTCGCGGGCGAGCGAGATCAGCGCCGCCAGCGCCAGGTTGCGCAGGCTGAGCGCCGGCCGGTCGACCAGGATCGCGCCGAGCATCACCAGGGTCATGACCAGCGAGCGCTCGGCCGCGAGGTCCCACCCCGAGAAGGCGCAGTAGCCGGTGACCGCGATCATCGCCAGGAACGCCGCGATCTTCTTGATCGGCCAGGACAGCGCCAGTCCGGGGAGGAGGGCGAGAAGGGCCCGCACGAGCCAGAACACCACCCCGGCGGCCAGCACCATGTGCAACCCGGAAATGGAAACGACGTGATAGATGCCGGCCGCCCGCAGGGTGTCGTTGGTGGGCTGGTCGATGAGCCCGCGCTTGCCGGTGACGAGGGCGGCCGCCACCGCGCCGGCCTGGGTGATGCCACCCTTGTCCCCGTTCGATTCGGCGATGCGGCGGGTCAGCGCGTTGCGGGCGTCGTCGAGGCCGGCGGCGAGCCGCAGGGGCCAGGGCGCCGGCTCGGGCGGCGGCTTGACGGCGGCGGCGCCCAGCAGCGAGCCGACGGCGCCGATGCCGCGGAAATACGCGTCGCGGGCGAAGTCGTAGCCGCCCGGCCGCGCCGGCTCCGGCGGCGGCAGCAGGCGCGCCTTGGCCTCGATGTAGTCGCCGGGCCGCAGCGCGTCGCCGCGGCGATAGGAGACGCGCACCCGCGCCGGGCGCTCGGCCGCCGGCATCTCGCCGAGCCGCAGGACCCGCACCACCAGCCGCGCGCCCTCTTCCCGCTCCTCCAGCGCTTCGACGAAGCCGTGGAGCGGGGCGATCACGGTGCGGGCGAGGACCGGCGCCGCGACGCTCGCCGTGCGGTAGGCCGCCGCCGCGAAGCCCAGGAAGACGAAGGACGCCGCCAACAGCAGGGCCGGGGCCACCGCCCGCGCCCGGAGCGCGACGGCGCCGCCCGCCAGGGCGAGGCCGGTGCCGAGCGGGGCGGCGAGGAGGACCGGCCCGTCCGCGAGCGTGAGGAACACGAGCGCCCCGGCCCCGAAGGCGACCGCCAGCCAGGGAAACAGCCGGCGCTGCCCGGCCTCCGCGGCGAGGCAGCCGGCGATCCGGCCGCGGAACGCCGGGAGCAGCAGCACGGGCGCCGGCAGCGCGCCGACGGCGCGCGCCACGATCCCCGTTCCTGCGCCCGGCCCCGCCATCGCACCGCCCCGACGAGGCTGCGCGCAACCGCCGCTCCCTCGGGCCCCGGGCGCGGGCCCGGCCCCGATGACGGTTTCTTAACGGCTCGTCTCGCGCATGCTACAGGACCCGGCGCCGGCGGGTCGACTCGCCCGACCCTGCCCCGACGGCCCCGGCCACATCGTTTTTTCGCTCTCACCTCGGTTCTCGAAGCGCATGTCCTCCGTCGTCACCCGCTTTGCCCCGTCGCCCACGGGCTTCCTCCACATCGGCGGGGGTCGCACGGCGTTGTTCAACTGGCTCTACGCGCGCCGTCACGGCGGGCGGATGCTGCTGCGCATCGAGGACACCGACCGCGAGCGCTCGACGCAAGGTGCGATCGACGCGATCCTCGACGGGCTCGCCTGGCTCGGCCTCGATTGGGACGGCGACGTGGTCTACCAGTTCGCCCGCGCGGCCCGGCACCGCGAGGTGGCCGAGGGGCTGCTCGCCACCGGCCGGGCCTATCACTGCTACGCCACGCCCGAGGAGCTGACCGAGATGCGCGAGAGCGCGCGTCGCGAGGGCCGGCCGATCCGCTACGACGGCCGCTGGCGCGACCGCGATCCCTCCGAGGCCCCGGCCGGCGTCAAGCCGGTGATTCGGCTCCGCGCGCCCACCGAGGGCGAGACCGTGGTCGAGGATGCGGTGCAGGGCCGGGTGGTCTGGCAGAACAAGGATCTCGACGATCTCGTCCTGCTGCGCTCGGACGGCACGCCGACCTACATGCTGGCGGTGGTGGTCGACGACCACGACATGGGCGTGACCCACATCATCCGCGGCGACGACCACCTCACCAACGGCGCGCGCCAGACCCAGATCTACCAGGCGCTGGGCTGGACCGTGCCGAACATGTCGCACATCCCGCTGATCCACGGGCCGGACGGGGCCAAGCTCTCGAAGCGCCACGGCGCCCTCGGCGTCGATGCCTACCGCGACCTCGGCTACCTGCCGGCGGCGCTCCGCAACTACCTCGTGCGCCTCGGCTGGAGCCACGGCGACCAGGAGATCTTCTCCACGCAGGAGATGATCGCCGCCTTCGACCTCGCCCAGGTCGGGCGCTCGCCGGCCCGGTTCGACTTCGCCAAGCTCGAGAACCTGAACGGGCACTACATCCGCTCGTCCTCGAACGAGGCGCTGGTCGAGGCGATCGAGGCGATCCTGCCGACGCAAGGACAGCGCTGGGGCCTCTCCGCGCCGCTGGCCCCGGAGATCCGCGAAAAATTCATCGCCGCGATGCCGGGGCTGAAGGAGCGGGCCAAGACCCTGATCGAGCTCGTGGACAGCGCCTACTACCTCTACGCGCCGCGCCCCCTCGCCCTCGACGAGAAGGCCTCGGGTCTCCTCGGCAATGGCGGGCGCGAGCGGCTCGCCGGGGCGCTGCCCCACCTCGAGGCGCTCACCGAGTGGTCCGCCGCCTCGACCGAGGGTGCGGTGCGGCACTACGCGGAGGGCGCCGGGGTCAAGCTCGGGCAGGTCGCCCAGCCCCTGCGGGCGGCGCTGACCGGCCGGGCGACCTCGCCGCCGCTCTTCGACGTGATGGCGGTGCTGGGCCGCGAGGAGAGCCTCGGCCGCCTGCGCGAGCAGGCCGCCTGAGGCACAACCAGGCCGTTTCCCCCCGCGAGATCCGCTCGCGGGGGGATTCGCCACCCCGATCCGACCACCCCTGAACAGAATCTGAATTCTGTCATCCGGGCGGGGAGGCGTGGTTGATGCCGGTGCGTCGATCCGCTAACCCGGGCGTTGAGTGAGCAACCGCAGCAAAGTCGCCGCCTGCCCCCGGGCGCCGCGGTCGAGGCGCCGACGCTCAGTCACGTTGATGGAAAGGGTCCGCAACCCCATGAGCCTCCCCACCAGCACCCTCACGGTGAACGGTCGCACGATCGAGCTGCCGACCAAGGCCGGCACGGTCGGCCCGGGTGTCGTCGACATCAGCAAGCTCTACGCGCAGACCGGGCAGTTCACCTACGACCCGGGCTTCACCTCGACGGCGTCCTGCGAGTCCAAGATCACCTATATCGACGGTGACGAGGGCGTGCTCCTCTATCGCGGTTACCCGATCGAGCAGCTGGCCGAGCACGGCGACTTCCTCGAGACCTGCTACCTGCTGCTGTACGGCGAGCTGCCGACCGCGGCCCAGAAGGCCGATTTCGACTACCGCGTCACGCGCCACACCATGGTGCATGACCAGATGAACCGTTTCTTCCAGGGCTTCCGCCGCGACGCCCACCCGATGGCGGTGATGGTGGCCTGCGTCGGCGCGCTCTCGGCGTTCTACCACGACTCGACCGACATCACGGACGAGAAGCAGCGCATGGTCGCCTCCATGCGCATGATCGCCAAGATGCCGACGCTGGCGGCCATGGCCTACAAGTACTCGATCGGCCAGCCGTTCGTGTACCCGAAGAACGACCTCGACTACACCTCGAACTTCCTGCGGATGTGTTTCGCGGTTCCGTGCGAGGAGTACCAGCCGAACCCCGTGCTGTCGCGCGCGCTCGACCGGATCTTCATCCTGCACGCCGACCACGAGCAGAACGCCTCGACCTCGACGGTGCGGCTCGCCGGTTCCTCGGGCGCCAACCCCTTCGCCTGCATCGCCGCCGGCATCGCCTGCCTGTGGGGTCCCGCCCATGGCGGCGCCAACGAGGCGGCGCTGAAGATGCTGGCCGAGATCGGCACGCCCGAGCGCGTCGGCGAGTACGTCGCCAAGGCGAAGGACAAGAACGATCCCTTCCGCCTGATGGGCTTCGGTCACCGGGTCTACAAGAACTACGACCCGCGTGCCCGCATCATGCAGAAGACCACGCACGAGGTGCTGAGCGAGCTCGGCATCAAGGACGATCCGCTGCTCGACGTCGCGATGGAGCTGGAGCAGATCGCCCTCAAGGACGAATACTTCATCGAGAAGAAGCTCTACCCGAACATCGACTTCTACTCGGGCATCACCCTCAAGGCGATGGGCTTCCCGACCTCGATGTTCACGGTGCTGTTCGCGCTCGCCCGCACCGTCGGCTGGATCAGCCAGTGGGCCGAGATGATCGAGGACCCGTCCCAGAAGATCGGCCGTCCGCGCCAGCTCTACACCGGCGCCCCGAAGCGCGACTACGTGACGACGGCCCAGCGCGGCTGACGCTGCCGATTGGTGAAATGAGAACGGGCGGCACGCGAGTGCCGCCCGTTTCTTTTCGTGCTTCGCAGGGTTTGAAAATCTGGCGCGGGTTCGTCCTCTCCCCGCGGGGCGAGGGTGAGGGGGATTTCCGGAGGAGCCCCATCCGGCACGTCACCCTCGCTTCGGCTGCGCCTGGGCTTGCCGTGTTCCCTGGACGGGAACGCGGCCCTCTCACCGCCCCCTCGTGGCGACGGCCTTGACGGAAGCAGGTCGCGTGCGATCGAGGTTCCGGCGAGCATAGCCGTCAAGCGTTCCCAGCCGCGGGCGACGACCTTGGGTCGGTGTGACGTGTTGGGCGCGTTCCAGCCGCCATGGCGGGCCACGATCCACGACAGCCGGCTCGGGCTACCGGCGGGTGGGGGTTGCGCAGGCGGACCGTGCTGCCCTCGCAGGCGCATCCAGGTCCGCGACGACCGGCAGGCACGCCACGTCCAGCACGTCCTGCATCGGTCGCCGGCTGCCATCGCGCGCATCCACCGACAGCCGCACCATCTCCTGCGCGGGCGCCGCATCCGGCACCCCCCGTGTCGTCAAAAGCCGCCAGCACAAGGGCGTCACGCCCGCGGGCGGATCAGGCGCCTGCACGCAGACGCACTGCAGGCTCGGGCAGGCCGGCTCGCGAGACTCCAGGGTGGAGGGGCACACCACCTCGACCGGCCCAGCGCGCCGCGTCACCTTGGCGGTGCGGGACGGCTGCCCGGGTCGGGCACCTCCACCGTGCCTTGGCCGTCGCCGGCCATCGCGTCTCGCCCTGCAGGCCGCCGTCTTCGACCGGCGGCCGGTCGTGGCGCGCGCACCAGAAGGTCCGTGCCCGCAGGCCGACGGGCGAAGTGGCCGACGGGCGAAGTGACTGTCGCCGTCGCCCTCCTGGTCGGCGACCACGATCGGACTCTGGGCCGTATCGGACAGAGCCGTCGCGGCGGCCCTGGCTCCGATGATCCAGCGCAGGCTCTCCTTCTCCTCGACCGGCCGCTGGTGGCGGGGGAGGATCGGGCGGGTGGAGCGGGTCCAGAACCGGGCATCGACCGGGCCCGGCACCGCCTCGTCGTCGGCTTCCACGGCGACGACCGGGTGCAGGACGAAGCCGGGATTGCGACCGTTGCCGGCCGGTCCCAGGCCGTGACGGCCGGCAGCAGCCGGCGTGACGTTGATCACGCCCGTGTCCTGGACCGCCACGATCGGCCGTCCGGCACAGGCCTGGGCGGTGCGGGCCGCAGAAGCCTGAACGATCCCGTCCCAGTCGGTACAGGGCGAAAACGGATAGCGGTGGTCCGCGGCCGTACCGGCTTCGCTGCCGCCGACCGTACTCGGCACCACGCTGCCGGTGGTGACGATCCGCTCGAACGGCCACGCCCCGCGCGCCTCCCTGCGCACGTCGCCCGATCACAACCCCCGCATCGGCCGTCCCCGCTCGGCCGCGGTGCTCCATCCGTGTGAAGCTCGGTGTTCGCGATGAAGTGTGGCCATCGTCCGTCCCGCCTCTCTCGTCAGGCGGTGAGCGATTTTGCCCGACTGACTTTAGAATAGTTTCGAAAAAGCCTCGTGATGCAGTCGCGATTCAGCCTCGTTTTGTAGTCGCGGCGATGCTGCGGCCCTTCGACCCCCGGTCCGATCTTGTCGCGCGGGCGGGTTCCCGCCTATCAGGGGCCCGCGCCGTCCCCGGTCGCCTCCCGCCCGCTCCCACCGGACCGTCATGCTGAAGGCCTTCCTCGCCTATTACCGGCCGTACCGGGCCCTGTTCCTTCTCGATTTCGGCTGCGCCATCCTGTCGGGGCTGCTCGAGCTCGGCTTCCCGATGGCGGTGAAGGCCTTCGTCGACGTGCTGCTGCCGCGCCAGGACTGGAGCCTGATCCTGCTCGCGGCCGCGGGGCTCGCGCTGCTCTACGTCGCCAATGCCGGGCTGATGGTGGTGGTGACCTATTGGGGCCACGTGCTCGGCATCAACATCGAGACGACGATGCGGGCCCGGGCCTTCGACCACCTGCAGACGCTGTCGTTCCGCTTCTTCGACAACCAGAAGACCGGCCACCTCGTCGCCCGGGTGACGAAGGACCTGGAGGAGATCGGCGAGGTCGCCCATCACGGGCCCGAGGACCTGTTCATCGCCGTGATGACGCTGTTCGGCGCCTTCGGGCTGATGCTCACCGTCCATCCGCCGCTCGCCCTGATGACCGCCGCGATCCTGCCGGTCATCGCCTTCGTCACCGTGCGCTACGGCGGACGGATGACGCGGAACTGGCAGGCGCAGTACGGCCGGGTCGGTGCCTTCAACGCCCGCATCGAGGAGAATGTCGGCGGCATCCGGGTGGTGAAGGCTTTCGCCAACGAGGCGCACGAGCGGCGTCTCTTCGCCGCCGACAACCAGCGCTACCGCGCCACCAAGCTCGAAGCCTACAAGATCATGGCGGCGAGCCTGTCGCTCAACTACCTCGGCATGCGCCTCGTCCAGATCGTGGTGCTGCTGGGTGGAGCCGCCTTCGTGGTGCGGGGCGATCTCAGCCCCGGGGGCTTCATCGGCTTCCTGCTCCTCGTCGGGGTGTTCTACCGGCCGCTGGAGAAGATCAGCGCGGTCGTCGAGACGTATCCCAAGGGGATCGCGGGCTTCCGCCGCTACATGGCGCTGCTCGCCACCGCCCCCGACATCGTCGACCGGCCCGGTGCGATCCCGGCGCCGCCCCTGCGCGGCGAGATCCGCTTCGAGGGCGTGCGCTTCGGCTACGGCGACGGGCGCGAGGTCCTGAACGGCGTCGACCTCGCGGTCGGGGCCGGCGAGACCGTGGCCTTCGTCGGGCCGTCGGGGGCCGGCAAGACCACCCTGTGCTCGCTGGTGCCGCGCTTCTACGACGTCGAGGGCGGGCGCATCACCCTCGACGGCCACGACATCCGCGACCTGACGCTCGCGTCCCTGCGGAGCCAGATCGGCATCGTGCAGCAGGACGTCTTCCTGTTCGCCGGCACGATCCGCGAGAACATCGCCTATGGCCGGCTTGACGCGAGCGAGGCCGAGATCCGGGCGGCGGCGCACCGGGCCCGCCTCGACGCGCTGATCGAGACGCTGCCGGACGGCCTCGACACGGTGGTGGGCGAGCGCGGCGTCAAGCTCTCCGGCGGGCAGAAGCAGCGCCTCGCGATCGCCCGGGTCTTCCTGAAGAACCCGCCGGTCCTGATCCTCGACGAGGCGACCTCGGCCCTCGACACCCAGACCGAACGCGAGATCCAGCAGGCGCTCGCCGAGCTGACCGAGGGGCGCACGACGCTGGTCATCGCCCACCGTCTCGCCACCATCCGGCACGCCGACCGCATCGCGGTCGTCTCGGGCGGACGCATCCTGGAACAGGGCTCGCACGACGCCCTGGTGGCGGCGGACGGCGCCTATACGCGCCTGCACGCGGCGCAGGCGGGGGCGATGGCCGCGGAGTGATTCCGCGGCCCCGGCTCCTGACGCGAGCGACCGGAGACGGGCGTCAGTGCGCCGAGGTGTGGAGGGCCCAGACGTCTTCCTCGACGTCGAGCAGGGTTTCGTGGATCTGCCGCGCCAGGGCCAGCGCGGCCTCGTCGCTCGTCGCCGGGCCGTTGAAGCGGGCGATGACCGCCAGCGTCTCGACCGTCAGCGCCTGCCGGAAGCGGGCGAAGCCCCCTGGGCACTCAGCCTCGTAGGACAAGGCGAGGTCCCGCAGGACATGCGCGAGGAGATCCGCCGCAGGGGCTGCGGCGGGAGCGGGGGCGCGGCTCTCGGCGGCCGGCAGCAGGTCGAGCGTCGGGATCATACCCGCACAGGTAGGACCTGCAACGCCCGAGCAACATTCGGGCGTACAGCCTAGGTCTGACGGCATAATGCGCTGCGTCGGGCCAAGCCCGACGGCGCATCCGTCGATCATCGCATGCGGGCGTCGCGCAGCGTGGAGCGACGTCTTCCGTTGATCACCACGCGGGGTCAGTCCTGTCAACAGACCTGACGCAACTGTGAACGGCGTTGGTCTTCCACAAACCGGAGGCCGCCGGACGGTCCGGACTGTCGAACGCCGAACGGTGGACTGGGTTGTCGGGATCGCAACCTAAGCGGACTTGCGTTGGCAGGCCGGCGCTTCGCCTGCTCAGGTTCTTGTTGTGTCGCAGATTTTTGCCGCCGAACCGGTGTCCGCTTCGGCGAAATCCGCTTGGGCGAAATCCGCTTGGGCGCGGATGCGGCGTGCCCTCAGCCCATCACCAATCCACCATCGACGGTGAGCACCTGCCCGGTCATGAAGCGGCTGTCGTCGTGGGCGAGGAACAGGACCGGCCCGGCGATGTCCTCGGGGCTCGCGAGGCGGCGAAGCGGCGTCTGGGCGATCAGCGCCTCGCGCACGGCCTCCGGCGTGTCCCGGCTCGCGGTCGTCGGAACGACGAGGCCCGGCGCCACGCAATTGACCCGCACGCCGACCGGCCCGAGTTCGGCGGCGAGGTTGCGGCTGAAGCCGACGAGCGCCGCCTTGGCGGTGGTGTAGTCGTGATAGGGGATGCTCGGGCGCGCCACGAGGTCGCTCACGAGGTTGACGATGCTGCCGCCGCTCCGTCGCGTCAGCAGCGGCAGCAGGGCCTGCACGACGGTGTGGGTCGCCCGCACCGCCCCGTCGAACTGGCGCTGGTAGGCCTCCCACGGCAGGTCGCGGAAGCGGGTGCGGTGGTCGGGGTCGAAGCGGTAGGGCGCGAAGGCGTTGTTGACGATCGCATCGAGGCGCCCGATCTCCTCGGCGATCCGTGCCGCGAGCCCCGCCACCGCGTCCGGATCGGTGACGTCCGCGGCGACCGGGAGCGCCTGCCCGCCGAGGGTCCGGCAGCGCTCGGCCACCGCCTCGGCGCCGGCTTCGTCGCTGCGGTAGTTGACGATGACGAGGGCGCCCTCGGCGGCGGCGGCCCTGGCGATGGCGGCGCCGATGCCGCGGCTCGCCCCGGTGACCAGGATCGCGCGGTCGCGGAACCTCACGGCGTGTTCTCCTTCGTCGTCTCCCTGGCGGGGATCAGGTCGCTCTTCACCACCTGGCTCATGTCGAGGGCGCGGGTGACGAGACCGAGGCGCCGGAAGGTGTCGGCGCCCTGCTGCAGGACCGGCAGGTCGAAATGGCCGAGGCCCTCGCGCTCGGTCGTCGGCGACACGCTCGAGAGGTTGCGCAGGCGGATCACCTCGCGGTTGATCGCCTCGTCGCGGCCGTTGATTGCGCGGGTCACGGCGAGGCGGGCCGCCTCGTCCGGCTTGGCGATCATCCAGGCCGCCGAGTCGCGGTAGGCGGCGAGGAAGCGCCTGAGGAGCGGCTTCTTCGCCTCGTAATCCTTGCGCGTCACCACGAAGATGTCGCTCGGCAGGTTGAGGTGGTCGCGCACCTCGATCACGTCGACGTCGCCGAGACCCTTGGCGCGGCCGACGAGGAGCCCGGTATCGGTGGCGGCGGTCGCGTCGACCTGGCCCTGGATCAGGGGGGCGAAGTTGAGGAGGCCGGTGACCTCGACGGTCACGTCCGATTCCTTCAATCCCGCCGCGGCCAGCAGCAGGAGCAGGTGCTGGCGGGTGCCGCTCGCCAGGCTGTAGACGCCGACGCGCTTGCCCTTGAGGTCGGCGGCGGTGCGGATGCCGCGGCTCTTGGGCGAGACGACGTTGAACACGTTCTGCGGGTAGATATCGTAGATCGCCACCAGGTCCGCGCCCTTGTCGAGGGCGAGGTAGAACGAGGCCGGGTCGGTGAAGGCGACATCGGCCTGCCCCGCCAGCACGGCCTGGATCGCCGAGCCGCCGCCGTTGCCCGGCACGTAGTCGAGGGCGATGCCGCGGGCCTTGAACAACCCGTGATCCGGCTCGGCGAGCAGGTTGGTGATCTCGCTGATCGGCTGGCTCCAGCCGCCGACCGTGACCTTGTCGAGGCCCTGCGCGGCGGCCGGCGGGGCGCGTCCGGCAAGAGCGAGCGCAGCAAGAGCGAGCGCCGCGAGGGCGGGGAACGGCAGGGCACGCAGGCAACGTGGAATCGTCACGACACTCAACCTCTCGGGTAGCGACGCAGGATCAGGGATTCGAGGGCGCGGGCGGCCTCGTAGACGGCCATCCCGAGGGCGGTGATGACCACGAACAGGGCGAGGATCAGGCTCGAATCCATCACGCTCTGGGCGGCGATGATCGCGGCGCCGAGGCCCTGGCGCCCGCCGACGAACTCGCCCACCACCGCCCCGACCAACGCGAGCACAATGGCGACCCGGAACCCCGCCAGGATCACCGGCAGGGCCGCGGGCAGCTTCAGGCGCCACAGGGTCCGGGCCCGGCTCGCCCCGAGCATGCGAAACAGCTCGCGCTTGGCCGCATCGACCTGCTCCAGCCCCGTCAGGGTGTTCTCGAGGAGCGGGAAGAAGCAGATCAGCGCGGTGATCACCACCGTCGGGGTCAGGCCGAAGCCGAACCACAGGATCAGCAGGGGCCCGAGCGCCAGCTTCGGCACCAGCTGGCTCGCCAGCACGTAGGGGTGGAGCACCCGGTGGAGCGCCGGCCACTCGGCGAGGAGGATGCCGGCGCCGAGGCCGAGGCCCGTCCCGGCGGCAAGCCCGAGCGCCATCTCGGTCGCCGTCGCCCGCAGGTGCGGCCAGAGCCGGCCCGACGCGATCTCGCCCCACAGGGTCTCGGCCACCGAGGAGGGGGGCGGCAGGACCAGGACCGAGACCGCGCCCGTGCGGCACCACGCCTCCCACGCGCCGAGCAGTGCGACGAGGAGCAGGACGGAGGCGAGGCGCGGCCTCATGCGGCGCGCCCCGCGGCCGGGGAGGGGGCGTCCATGGCGGCGCGCAAGGTCCGGCAGGCGGCGCCGAACGCGGCGGCGTAGCGGATGCCGGGGGGGCGGGGACGCGGCAGCGGCACCGCCCCCTCGTGGACGAGGCGCCCGGCCGCCATCACGCCGACCCGATCGCCGAGATACGCCGCCTCGGCGATGTCGTGGGTGACGAACAGGGCCGCGGTGCCCCGCGCCGCGCAGAGGCGCAGGAGATCGTCCTGCAGTTCCTCGCGGGTGATCGCGTCGAGCGCCGCGAAGGGCTCGTCGAGGAGCAGGAGGTCGGGCGCGCCGATCAGGGCGCGGGCCATCGCGACCCGGCTCTGCTGCCCGCCCGACAGGGTGGCGGGGTGCCGTCCGGCGAGGGCGCCGAGCCCCATCGCCGCCAGGAGGTCGCGGGCGGCGTCCCGGTCGGCCGCGCGGGGGCGGCGCTTGAGCGAGACCGGCAGCAGCACGTTGTCGAGGACGTTGAGCCAGTCGAGCAGGGTCGGGGCCTGGAACACGAAGCCGACCCGCGGCGCCGGCCCGCGCACCGGCGCCCCGCCGACACGCACGAGCCCCTCGTCCGGCGCGATCAGCCCGGCGGCGATCTTGAGGAGCGTGGTCTTGCCGCAGCCGCTGCGGCCGAGCAGGCAATGCACCGCCCCGGGGGGAATCGCCCAGTCGACCCCGTCGACGGTCGCCGCCGCGTCGCCGGGGAAGCGGTAGCGCACGCCCGCCAGGGACAGGGTGGCGTCACTCGGCATAGGGCGCGAAGTCGTCCGCCGCGGCCTCGGCGCCGGCCTCGATCTCCGTCATCGTGACGAGGTCGAGCAGGCTGAAGCGGCCGTCATGGTGCCAGCCGGCCTCCGGCGCGGTCATCCGGCCGATGGCCGTGATGCGGGTGACCCCGGCCGCCGCGAGGTCGTTCGCCAGGGTGAACAGCCGGGTCGGCGAGGCCGCGAGGCCCGCGCTCTGGAGGTAGGCGCGGTGGGGCGCCACCAGGGCCGGCACCTCGGCGAGATCATCCACCGCCACCACCGCGACGGTGCGGTTGAGGCCGGACGGGCTCAAGGGCACGGCGGCCTCGAGGTGGATGACGCTCCAGGGATCCTCCGGGTCGCCGAGGAGCACGATCCCGTCCCCGTCGAGGGCCCGCATCTCGTGGCCGCTGCGCCAGGCCGCGATGGCGGCGGCCTCGCCCGGATCGAGACCCCGGCGCGGGTGGCGGGCGGCGAGCGCCGCGAGCGCATGGGCGAGGTGCCGGGCGAACTCGTCCGGCGCCACCGGCCCGCCGCGCTCCACGAACAGCATCTGCGGCGCGTAGCAGCCCTGCTGCTCGTAGCGCACCACGTCCTGGGCGGCGGCATGGGCCAGGGCGGCGGCCCGGCGGCTGTCCAACGCCTCGCGGCCGACCATGGCAAAGCCGATGCGGTGGCCGTGGGGCAGGAACCGGGTGGCGATCGGCACCCTGGCGCGCAACGCCTCCAGAGTGGCGTTGCCGCCATACGCCATGACGCAGTCGGCCGATCCCAGGAACGTCGCCTCGACGCCGCCCTCGCCGCCCTTCCACCAGGTCACCGCCAGGCACTCGCCGAGCTCGGGATCGGCCTCGGCGAGTGCCTGCGCGAACCAGCCGGCGGTCAGCGGCTCGGCCGAGGCGAGCTTGCCGATGCTGCCGGCCTTGACCAGCAGACCGGCGACGAGGCTCCACAGCGGCAGGGCCGGGACGTTGCCGGCCCAGACATGCAGGAGCAGATCGGGCCCGCGCGCCCGCACGAACCCGCCCTTCACCGCCGGCCGGAAGCCGTCGAGCACGCCCGGATCGGAAAAGTCCTCGGCGAGGAAGCGCAGGAGCTGGGGCCGCCGGAAGGTCTTGAGGTAGCGCGTCAGGCCGAGCCGCACGGTCTCGGCATCGTAGCCGGTGACGACCGGCAGCAGTGCCTCGGCCTTGCGCCGCAGGGGATGCGTGCGGTCGAGGAGGCAGGCGCTCGCCCGGTCGATCGCCTGGACGATGCGGGCGGTCTCCATGCCCCGCAGGGTATCCCGGGCACGGACCCGGACATGGGCGCAGAGCGCCCGGGCCTGGGCCTCGTCGAGCACCGGCAGCGCCACCGCGACCGTCTCGCCCCAGGCCCGGTGCGCGACGACCCGCCGGCCGACCGCGCCGGCGAACGGCCCCGGCAGGTAGCCGGCCTCCTCGACCCCGCTCGTCCCGCGATCGCTCATGCTCTCGCCGGTCACCCTTGGGCGGCGGTCAGGAACTCGGCCACCGCGACCGAGCAGCCGCGGGACGCCGAACCCTCGACCCGGCCGAGCAGCCGGAAGCCGCCCGGCACGATCACGCCGGCATCCTCGGTCAGGATCGCCGAGACCGAGTTGAAATGGGCGAGGTCGTGGTGGACCAGCACGCCGGTCTCGCCCTCGGGCAGGTCCCGGCCGGTCAGCGGATCGACGACGCGGCTGCGGATCCAGTGCGGGCCGGACTTCACCGGCGGGCAGACCGCGTTGCCGTCGTCGTAGAACTGGGTGCTCAGCTCGGTCATGCCGTACATGTTGAGGCAGGCCTCGCGCGGCACCCCGAAGGTCCGCGAGAGCGCGTCGTAGAAGGCGTCGGGCTCGATCTCCCGCGACTGGCCCTTGAAGCCACCGGTGTCGAACAGGACACTGCCGGGCGGCAGGGCGATGCGCCGGCCCCGTTCCGCGAGCGCGTCCAACACCGGCACGAAGGCGTAGGTGGCGCCGAGCAGCGCATAGGGCTCGCCCGAGGCCTCGGCCCGCTCCAGCGCCGCCACCAGCCCGTCGAGGTCGAGCCCGCCGGGGCCGATGAAGACCGCGCTGTCGGGCGTCCCGAAATGCGCCTTGGCCAGGGCCAGGTAATGGGCGAGCGACGAGTTGGGGAGCGCCGCCTCGTCGGGAAACAGGAGGCCCATGCGGATCGTGTCGCGCCCGCGCATCACCCGGGCGGCAAAGCCCTTCAGCATCGAACGGTCGTAGACCGCCAGCGTCGGGTGGTAGCTGCGGCCGCGCCCGCTGCCGGTGGTGCCGCTCGTCATGAACACCCGCGCGGCGTCGTCCGGCGGACAGCAGCTCAGGGTGAGGTCCTTGAACGCCTTGATCGGCACCGCCGGGATGTCGCGCCAGCGCCGCAGGCTAAGCGGCGTGCGCCCGCGCGCCTGGGCGAAGCGGCGATAGGGAGCGTTGTGCGCGTATTGGTGGGCGAAGAGCCGGAGCGCCATCGCCTCGAACTCCGCCTCGTCCGCGCCCGGCCGACCGATGAAGTCGATCAGGGCCTCGACGATCTCCGCTTGCGACATCACGGCCACCTCGCGCCCCATCGTGGGCGTCGGCCGTGCCGGGCGTGAGATCCTGCGCGAAAAGACGGCTGGCGGCAGCGCCCTCGTGGCGGCGCCAAGGCGGCCGTGCCGGTCCCGCATCCCTCCGCCGGCATGACCCGGAT
>NZ_JTHF01000098.1 GCF_001043895.1 Methylobacterium indicum
GAAGGAGATCCGGGATCCAGGGGAGAAATGCCGCGAAGCGGCTCCGTATGCTGCAAGGTTGCCGTCATGCTGGCTTCTTGCGCTGGTTCCCGGATCTCCTTGCGCTATCGCGTCAGTCGTCCGGGAAAGGGAAGCGCGCGACGCCGTCAGGTGTCGTGCGGCTCCGCTGTCGCGACCTCGGAACGACAGCGGGGCTCTCGATCCCGTCGGTCGGTTCGAACAACCTCAGAACCTCCACGTCCGCCTCAGCCGACGTAGGCCCCCGCCCCCTCGAACGTCACCCCGGCGAAATCTCCCCGGCGCCAGCGCAGGCGGACCTCGACCGTGCGCAGCTCGTGGGCGGCGATGACGAGCGGGAAGGTCTCCGGCAGGGCGATGCGGGCCGGGACGCGCAGCCTCGCGCCGGCGGCGGAGAGGTCGGCGATCTCGCAGGTCACGAGGCGGTCGGGGCCGAGCACGATCCGTCCCTGCTGGATCACGCGGTGGCGCCGGCCCGCGCGGGGAATGGGCGCGTCGCCGCGACCGTCGTCGGGGCCCGGTCCGTGGGGTCCGGGGCGATCGGTCTCCGGTCGGTCGGCCATGGTCTCCCCGCATCCGGGCCGCGCTGCCCGCCCGTCACGCTTACGGCGTTCCGGCCGGCGCGCAAGCCCGGGACGGGCCCGCGCGGCGGCGTTAACCGATCATAAAGCCTGTTCCTTCATCTCTCGTTAGCCATCAACCATCCGATCGATCCCGGCCATGCCCGCAGCCCCGGCCAAACCACGACATCCCGCCCTCGCGCGGCCCGCCTCGCCCCCGGCGAGCCCGATCGCGGGCCTGATCGCCCGCCGCCGGGCCCGGGAGGCGGCGACCGAGCGGGGCGTGTTCGGGGCCGCCATCCTGCTGGCGCTGACCGCGACCGGATTCGCCGGCTACACGCTGTCCCAGCCGGTGCGCCCCTACGACGTGCGGGAGGTGCTGCCCGCGACCGCCGGGCCGTTCACCTGGAAGCGGATCGCGGCGCCGGCCCCCCAGCCCGAGATCGACCTCGATCCCCTGATCACCGGCTCGCTGCCGGACGTGCCGCCCCCGGCTCCGTCCGCCCCCGCGCCGGCGCAGGGCCTCGTCGTGCAGGCCGCCCCGCCGCAAGCCGGCTTCGTGCTGCGCCGCGCCGCCGCCGGCCAGGCGGTGGTCGAGGGACGCGACGGCCTGCATCAGGTCGCGGTCGGCTCGGTCCTGCCGGGGGGCGGGCGCGTGCTGTCGATCCGCAGCACCGGCGCCGGCTGGATCGTCATCACCACCGAGACCATCATCGGGCCGACTCCGCTGTGAACGCGATGCGGCGAGTCTCGACGCGGCAGGCCGCGGCCGGGCTGCAAGCCCCGAGCAAGCGTGGCCACCTAGAGCGGAGGCCTCATCGGGGCTTCGTGCCGCAGCGGCCGGCCGCCCCGTCCCACCGGGCCGACGGGCCGGAGCGCTGATCCGTGACGACTCTCACGAGCTACATGCTGCTGTCGCGCAATCTCGCGACCTCGCTGCAGCGCAAGGGCGCGGAGCCGATCGTGGCCCGCGACACCGCCTATTACCAGGCCAATATCGGCAAGGTGAAGTCGATCGACGACTTCATGGCCGACAGCCGGCTCTACAACTACGCCGTCAAGGCCTTCGGCCTCGAGGACATGGGCTACGCCAAGGCGTTCATGCGCAAGGTGCTGACCGAAGGCACGGATTCGTCCGCGGCCTTCGCCAACCGTCTCGCCGACGACCGCTACGTCGCCTTCGCCAAGGCCTTCGACTTCGCGCCCGGCCCCTCCGCCGCCGGCACCGACGGAGTGTTCGCGGAAGGCCAGGATCCGGTCCCGGCGGTCGCCGCCCGGCTCTCCCTGCCGGGAACGCTCGCCACGAGCTACGATTTCTCCGGCACCAACGAGGCGCGCTTCACGCTCTCGTCGCAGGTCGACGCGGGAACGACGAAGTCCGCCACGATCGTCCTCAACCGGGCCGCCCTCGCCGGCAAGGTCGCCGACCTCGCCAACGTCACCCCGACCGAGCTCGGCCAGGCGATCAGCGCCCAGATCGGCGCCTCGGGCGCCGACGGGCTGATGGGCAAGGTGCAGGTCGGCATCGGGGTCAACGGCAACCTGTTCTTCGAATCGACCGGCTACACGGATTACGGCTTCGACGGGGCGCCGGGCGGCGACGGCGTGAACGCCGACACGATCTACGCCGCGGGCGGCACCGTCCGCACCCTGAGCGTCACCAACGCGCCTCTGTCCGGCACCGGCCAGAATGCGGTCGATATCGGCAACGGCACCGACCTGCCGCCGAGCGCCAACGTCCAGGCGGTGGTCGACGCCTACCTGCAGCAGAGCCTCGAATCGGATGCCGGTGCCCAGGATACCGGCGTACGCCTCGCCCTGTACTTCGCCCGCAAGGCGCCGGGCCTCAACACCGGCTACGACATCCTGAGCGACCCCGCCCTGACCCAGGTCGTCAACACGGTGATCGGCCTGCCGGCGACGAGCAGCGCCACCACCTCCGACGCCCTGACGGTGCGGGCGAACCTCATCTCCTCGAAGGTCGACTTCGCGAGCTTCCAGGACCCGGCCAAGGTCGAGGCCTTCGCCCGCCGCTTCGCGGCGATCTGGGACGCGCAGAACAACACCGCCACGGATCCGATCCTGGCCCTGTTCAGCAACGGGCAGGGGTGAGGCGGCGATGCAGAACAGCCTCTACGTCAACCTGTCGGCCCAGGTCGCCCTCGACAAGCGCCTGACGACCACCGCCAACAACGTCGCCAACATGTCGACGGCGGGCTACCGGGCCGAGGAGACGAAGTTCTCGGCCCTCCTCGCCCAGGCGACCAAGGGCGCGGTGGCCTTCGTCGGCACCGGCGACACCTACCTGTCGCGGGCCTCCGGCCCGATCACCAAGACCGATTCGCCCCTCGACGTCGCGCTGCAGGGCGATGCCTGGCTCGCCATCGGCGGCCAGTCCGGCCCCGCCTATACCCGCGACGGGCGCCTGACGATGGACGCCACGGGCCAGCTGCGCAACCTCACCGGCCAGCCGGTGCTCGATCCCGGCGGCTCGCCGCTGCTCCTCGACCCGCAGCAGGGTCCCCCGACCATCGGGCGCGACGGCAGCATCTTCCAGGGCACCAACCAGGTCGGGGCGCTCGGCGTCTTCATCCTCGACAAGAAGGCGACGCTGACCCGGGCGCCCAACAACGCCGTGACCTCCAGCCTGCCCGCGCGGCCGGTCCAGGACTTCACCGGCATCGGAGTCGTCCAGGGCTACGTCGAGGGCTCGAACGTCAACCCGATCATGGAGATGACGAAGCTCATCACCATCCAGCGCGCCTTCGAGAGCGCCGCCACCGCGACCGCGGAAGCCGAATCCTCTCTCCAGAGCGCCGTGAAGTCGCTCTCGCCGCAGGGCAGCTAGGATGGCCGATCCGCTCGCGCGCCTCGCCGAGACGATGGCGGCCGCCCGCCGGGACGGCGCCCTGGTGCGGATCGGCGGTCCGATCCGCGAGGTCACCGCCAGCGCCTGCCGGATCGGCGGCGTCTCGCCCTTCGTGCGCCTGGGCGACCGCATGGCCTTCGAGGCCGGCGGCCGGGAGCAGGTCGGCGAGATCGTCCGGGTCGACGCCGAGGGCGCGACGCTGAAGGCCTACGAGAGCCGGATCGAGGCCGGGATCGGCACGCTCGCCCGGCGCCTCGGCCCGGCGGAGCTGCGGCCGGACCCGAGCTGGAAGGGCCGGGTGATCGACGCCCTCGGCCGTCCGGTGGACGGCGCCGGGCCCCTCGTTCCGGGCGAGCGCGCGAGCCCCCTCGACGCCGACCCGCCGGCCGCCCTCGGCCGCGCCCGGGTGCGCGCGCCGCTACGCACCGGGGTCCGGGCGCTCGACCTCTTCACCCCGCTCTGCGCCGGCCAGCGCATCGGCATCTTCGCCGGCTCCGGCGTCGGCAAGTCGACGCTTCTCGCGATGCTGGCCGGCGCCACCGGCTTCGACAGCGTCGTGGTCGCCCTGGTGGGCGAGCGCGGGCGCGAGGTGCGCGAGTTCCTGGAGGGCGCGCTGGCGCCGAGCCGCGCCCGCGCCGTCGTGGTGGTCTCGACCGGCGACGAGAGCCCGATGATGCGCCGCCAGGCCCCGAAGGTGGCGCTGGCGGTGGCCGAATCCTTCCGCGACCGCGGCGAATCGGTGCTCCTGATCGTCGATTCGGTGACCCGCTACGCCCACGCCGCCCGGGACGTGGCGCTGGCGGCGGGCGAGCCGGCGGTGGCCCGCGGCTATCCGCCGAGCGTCTTCTCCGACCTGCCGCGCCTGCTCGAACGGGCGGGCCCGGGGCTCGAGGGCCGCGGCACCATCACGGGCGTGTTCTCGGTGCTGGTCGACGGCGACGACCACAACGATCCGGTCGCCGACAGCATCCGCGGCACGCTCGACGGCCACGTCGTCCTCGACCGGGCCATCGCCGAGCAGGGCCGCTACCCGGCGGTCGACCTCCTCGGCTCGATCTCGCGGCTCGCCACCGAGGTCTGGACGCCCGAGCAGCGCGACCTGATCCGCAAGCTCCGGGCGATGATGGCCCGGTTCGAGGAGACCCGGGACCTGCGCCTGATGGGCGGCTACCGGGCCGGCACCGATGCCGAGCTCGACCAGGCGATCGGCCTCGTGCCGCGGATCTACGACGCCCTGCGCCAGGACCCGTCCCAGCCGGCGAGCCAGGACGCGTTCCTCGAACTCGCCCAGTCGCTGCGGGGCTGACGCGCGATGGCGATCCGTCTCCCGCGCCGCCCGGCGCTCCCCTCCAGGCTCCTCTCCAAGCCCCGCGCAAGCCTGTGCGGGTCTATTCCGGCCGAAACCCTGCCGCAGGCCGCTCCCCCGCCTGCGCGCGACCGCAAGAACCCCGCCGCCCGGCACGCCCGGTCCCGCATCCTGACGAACGAGGTCCCGCAATGAGTCTCATCGGCGTGCTCCGCTCCGGCGTCTCCGGCATGAACGCCCAGTCGAACCGCATCTCGACGGTGGCGGAGAACATCCAGAATTCCGGCACGACGGGCTACAAGCGCAGCTCGGCGGAGTTCTCGTCGCTGCTGATCGCCGACAGCGCCGGCGGCAACTACAACTCGGGCTCGGTCGAGACCAAGGTGCGCCGCGCGGTGACCGAGGGCGGCACCCTCAACGCCACGACCTCGAAGTCCGACCTCGCGATCGACGGCAACGGCTTCTTCGTCGTCAAGGACCCGTCCGGCGCGCCCTACCTGACCCGGGCCGGCAACTTCAAGGTCGACGGCGTCACCGGCAACTTCTCCAACGCGGCCGGCATGACCCTGATGGGCTACAGCCTGCTCGACGGCGAGCCCAACCCGACGCTCAACAGCGTCGCCGACATGGTGCCGATCAACCTCTCGTCGGTCAGCACCCGGGCGACCCCGACCACCGAGGCCAGCCTGTCGGGCAAGCTGCCCCTCGACGCGGACGTCGCGGCCGCCGGCCAGTACTCGAAGAAGTACTCGCTCGTGACCTACGACAAGCTCGGCAAGGCCCAGACCCTCGACGTCTACCTGTCGAAGAACACCGGCGGCACCTGGACCGCCTCGATCTACAACGCCGCCACCGACCCGACCCCGGCCGGCTCCACCCCGGCCCTGCCGAGCGGCACCCGCCTCGCGGCCGCGACGCTCAGCTTCGACGCCCAGGGCCGACTCGCGGATGCGGGCGGCGCGAAGTCGATCACCCTCAACACCGCCCCAGGCAACAAGGGCGAGAACATCACCCTCGACTTCTCGGGCCTGAACCAGCTCGCCGGCGACTACAGCGTCGACGGCAAGGCCGACGGCAAGGCGCCGGCCGCGGTGACCGGCACCGAGTTCGGCGCCGACGGCACCGTCTACGCCTCCTTCGAGGACGGCACGCGGCTGGCCGCCTTCAAGGTGCCGCTCGCCACCGTGAAGAGCCCGGACAACCTCCAGCCCCGCTCCGGCAACGTCTACCAGGTCAGCGTCGATTCCGGCGACATCCAGGTCGGCTTCGCCAACCAGAACGGCCGGGGCGGCATCAAGTCCGGCGCCCTCGAGCAGTCGAACGTCGACGTCAGCACCGAGCTGACCGCGATGATCGAGTCGCAGTCGGTCTACACCGCCAACTCCAAGGTGTTCACGACCGGCAACGAGATGCTCGACACCCTGATGAACCTGAAGCGGTAGCCGGTACGGCCACCGGGAGCTGACAGATGGGCCTCTCGCTCGCACTCGACTCGGCACGATCGGCGCTCCTCGCGACGTCGAGCCAGATCGCCGCCTCCGCGCGCAACACCGCGGGGGCGAACGATCCCGGCTACTCGCGCAAGGTCGTCAGCCTGGTGAGCGGGGTCGGGGGGACCACCGTCGTGGTCACCCGGGCGAGCGACGCCGCCCTGTTCATGCGCAGGCTCGCGGCGTCCTCTGGCGCCGCCGAGCGGCAGGCGCTCCTCGACGGCATCACCGCCCTGTCGAAGACGGTGGGCGACACCAGCGATGCGGGCTCGCCGGCCGCCCGGCTCGGCGCCCTCAACGCGGCGCTCCAGGCCGCTGCCAACCGCCCGGACGACGCCAACCTCGCCCGGGCCGCGGTCGAGAGCGCCCGCGACCTCGCGGCGAGCCTCAACGCCGCGGCCTCGGCCGTGGAGCAGGTCCGGTCCCAGGCCGACCAGGGCATGGCGGACTCGGTCTCGCGGATCAACGACCTGCTCGGCCAGTTCGAGACGGCCAACCGGGCGGTGATGCGCGGCACCGCCGCGGGCCAGGACATCAGCGACAGCCTCGACGCCCGCGACCGGATCCTGTCGCAGCTCTCCGAGGAGGTCGGCATCACCGTCTCCGACCGGTCCGGCGGCGACATGGCGATCTACACCGACAGCGGCGTGCCGCTCTACGAGCGCGGCGCCCGCACGGTGAGCTTTTCGCCGCGCGCCGGCTTCCCGTCGGGCACCCAAGGGGCCGCCGTCATGGTCGACGGGGTGCCGGTCACCGGCGCCACCTCGCCGATGCGGATCGCGAGCGGCAAGCTCGCGGGCTTCGCGACCCTGCGCGACGAGACGGCCGTCGCCTATCAGGGCCAGCTCGACGCCATCGCGGGGGCGCTCGTCGACACGTTCCAGGAGGCGGACACCCGCGCCGCCACCGATCCGGCCTATGTCGGGCCGCTGGCCGGCCTGTTCACCGCCGGGTCCGGCGCGGCGCTGCCGGCCTCGCAGACCGGGCTGGCGAGCCGCATCGCCCTCAACGCCGCGGTCGATCCGCAGGCGGGCGGGACCGTGACGCTCCTGCGCGACGGCGGCATGAACGGCAGCGCCTACAGGGCCAACCCGTCGATGGATGCGAGCTATTCCGGGCGCCTGCGCGCGCTGACCGGCGGGCTGTCCGCGGCGCGCAGCTTCGATCCCGGCCCGTCCCTGCGCGAGACGACGACGCTCGCGGGCTTCGCGGCCGATTCCGCCGGCTGGCTCGAGGCGAGCCGCAAGGCCGCCTCGACCGACGCCGACTACCAGAAGACCCTGCTCGGCCGGGCCACCGAGGCCCTGTCGAACGTCGCCGGCGTCAACGGCGACGACGAGACCGCGCAGATCCTGCAGCTCCAACGCTCCTACACCGCCTCGGCCAAGATCCTGACCATGGTGGACGACCTGCTGAAGACCCTCTTCGCCGCGGTGCGGTGAGGCGGTTTCGCGGCGATCCAGAGACAGAGCCCTGCCAGCCATGATGACCACGAGCTACATCTCCAGTCTCAGCCTGTGGAACGTGCCCCGCAGCGCGTCGGGCCGGCTCCAGGCCGAGATCGCGAATGCCACCAAGGAGATCGCCGACGGGCGCTACGCCGATATCGGCCTCTCCCTCGGCGGCCAGGTCGGCCGCAGCCTCTCCCTGCGCCAGGGCGCGGCGGAGATCGCCGCCCTCAAGGACGGCAACGGCCTCACCGCTTCGCGCCTGAGCGCGACCCAGGCCAACCTGCAGCAGATGCAGAAGGCGGCCGACGCCCGGCTCGCCACCCTGACCGGGCTGCCGGCCGACCAGCGCGTCGCCGCGATGGCGGCCTCGGCCGACGACACGCTGGCGACGCTCACCAGCCTCCTCAACGCCTCGTCGAACGGCCAGTCGCTGTTCTCCGGCACCAATACCGGGGTCAGCCCGATCCGCGACGGTGCGGCGGCTGCCGCCAAGACGAATGCGGTCGCGGCGTTCCAGACCGCCTTCGGCTTCCCGCCGTCGGATGCCCGCACCTCCGACCTCACGGCCGCGCAGATCCAGGGCTTCCTCGAAGGTACGGTCGCGGCCCAGTTCGCCGACCCGAACTGGGGCACGACCTGGTCGCAGGCCTCCTCGACCGCCATCACCAGCCGGATTTCCCTCACCGAGACCGTCACCACCTCGGTCGGCGCCAACGAGACGGCGTTCCGCCAGCTCGCCGAGGCCGCCCTGGTGTCCTCGCTCGGCATGACCGGCCTCTCGGCCGAGGCCCAGGCGGTGGTCTCCAACCGGGCGATGAGCCTCCTGAGCAAGGGCAGCGCCGGGCTGGTCTCGCTCCAGGCCGATCTCGGCCGCGTCCAGGCCCGGATCACCGACGCCAACACCCGGCTCGACGCCCAGTCCGCCCTCGTCGCCAAGGAGATCGCCGGCCTGGAGGCCGTGGACCCGGCCGAGGCCAAGACCCGGCTCAACGCCGCGACGACCCAGCTTCAGATGTCGTACTCGCTGACCGCGCAGCTCCAGGGCCTGTCCCTGCTGAAATACATCTCGTAGCGCGCGACCCCGCCGCGCCACGCCGACCACACGCGCTGACACACACGAGGCATCGGCTCGATGTACCGCTTTTCCTATTCCGAGATCCTGGAGGACGCCCCGGAGGTCGGCCGCGACCGCGAGCGCGCCGCCTTCGACCGGGCCCTCACCCTCCTGCGCGACGTCGAGGCCCGCGGCCTGTCCGGGCCGGAGCGGACCGCGGCCGTGGGTTTCGTGCAGGAGCTCTGGAACGTCCTGATCGCCGACCTGCTCGAACCCGAGAACGCCCTGCCCGCCTCCCTGCGCGCCGACCTGGTGCAGATCGGCGCCTGGACGATGCAGGAGGCCGGCGCGGTCCTGCGCTCGCCCGAGCGCAGCCTCGCGGCGCTGATCGAGGTGAACACCTCGATCCGCGACGGGCTGCGGTGAGCCGCGCCATGCGCCTGTCGCTGCGAGCCGGGGAACGGATCTACATCAACGGCGCCGTGCTGCGGGTCGACCGCAAGGTGGCGATCGAGCTCATGAACGACGCCACCTTCCTGCTGGAGAGCCACGTCCTCCAGGCCGAGGAGGCGACGACGCCGCTGCGCCAGCTCTACTTCGCGGCCCAGACCCTCTTGATCGAGCCCGCCAAGGCGCAGGCCGCGCGGGCGCTCTACGACGGGGTCCGGGACGGCCTGCTCGCGGCCACCGGCGAGCCGGCCCTGCGCGAGGGGCTGGCCTCGGCCGACGCCCTGGTGGCGGCCGGGCGCCTGTTCGAGGCCCTCAAGATGATCCGCGGGCTCTACCCCCTGGAGGCCGCCCTGATGACCGCCGACCCGGCCGCCCTCGCCGATGCCGCGCCGCCCGCCGCCGCGGTCCCGGTGCCGGTTCTCGGCGCCCTCGGCCGCCGCCCCCGCGGGGTCGAGCGTCCCCGCGAGCGGCCGCAGCGCCGGCCGCCGGCCGCGCCCCGCCTCGCCGCCGCGGCCCTGCCCGCCCTCGACCCGGAAGCCTGACCATGACCGTCGCCAGCACAACCAGCGCCACCGCGGGCGTGACCGCGACCGGCGCGACCACGACCGCCGCGGCCGCCGCCAAGGCGACCAGCTCGGTCGCCGCCTCGATGAACTCGGACACCTTCCTGACGCTGCTGGTGGCGCAGCTCAAGAACCAGGATCCGACGAAGCCGATGGACTCGACGCAGTATGTCGGCGAGCTCGCGACCTTCTCGCAGGTCGAGCAGGCGACGAAGACCAACCAGAAGCTCGATTCGCTGCTGGCCTCGAGCTTCCTCGACCAGGCCGATTCGGTCATCGGGCGCACCCTCACCTCGGCCGACGGCACCGTGACCGGCACCGTCCAGTCGGTGAAGGTGACGGCCGACGGGGTCCAGGCGCGGCTCACCAGCGGCGCCGACGTGCTGCTGACCTCCGGCATCACGATCCAGTAGGATGCCGCGACAGGCATCCGTGAGCGGCACCCCATGACCGGCATTCCATGAACGAGGTCGACGCCCTCGAGCTCGTCCGGGCCGCGATCTGGACCGTCATCGTCGCCGCGGGTCCCGCGGTCGGCGCCGCGATGCTGGTCGGCATCGCGGTGGCCCTCTTGCAGGCGCTGACCCAGATCCAGGAGGTCACCCTGACCTTCGTGCCGAAGATCGTGGTGATCCTGCTCGTCCTCCTCGTCACCGGCACCTTCATCGGCGGCCAGATCTACGCCTTCGCCGAGGCCGCCTACGGGCGCATCGCCACGGGATTTTAGGTGTCTGTTGATATTGTTCCCGTGGAAGTGCACAGTTCTAAGTAGCAACAAAGGCATTTAGTGTTTTTTGAGGTATGATTGTGAAAAACAAATCGCTAGGAACCACAAAAGAGCCGAGCGCAAAGATCTCTTTAAGTGATTTACCGGAAGCCGGAATTTCTTGCAGGCTAAATATTGTTCCACTTTTTAAAGATCCGATTGATGGTATCCCCTGCAGAAGAAAAGATGCAGTCGGCAAAAACTTATTTCAAGTAAAAGCTAAATTTTCAAAATCTCCGCGCGAGATTGAACTCAAAGGAGATTTTGGTCCACTAGATGGCTCTTCTTACGTTTTAACTGCCACCGAAAATCAGTATATCGAAATCAGGGATAATTATGGCATAATTCGCCTTGATAAAAATGATAAAAGCGAACTATCAATGGCGACTTCATTAGTCGAAGCCTCGGATGCCGGAGATGCCAGACATAAATTCGCCGATCGATTATCTGCTTTTTTCGATAGAATATCTTATGTTGCAAATATTCCGATATTTATTGACCTTTTTGTTGTAAAAAATATTACAACTGAAGCTCAAACTATATTTTTTGTTTCCCCACCAAGGCCATGCATTATAAATAATGGCGATGAAACGCTGCCGGCGGAACTTGCTCCCGTGTACGCACTATATCGTGAAGCTCAAAATTCTAACAGCCCTTACTATAAAGTATTATGTCTATATAAAATAATGGAAGGCCTATTAGGGCATCTTCGGACTGATTTATCGAAAAAAGCCAGATCAGAAAATATAAATATTGATACACCTAAATTGCATGTGCCGGATCATCCCAATTTTCCTAGCGGGATAAATCATTTGATTGGGCAGCCAATAAAGAAAGTATTTGATAATTTCTTTCAAAAAGAATTTAGAGATGCTATGGCACATTTCAATCTAAATGGCAGGGAGCCAATTAATGTTAGCGATCCAATTCATTGGGCCAGATTTACAGATGTAGCGTTCGTGTCAAATCTTTGCGCACGCGCTCTAATAGAACGGCATGAGCGATCACTGGAAATTTTTTCTAGACATTATAAGAAATAGGCTAACCCCGTAAATTCAAGAGGGACAATCTGTAGCGCTCCAAAGCCGGATGCGGCCCCAACCCCCACGCAAGCTAGCCGTGGCACCCCTGCCTGCGAAGAGCCTTCGCGGAGGATAGTTAGATCATGGCAGCGGGCGCAGCACTCGCGATCAAGCGCAAGTCGCGGCGGGATTTCGGCTTCGCGGCCGGCATCGTGGCGATCCTGGCGGTGCTGTTCCTGCCGGTGCCGGCCCTGCTCATCGATGTCGGGCTCGCCTTCTCGATCGCCCTGTCGGTGCTGATCCTGATGGTGGCGCTCTGGATCCAGAAGCCGCTCGAATTCTCCGCCTTCCCGACCGTCCTGCTGATCGCCACGCTGTTGCGCCTGGCGCTCGGCATCGCGACGACCCGGCTGATCCTGGCCAACGGCCAGAAGGGCGTGGACGCCGCCGGCCACGTCATCCAGGGCTTCTCGCAGTTCGTGATGAGCGGCGACTTCGTGATCGGGATCGTGGTCTTCCTGATCCTGATCACGGTCAACTTCCTGGTCATCACCAAGGGCGCGACCCGCATCGCGGAAGTGGGCGCCCGCTTCACCCTCGACGCGATCCCCGGCAAGCAGATGGCGATCGACGCCGATCTCAATGCCGGCTTGATCGACGACAAGGAGGCGCAGCGCCGGCGCCGGGAGCTGGAGGAGGAGAGCGCCTTCTTCGGCTCGATGGACGGCGCCTCGAAATTCGTGCGCGGCGAGGCGGTGGCCTCGCTCATCATCATCGCGGTCAACGTCTTCGGCGGCATCATCATCGGCACCACGCGGCACGGCCTGCCGCTCGGCACCGCCGCCGACATCTTCACCAAGCTCTCGGTCGGCGACGGCCTCGTCTCGCAGATCCCGGCCCTCATCGTCTCGCTGGCCGCCGGCCTGCTGGTCTCGAAGGGCGGCACGCGGGGCACCGCCGAGCAGGCGGTGATCGGCCAGCTCGGCGCCTATCCCCGCGCGCTGCTCGTGGCGGCCGCGATGATGGGCGTGTTCGCCCTCGTGCCGGGCCTGCCCTTCCTGCCCTTCATGGCGCTCAGCGGTCTCCTGTTCTTCATCGCCCGCACCATCCCGCGCCGCCTCCAGGCGCAGGCCGCCGCGACGGAGGCCAAGGCCAAGGCCGAGGAGGCGGTCCGCCAGGCCGAGGCGAAGGAGAAGGATTCGGTCAAGGACTCGCTCAAGACCCCGGAGATCGAGCTCAGCCTCGGCCGCCAGGCGAGCTCGCAGATCCAGGCCTCGCAGGGAGAGCTCGGCCACCGGGTCGCCAAGATGCGGCGCAAGTTCGCCCGCCAGTACGGCTTCGTGGTGCCGGACATCAAGGTCTCGGACAACCTCGCCCTGCCGCCGAAGAGCTACCAGATCCTGATCCACGGCACCGTGGCGGCGAGCCAGGAGCTGCGCCCGGGCGAGATGCTGGTGGTGATCGGCGACGGGCCGCGCCCCGACGTGCCGAGCGACGAGGTCCGCGAGCCCGCCTTCGGCATGAAGGCGCTCTGGGTGATGGATTCCTATGCCGGCGAGGTCCGCCGCGGCGGCTTCGAGCCGATCGACGGCGCCTCGGTGCTGCTCACCCACCTCTCCGAGGTGATCCGCAACAACCTGCCGCAATTCCTGTCCTACAAGGACATGCGCGCGCTCCTCGACCGCCTCGACCCCGAATACAAGCGCCTGCTCGACGAGATCTGCCCGTCGCAGATCTCCTATTCGGGCCTCCAGGCGGTGCTCAAGCTCCTGCTCGCCGAGCGGGTCTCGATCCGCAACCTGCACCTGATCCTGGAGGCGGTGGCGGAGATCACCCCGCACGCGCGCCGGGCCGAGCAGATCGCCGAGCACGTCCGGATGCGCATGGCCCAGCAGATCTGCGGCGACCTCGCCGAGAACGGCGTGCTCAGCGTGCTGCGCCTGGGCGCCAGCTGGGACCTGTCGTTCCACCAGAGCCTGAAGCGCGACGCCAAGGGCGAGGTGGTGGAGTTCGACATCGACCCGCGCCTCGTCGAGCAGTTCGGCACCGAGGCCTCCGAGGCGATCCGCGCCCGGATGCGGGAGGCGCACGGCTTCGCCCTCGTCACCGCGCCCGATGCCCGGCCCTACGTGCGGATGATCATCGAGCGCATCTTCCCGACCCTGCCGGTGCTCTCGCATCTCGAGATCGCCCGCGGCGTCGAGATCAAGTCCCTAGGGACCGTTTCGTGACGGGGATCGGGCCGGACAGCTTCCTCGCCGTCTTCCTGATCTTCTGCCGGGTCGGCGGCTGCCTCCTGGTGGTGCCGGGCTTCTCGAGCCCCCGGGTGCCCCAGCAGGTGCGCCTCCTCATCGCCGGGGCCGTCTCGCTCGCCATCGCGCCGCTGATCGTGCCGCAATTCGAGCCGCGGCTGGCCGGACAGGCCCCGACCCAGACGCTCCTGTGGATCGCCAGCGAGACCCTGACCGGGCTGATGATCGGCTTCCTCGGCCGGATCTTCATCCTGGTTCTGGAGACCGTGATGAACGCGACCTCGACCATGGTGGGCTTCGGCAGCATGCCGGGCACGCCGATCGAGGGCATCGACCCGGTGCCGGCGGTGGAGGGGCTGATCCTGCTCACCGCCACCGCCCTCCTCTTCGCCGCCGACCTGCACTGGGAGCTGTTTCGCGGCCTCGTCGAATCCTACGCCCGCATCCCGCCCGGCGAGGGCGTCGGCAGCCAGATCATGCTGACCCGGATCGTCGATCAGGTCGCCAGCGCCTTCATGCTCGGGCTTCGCATCACCGCGCCCTTCATCATCTACTCGATCCTGGTCAACCTGGCGGCGGGCTTCGTCAACAAGCTCACGCCGACGATCCCCGTCTACTTCGTCGCCACGCCGTTCGTGATGTTCGGCGGGCTCCTGATGCTCTACTACCTGGCGGGCGAGTTCATGACGCAGTTCCTTCTCGGCTACGCGGCCTGGCTGGTGCGCGGCTGATGGCGGCCGGGACCGGCGACCGGCTCAAGCGCGCCAAGCGCCTCGTCGCCGTGCAGGAGCAGATGCGCCGGGTGGCGGAGATCGAGCTCGCGGCGACCCGCGAGCGCGCCGCCGCGCTGGAGGCCGACCGGGCGAGGCTGCTCGCCGCCCTGTCCGAGAGCGCCCACGGCCCGATGCTGCTGGAGGCGACCGCCCGGCGCCTGCGCGGGCTCGCCAGCGAGGCCAGCGCCGTGGAGGCCGCCGCCGCCGCCCACGCCCAGGCTTTGCGCGAGCGCGGGCTCGCCCAGAAACGCGCCGAGGCGCTCGCCGAGCGCCGGGCCGACGACCACCGCCGCGAGCAGGACCGGCGCGCCGACATGGAGCGTCTCGACGGCTTGTCGGGCAGGCCCGATGCGGCCTCCCCCGACGCAAGCCTCCCGTAAGCCAGGCGCGGTAACACTCCGTTCACCGAACGAGTCCGGACCCGACCGCCGATGAGCATCACCCCGCCCTCCGACATCGTGCTCGACGTGGCCCGGGCCGCCGATCCGGCGCGCTTCCAGGAGGCCGCCGCCAAGCTGTCGCAGCCCGGCAGCGCCGGCGCGACCGCCTTCGCGGACGCGGCCCGCGACGTCGGGCTCTCGACCCACATGCCGCTCGACGCCCGCGGCGCCCTCACCGGCCTGCAGAACCAGACCGCGATGTCGGGGGCCGGCAGCGACCCCTACAAGAAGTTCGAGGGGCTGGTGCTGCAGCAATTCGTCGAGGCGATGATGCCGGAGAAATCCGAGACCGTGTACGGCAAGGGCAATGCCGGCGGGATCTGGAAGTCGATGCTGGCCGAGCAGATCGGCACGCAGATCGCCAAGGCCGGCGGCATCGGCATCGCCAAGATGCTGAACGCCGCCCACCCGGCCGGCCCCGCGCCGGTGGATGCCGCCAACCCGGCGGCCAAGGTTTGACCGCCATGCTGCTCGCCTGCATCAAGCGGCTCGAGGCCGTGGTCGAGGAGGAGACCGAGGCGCTGGAAACGCGATCGCCCATGGACCTCGACGGCCTCAACCGCCGCAAGAGCCAGGGGCTCCTGGAGCTCACCCGCCTCACCCGCGACCTCGATCCCACCGCCCTCGAGACCACCGAGGCGATCCATCTGGCGCGGCTGCGCGACAAGCTCGCCCGCAACCAGCAGGTCGTCGCCCTGCATCTGCGGGCGCTGGAGGAGATCGACGACACCCTGACCCAGGCCGCGCTCGCCCGCGACTCCGACGGCACCTACACCGCGCGCACGAGCCTCCGGTCATGAAGATCCTGATCACCGGATTGTGGATCTGCGCCGTCACCATCGCGTCGTGCTACGGCGCGGTGACCTTCGGCGGCGGCATCTTCTCGAAGAAGACCGAGCCCTATCTCGAAGGCCTGCAATACCAGAAGCTCGCGCCGATCAACATCCCGATGATCGCCGACGGCCGTGTGCAGGGCTACGTCATCGCGGTGCTGGTCTTCACCGCCGACGCCAAGCTGATGCACACCCTGCCGGTGCCGCCCAACGCCTTCGTGGTCGACGAGGCCTTCCGCCAGATCTACGGCGATCCGGCGCTCGATTTCCGCAAGCTGGCGAAATACGACATCACCAAGCGGCTGGCCGAGGTGCGGGCGAAGGTCAACGAGCGTCTCGGCGGCGACGTGGTGAAGGACGTGCTGGTCGACGAGATCAATTTCGTCGCGAAGCGGGAAGTGCGGTCGTAGAGGCCGATCTCGCCTGAACACCGCGCCCCGTTTTCCCAAGGATTGACCCGTCAAAGACACAGCACGGGTTTCCCCTCTTTCCGCGGGTGCAGGGCTGTCCGGGGAAAGGTGTAGCGCAGGTTCTCTCCTCTCCCCGCGGGCGGGGAGAGGGCCGGGCCTCCGTTCAGGAGGTCCGGCAAGCCCGCAGGGCGAGGGTGAGGGGGTCTCGACGAGTGAGCCACTTCCGGCAACACCCCCTCACCCTCGCTTCGGCTGCGCCTCCGCTTGCCGTGTTCCCGTTCAGGGAACACGGCCCTCTCCCCGCCCGCGGGGAGAGGGGAAGATCCGCGCTCTTCCTTTCCCGGACGGCGCTCGTCGTTTCCGAACTCGGAACAACGGAGGTCGGTGGCGCGGGGAAGGTAAGCCCCCTACCCCCCGAACACCGACGTCATCTGCTGCCCGCCGCGGTTGATCGTGACCTCCCACATCGGCGCGGTGGCGCGGGTGATCCGCTCGAGGTCCTTGGTGGTGGCGACCGGCGTGCCGTTCACGGCGATCAGGATGTCGCCCTTCTGCAGGCCGACCCGGTTGGCGACGGTGCCGCTCTCGACCTCGGAGATGATCACGCCGTCGCCCTGCGTCGCGGCCGGCAGGTCGAGCTGCAGGTCCTCGATCACCGCCGGCGACAGGTTGACCACCGTGGCGCCGAGGAAGGGCGAGCGGGTCTTCACCTTGAGCGCGTCGCGCGGGCGGGTCTCCGGCGCCGGTCCGAGGCGCACCGGCAGGGTCGTGCGGGTGGCGCCGCGCAGGACCGTGAGCTTGGTCTCGCCCTTGATGCCCTTGAGGGCGAAGCGGTAGCCGAAGGCCTCCGGGTCGTCGACCGTCTGCCCGTCCACCGCCAGGATCACGTCGCCGCGCTTCAGCCCCGCCTCCTCGGCCGGGCTCTTGGCCTGCATCGAGGCGACCAGCACGCCCGTCGGGTGGTCGAGGCCGACGCTCTCGGCGATGTCCGGGGTGACGTGCTGGAGCCGCGCGCCGAGCCAGGGCCGGCGCACCGTCTTGGCGCCGCCCTTGGCCGTCTCCACCACCGCCTTGACCATGCTGGCGGGAATCGCGAAGCCGATGCCGTGGCTGCCGCCGGACTGCGAGTAGATCGCCGTGTTGATGCCGACGAGGCCGCCATTGAGGTCGACCAGCGCGCCGCCGGAATTGCCCGGGTTGATCGCCGCGTCGGTCTGGATGAAGAACTGGTAGTCGGCCGAGCCGACCTGGGTGCGGGCGAGCGCCGAGACGATGCCCTGCGTCACCGTCTGGCCGACGCCGAACGGGTTGCCGATCGCGATCACGAAGTCGCCGACCTGGAGGTTTTCGGAGTCGCCGATCTCCATCGGCGTCAGGCCGCCGCTCGGGCTCTTGATCTTCAGGATCGCGAGGTCGGTGCGGGGGTCGCGCAGCAGGATCTGCGCCTCGAACTCGCGCCGGTCGTTCAGCGCCACCTTCACCTCGTTCATGTTCTCGATGACGTGGTTGTTGGTGACGATCAGGCCCGAGGCATCGACGATGACGCCGGAGCCCAGCGAGCGCTGCGCCCGCTCCTGGGGCAGGTTCGGACCGGCATCGCCGAAGAAGCGGCGCAGGAATTCGTCCATCGCGCCGCGGTTGGCGGCGCGCTTCTCGACGTGGGTGCCGTAGACGTTGACCACGGAGGGCGCGGCGCGCTTGACCAGCGGCGCGAAGGAGAGCTGCACCTGCGCCTTCGACTCGGGGACGGTGCGATTGTCCTGAAGGGCGCGGAACGGCGGCACCGACTCGGCCTGCGCGCCTGCCGGGTGGGCGACTCCGAGCAGGAGCGCGGCGAGCAGCAGGGAGGTCGTCGGGCGGCGCATCGGCATTCGGGTCCTGTCCGTGTCTGGGTGCTCTCTCACATGACAGCACTGCGCTGAAAAGATGGCGCCTCGGCCGCGCCCGTCATCCCCGCATAGAGGTCGCAGAGCGCCGCCGCGTGGGCGGCGAGCGTCATCGGGGCCTCCCAGTAGCACTCGTGCGCGGCCGCGCCGAGGCGGCGCACCAGGGCGTCGTCCCTCAAGCGACCGAACGCCTCCGCGAGCGATGCGGCGTCCGGGGCGGTGACGAAGCCGGTCTCCCCGTCCCGGATCTTCTCTCCCGCGCCGGCCCGGCCGGAGGCGATGGCCGGGATGCCGGCGGCGAGCGCCTCGTAGACCGTCAGCGGCCCGGTCTCGAGCCAGCGCGACGGGGCCGCCACGGCGCGGGCCCGGGCGCGCAGCAGCGCCTCGACCTCCGCAGGCGCGCGCCAGCCGATCACCTCGGCGCGGGGCACGGCGCGCAACTCGTCGGCGAGCGGCCCGTCGCCGACGAACAGAGACGGCAGTCCGGCCCGGTGGGCGGCCTGCGCCACGAGGTCGGCCCCCTTCTCGCGGGTGAAGCGCCCGACGAAGGCGATGGCGTCGCCGCAGGCCGGATCCGCCGGGGCGGCGCGCGCGACCCGGACCGGGTTGTCGATCCGGTGGTGGAAGAACGGCCCGCCCGCCAGCATCGGTTCGAGCCGGGCCCGGCTGCCGTCGGAGACGTGGACGAGGGCGAGCGGGCGGCGCCCGAAGCCGCGAAAGATCGCGGCCTGCTGGGCGAAGCCGCGCACCAGCCGCACGGCCTTGTGGGCGCGCGATTGCGGATCGCAGGACGCCGCGAGGCAGCCGGGCGAGAACGGCCGCAGGGAGCAGGGCTCCGCGGTGTCGAAGCGGTAATAGACGCCGTTCGGGCAGGCGAGGAAGTAGTCGTGCAGGGTCACGGCCACCGGGGCGTGCTGGCGCGCCAGCACGGAAAACACCGCCGGCGAGAGCGAGCGGGTCCACTGGTGCAGGTGCAGCACGTCGGGCCGGTCCGGCAGGGCCGCCAGCGCCGCGTCCAGGCGCCGCGCCGCCTCGCGGTTCCAGATTCCCTCGACGGCGCCGCGCCAGGCCGGACGCTCCCACACGTCGGTGAGGCCCAAGGACACCCGGCGGATGCCCGGGTGATCGAGCAGCGGGTCGGCCGGGCCGTCGACCCCGTGGATCAGCGTGACGGCGACGCCGCGTTCGGCGAGGCCGCGGGCGGATTCGATCGCGACCTTCTCGGCGCCGCCCTTCGGCGTCGCGAAATTCGTCAGGATGACGGCGTGCATCGGCGGGCCCTCTCACCCGCGCATCCTAGCCGGCGAGGCGCCACCGCGCGGTTAAGCGCGCCAGCGGACGAAACAGGTGCCCGCCCCACGCGTTAGCCGGGCAACCCGTCCCGTGCCGGGACGCCGTACCCAGGGAGGCCCCGATGGCCGACGACACCAAGACCCCGAACCAGGACCAGCCCGGCTTCCGCCGCGACAGCGCCTCCCCGGACGACAAGGCGCGGCCGGAGAACCAGCAGAGCAAGCTCAGCGAGCGCCTCGACGAGGGGCTGGAGGAGACGTTTCCGTCGAGCGATCCCGTCTCGGTGAAGATCACCAAGTAGCCCCGGACACTGGGATCGGAAACGGCGGCGGCGCGCAGGGGTAGACCCCCGCGCGCCGCTTCGACGTGTCGGAGGCTCGCGCCGGCCCGCGCCTCACTGCACCTCGAGCAGGCGCCGGGCGATGACCTGGGCCTGGATCTCGGCCGCGCCCTCGAAGATCGACAGGATGCGGGCGTCGCAGAGCAGGCGGCTCACCGGGTATTCGAGGGCGAAGCCGTTGCCGCCGTGGATCTGGAGCGCGTTGTCGGCCGCCGCCCAGGCGACGCGGGCGGCGAGGAGCTTCGCCATCCCGGCCTCGAGGTCGCAGCGCTTGCCCTCGTCCTTCTGATGGGCGGCGTAGTAGGTGAGCTGGCGGGCCATCGCGATCTCGACCGCCATCATGGCGAGCTTGTCGGCGACCCGCGGGAACGAGACCAGCGGCTTGCCGAACTGCACCCGCTCCTCGCCGTAGCGCAGGCCGACATCGAGGGCCGCCTGGGCGACGCCGACGGCGCGGGCCGCGGTCTGGATGCGGGCCGATTCGAAGGTCTGCATCAGCTGGGCGAAACCCTTGCCCTCGACGCCGCCGAGCAGGTTGCCCTCCGGCACTGCGAACCCGTCGAAGGCGAGCTCGTACTCCTTCATGCCGCGATAGCCGAGCACCTCGATCTCGCCGCCCGACAGCCCCTCGACCGGGAAGGGATCCGCGTCGGTGCCGCGGGGCTTCTCGCCGAGCAGAAGCGACAGGCCCTTGTGGCCCGGCTCCTCGGGCTTGGTGCGCACCAGCACGGTCATCAGGTCGGCGCGGACCGGGTGGGTGATCCAGGTCTTGTTGCCGTGGATGCGCCAGGTATCGCCGTCCTTCACCGCCTTGGTGCGGAGCGATGCGAGGTCGGAGCCGGTATTCGGCTCGGTGAAGACCGCGGTCGGCAGGATCTCGCCCGAGGCGATTTTGGGCAGGAAACGCTGCTTCTGCTCCTCGGTGCCACCGCACAGGATCAGCTCGGCGGCGATCTCCGAGCGGGTGCCGAGCGAGCCGACGCCGATATAGGCCCGCGACAATTCCTCCGAGACCACGCACATCGAGATCTTCGGCAGGCCCATGCCGCCGTATTCCTCCGGGATGGTGAGCCCGAACACGCCGAGCTCGGCCATCTGGCCGATGATCTCGAGCGGGATGTAGGCGTTCTCGAGGTGCCATTCATGGGCGTGGGGGGCGACCTCGGCCTGGCCGAAGCGGCGCATCTCGGTGCGGATCGCCTCCATGTCCTCGTCGAGGCCGCTGTCGCCGACGGTGGCGCCCGAACCCTCGCGGATCAGCCGCACCAGGGCGGCGCGGTTGCCGGCGGTGTTGCCTTCCGCGATCAGGGTCTCGACCGCGTCGGAGCGGTGGCGCGCCACCTCCTGGGCCTTGAGGCCGAGCGACGAGGTCGGGCGCACCATCTCGCCCTGGCTCATCGGAATGCCGCCGAAGAGCTGCTCCAGGTACTCGCCGAGCCCGATGCGCACGAGAAGCGTCTCGGTCTCGCCGAAGCGCCCCTCGCCCGCGAGGCGGGCCGCGTAGGCGCCGAGCTGGACGATCGCCTCGGCGTAGGTCGAGAGCCAGGCGAGACCGTGGGCGGCGTGCTGCTCGGCCTCGAGGCGCTCCGCCGACAGGCGGCCGTCGGCCCCGACGAGGCCGGCGCGCACGCGCCGGGCGGCATCCGCGGCGAGCGCCTTCGCGGAGAGACCCGCCTCCTGCGCGAGGGTGACGAGGTCGGTCGGGGCGGGGGCGGCCTGGGCGGACATCGGTCAGGTCTCCGGTCAATCTTGCTGCGGCGCATACAAATAGCCGCGAATCGCCGACCTGTAGAGGGGGCAGCCTGCCGCCGGGTTCCGACTTTCGGGGCAGGCGTTTATTGCGCCGTCACGCCGCCGTCGATCACCATCTCGGCCCCGGTGACGAAGCCCGCCTCGTCCGAGGCGAGGTAGGTCGCGAGCCCCGCGATCTCCTCGGCCGCGGCGTTGCGCCCCAGCGGCACCGAGGCCTGGAGGCGCTGGCGCAGCTCCTCCGGGCTGTAGCGGCTGCCGGCGGCGAGATCGCGCAGCATGTCGGTCTCGGTGAAGCCCGGATGGATCGAGTTGCAGCGCACGCCGTAATTCCGGCGGGCGCAGTGCAGCGCCACCGACTTGGTGAGGAGCCGCACCGCCCCCTTCGAGGCGTTGTAGGCGGCGAGGTTGTGCCCGCCGACGATGCCGGAGACCGACGAGAGGTTGATGATCGCCCCGCCGCGCCCGGCCGGCGGCTTCATCGCCCGCACGGCGTGGCGGCAGCCCAGGAAGGTGCCGTCGACATTGACGTCCTGGACCCGGCGCCACTGCTCCAGGGTCACGGATTCGATCGTGCCGACCACCGCGATCCCGGCATTGTTGACGAGCACGTCGAGGCCGCCGTGGCGCGAGACCGTGCGGTCGATCGCCCGCGTCCAGTCCTGGTCCTTCGTCACGTCGAGGGAGCAGGGATGGAAGGCGGGATTCTCCGGCGCCACGCGCTCGGCCTCCGCCCCGTCGAGGTCGGCGAGGATCACCGCCGCGGCTCCCTCGCGGGCGAAGCGCCGCGCGATCGCGAGGCCGATTCCCCGCGCGCCGCCCGTCACCAGGGCGACCTTGCCGGCCAGACGCTGCATCGGGATTCTCCTGCCTTTCGGTCCGCCTCTTCTCGCGGGGCGGCCCGGCAGGGTGGCGCGGCGGAGCCGCGCCCGCAAGCGCTCGTCGCGCGTGCCCTCAGAACTTCACCGCGGCACCGCCGCGCACGGTGTTGAGGTTCATCTTGTGGCCGTCGAAGTCGTTGAACAGCACGTACTGGTATTCGGCACGCAGCAGGATGCCGGGCGTGATCGCGTATTCCAGGCCCGCGCCCGCCGCGAAGCCGCCGACGATCTTCTCCTTGGTGCGTCCCACCACGACGGGGGCGAGGAGCTGGCCCGCGGTCGGCGCGTAGGGATTGAACGTCGCGTCGGTCTGGTCGAACGTGCGGTAGCCGGCATTGAAGAGCGGGGGGCGCTTCGTCGGATCGGGGATCGACTGGTTGGCGCGGTAGGTCGTCTGGTCGAACTCGTAGGCCTGGACCGAGACACGCTCCGTGATCTGCGCCCGGCCGATGGCGAGGCCGCCGGTGACGTAGGGCAGGAGGTTGCCCATCGCGTAGCCGGCCCGCGCCCGGATCGTGGCGTAGTCCCCGACCTCCGTCGAGGCGTCGCCACGCAGGTTGATGGCACGGTAATCGCCGTTGCTGCTCGTGATGCTGCGACCGATCGTATTGGTCAGCGCCCGGCCGATGATCCCGGAATGGGTGTAGTCGAGTTCGATGCCGAGGACCGTGTCGTCGAACTGGTAGTTCACGCCGGCATAGGCGCCGAAGCTCACCCCGTCGCGGCGCACCGAGCCGGCGTGCAGCAGGGTCGAGGCTTGCAGGTCGCTTTCGATCGCACGGGCCCGCAGCACGTCGGCGACGATCGGCTGGTAGACCGCGCCGAAGCCGAAGCTCGCGCTCGACCAGCCGCCATGGCCGCCGACATAGATGCCGTCCCAGACGGTCGGCGACGGAGCGGCGACCGGGTCGTAGTCGCTGCCGCGCAGGACGCCGAAATCGAGATCGGCGGCCTGAGCCGGCAGCGGCGCGCCGAGCCCGAGGCCGGCGAGGATACCGAGAATCGCGAAACGCATGGTGGACCGCCCCCGGCTTTCGATCGGCAGTCGTCGCCGCGCCGTTCCGGGGAGAATGTCTCGGTAAGCTTAATATTGCGTTTCTGGGTCGTGCGTTTCCGATGGCGCTGCCCCAACGCAAATCGCCCGGTGCGACGGGTGCACCGGGCGATCTGATCGATGGAGGGGTGAGTCGATCAGTAGGTCAGGCCGCCGAGACCCGGGAGGGCCAGCCCGTTGCCGAAGGCCCAGCGCAGGCCGACCCGGAACTCGTTGGCGGTGATGTCCTTGATGCGGGTGTTCTGGGTATAGGCGTCGAAGCCCGAGCGCGCCTTGCCGGCGTTGAGGTAGCGGTAGCTGGCATCGACGCTCACGCCGGCGCCGATCTCGTAGGAGACGCCCGCCATCGCCGCCCAGGCGAGGCCGAGCGAGGTATGGCCGGCGCGGGCGTCGAACCCTTGCGCGCCGAGCGTGTAGGCGCCGTCGACGCCGCTGCCGCAGGCGGTGGTGTAGCAGGTCGTGCCGGTCCAGGCGTCGTGGAAGCGGTTGCTCGCCATGCCGACGCCGGCGCCGACATACGGCGTGAGACCCCACCAGGTGCCGAGATCGACGTAGACGTTGAACAGGCCGGTCAGGACGTCGATCTTGCCGGCCTCGGTGTTGAAGCCCTCGACGAACAGCGTGCGCGAGGAATAGTCGCGGAAGCGGCTGCGGGTGCGCCCGTCGATCGTGACGTCGGCGCGCAGGAAGCTGTTGAAGCGGTAGCCGATGCCGCCGCCGTAGCCGTCGGTGTCGCTCATGCGGAAGCCGACGAGCCTGGCGCCGTCGGTGCCCGGCAGGGTGTCGTCCTTCGGATGGCGAAAATCGCTCGCCGTGTAGTCGCCGCGCAGGTACCAGCCGGACCCGACCTCCACCGGGGCGACCGGCGGGGGCGGCGGCGGCGGAAGCGCGGGCAGCAGGTCGGCGGCGAGGGCCGGCGCGCCGAGCAGCCCGAGCCCGAGGGCCGCGACCGGAATGCAGTGACCGAACCGTGCCATGGGGCGCCCTCTTCTGCCCCGTCGGCTCCTCAGCCGGGGCGTAACGTCGTGATCGTCTCGGATTGGACCCCGCGGGTCCGATGGTTAGGGTTAAGGCCACGAGGTTAGCGGACGCTTAACCTTCCGCATCATTCGCCCGAGTTCTCGCCCGTTCGGCGATTGACATGATGCGGAAACGAGAAAGGGGCGGTGTCGCCCTTGCCGGCCGCCCGCCCCGCCGCAGCGGAGGACGGGCGGCGCGCGATGCTCAGTACTTGCGCACCAGCGGCGCCATCGGCAGCGGGGGCGGCTCGTAGGCGGCGGTCACGACCGGCGCGCCGAACATCCAGCGCATGCCGAGCTTGATGTCGTGCGACTCGAGCTCTTTGGCGCGGTACACCGTCTTCAGGGCGCAGCTCGGCAGGCAGCCGACGACGCCGGTCTCGGCCTCGCCCATGTTCAGGTAGCGGTAGGCGAGTTCGAGCTTGAGGTTCGACGTGACCGCGTAGCTGAGACCGGCATGGGCCGCCCAGGCGAAGTTCGTCTTGTCCTTGGACTTGCCGTAGCCGAGGCCGCCCGCGTAGGTGCCCTGGCCCTGATCCGTCACGCTGCCGAACATGTGGTGGGCGAAGCCCACGCCGGCGCCGACGAAGGGGGTCACCCCGTACCAGTTGCCGAGCTCGACGTAGCCGTTCGCCAGGCCGACGACGGACGAGAACTTGCCCGTGGTCAGGTTGTAGCCGCCGCGGGTGTTGTAGGAGAGATCCTCGGCGAGGAAGCGCCATTCCGCCTGCGTGCGGTACTCGCCCGTGACGTCGAAGCGCAGCCAGGGATTGAACTGGTAGCCGACGCCGACGCCGACGAAGGTCTGGTCGCCGACGTGGTCCTCGATCGCGCTGTACTTGTAGGGGACCCGCGGGGTCGAGACGTCCTCGACGACCGTCTTGCGCAGATCCAGGATGCCGACGCCGACATCGCCGCGCAGGTACCAGCTGCCGCCGATCTCCACCGGAGGGGGCGGAAGCAGCGGCGGGGGCGGCGGAGGCAGGAGGTCGGCGGCGTGGACGAGCCCCGGCGCGGCCACGCTCGCTGCGAGCGTGAAGATGCGCGCCAGCGCGAGTGGCTTGCAGCGGCCCATGACGGTTCCCTGTTGCGAAGGGCCGCTGGATGTCGGGCGGCCGTTCCGGAAGACCTCACGACTCTTGCCGCGTTCGGTAAACCCGCCCTTAACGTTAAGCCTTATGCCTGAGAAATCGTTGCTTTCGCGCGAGATTGCGGCAGGCGGGATGCAGGGCCGGCGCGGGATCCCCCTCCCCCGAGCGGAGGCGGGGGTCCCGCGCATCGCCCTTGGACCGGAGCGGTCGGCCCGGATGGATCAACCGGGGGCGAGACGCGTCGCGCAGCCGGTCAGGCCGCGACCTTGCGCAGGGCCTCGATCACGTCGTCGACCACCTGGACCACGAGGTCGCGGTCGTCGCCCTCGGCCATCACGCGGATCACCGGCTCGGTGCCCGAGGGGCGGATGACGAGGCGCCCGCCCTCGCCGAGGCGCTGGCGGGCGCCCTCGATGGCGGTGACGACGGAATCCTGGCGCAGGGGCTCGCGGCCGGCGCCGTAGCGCACGTTCTTGAGCACCTGCGGCAGCGGCTCGAAGCAGTGGCAGACCTCGCTCACCGGGCGCTGCTGGCGCTGCACCACCGAGAGCAGCTGGAGCGCCGCCACCAGCCCGTCGCCGGTGGTGGCGTAGTCCGACATGATGATGTGGCCGGACTGCTCGCCGCCGAGATTGTAGCCGTGCTCGCGCATGTGCTCGAGCACGTAGCGGTCGCCGACGGCGGTGCGGACCATGCCCAGGCCCAAGCCGCCGAGATAGCGCTCGAGGCCGAGATTCGACATGATGGTGGCGACGATGCCGTTCTTCGTCAGCCGCTGGTCCTCCTGCCAGGAGCGGGCGACCACCGCCATCAGCTGGTCGCCGTCGACCCGCTGGCCCTTCTCGTCGACGATCAGGACCCGGTCGGCGTCGCCGTCGAGCGCGATGCCGATATCGGCGCGCAGCTCCCGCACCTTGCCGACCAGCGCTTCCGGGGCGGTCGAGCCGACGTCGCGGTTGATGTTGAAGCCGTCCGGCTCGGTGCCGATGGCGATCACCTCGGCGCCGAGCTCCCACAGGGTCTCGGGCGCCACCCGGTAGGCGGCACCGTTGGCGCAATCGACCACGACCCGCAGGCCGTCGAGGGTGAGCGCCCGCGGCAGGGTGCGCTTGGCGAACTCGATGTAGCGGGCATGCACGCTCTCGATGCGCTTGGCCCGGCCGAGATCGTTCGAGCCGGCGAGCTTCGTCTGCAGGTTCGAGTCGATCAGGCGCTCGATCTCGCGCTCGACGTCGTCGGAGAGCTTGAACCCGTCGGGCCCGAAGATCTTGATGCCGTTATCCTCGAACGGGTTGTGCGAGGCCGAGATCATCACCCCGATATCGGCGCGCATCGAGCGGGTCAGCATCGCCACGGCGGGCGTCGGCATCGGGCCGAGCAGCATCACGTCCATGCCGACCGAGGTGAAGCCGGCGACGAGCGCCGTCTCGATCATGTAGCCCGACAGCCGGGTGTCCTTGCCGATCACCACCCGGTGGCGGTGGTCGCCGCGCAGGAAGACGAGCCCGGCGGCCTGGCCCACCTTGAGCGCGAGTTCCGGCGTGATCACGCCGTTGGCCCGGCCCCGGATGCCGTCGGTCCCGAAATACTTGCGCACGCTCGTCGTCTCCCTGTCCCGTCCGGGCCTGCGGGCGCCGGTCCCCGCGCCCCTCGGGGCCCGAGCCGGTACCGCCCTTCGCCGGACGCGGTCACACGTTGGTTGGGTTATTTTGGGGCTCGTCCACAACGACAAGGGGCGGCGGGATCTCTCCCGCCGCCCCTTGTCACGAAAACTGGCCGGTGTGGATTTTCGGGCCCGCCCCCGGCTCGATCGCGATCAGGCCTGGGGCTGGGGCTCGTAGCCGCCGTCGTTCTCCCGCGGCCGGCCGCGGCCGGCGGAGGGGACCGGCGAGCCGCGGCTCGGGTTGGTCGGGTAGTCGCCGGCGTCGCGCACGGGCGGCTTGCCGTTGATGAGATCGCGGATCTCGTCGCCCGACAGGGTCTCGTACTCGAGCAGGCCGCGGGCCAGGGCCTCGAGGTCGGCGTGGCGCTCGCTGAGGATGCGGCGGGCATCCTGCAGGCCGGCCTCGATCAGGCGGCGGACCTCGGCGTCGATCTTCTGGGCGGTGGCCTCCGACACGTTCTGCTGCCGGTTGACCTGCATGCCGAGGAAGACCTCGTCGTTGTTCTCGCCGTAGGCGACGGTGCCGAGCTCCGGCGAGAAGCCCCAGCGGGTCACCATCATGCGGGCGAGACGGGTCGCCTGCTCGATGTCCGACTGGGCGCCGGAGGTGACCTTGTCGTGGCCGAAGATCATCTCCTCGGCGACGCGGCCGCCCATCATGATGGCGAGGCGCGAGGTCATCTGCTCGAAGGACATCGACAGCTTGTCGCGCTCGGGCAGCTGCATGACCATGCCGAGCGCCCGGCCGCGGGGGATGATCGTCGCCTTGTGGACGGGATCGGTCGCCGGGACGTTGAAGGCCACGATGGCATGGCCGCCCTCGTGATAGGCGGTCAGCCGCTTCTCGTCCTCGGTCATGACGAGGGTGCGCCGCTCGGCGCCCATCATCACCTTGTCCTTGGCATCCTCGAACTCGTGCATCGTGACGATGCGCTTGCCGCGGCGGGCCGCCAGCAGGGCCGCCTCGTTGACGAGGTTCATCAGGTCGGCGCCCGAGAAGCCGGGGGTGCCGCGGGCGATCACCTTCAGGTCGACGTCGGGCGACAGCGGCACCTTGCGGACGTGGACGCGCAGGATGCGCTCGCGGCCGATCACGTCCGGGTTCGGCACGATGATCTGGCGGTCGAAGCGGCCCGGGCGCAGCAGCGCCGGATCGAGCACGTCGGGGCGGTTGGTCGCCGCGATGATGATGATGCCCTCGTTGGCCTCGAAGCCGTCCATCTCGACGAGGAGCTGGTTGAGGGTCTGCTCGCGCTCGTCGTTGCCGCCGCCCAGGCCCGCGCCGCGGTGACGGCCGACGGCGTCGATCTCGTCGATGAAGATGATGCAGGGGGCGTTCTTCTTCGCCTGGTCGAACATGTCGCGGACGCGGCTGGCGCCGACGCCGACGAACATCTCGACGAAGTCCGAGCCCGAGATGGTGAAGAACGGCACGTTGGCCTCACCGGCGACCGCCCGGGCGATCAGGGTCTTGCCGGTGCCGGGGGGGCCGACCAGCAGCACGCCGCGCGGGATGCGGCCGCCGAGGCGCTGGAACTTCTGCGGGTCGCGCAGAAACTCGACGATCTCCTGCAGGTCTTCCTTGGCCTCGTCGACGCCCGCCACGTCCTCGAAGGTGACGCGGCCATGGGCTTCGGTCAGGAGCTTCGCCTTGGACTTGCCGAAGCCCATGGCCCGGCCGGCGCCGGACTGCATCTGGCGCGACAGGAAGATCCAGGCCCCGATGAACACCAGGATCGGCAGCCAGTTGACGAGCAGCGCGATGAACCACGGGGTGTTGTCGGACGGCGGACGGGCCGTGATGGTCACGCCCTTGCCCTGCAGCTTCGACACCAGCGAGGGGTCGTTCGGCGCGTAGGTCGTGAAGGTGCCGCCGCTCGTGTAGGTGCCGCTCACCTCCTGGCCGGAGATGACCACGTTCTGGATGCGGCCCGCCTCGGCGTCGTTCAGGAGCTGGCTGTAGGCGATCTCCCCGCCGCCCGAGCGGTGACCCGGATTCTGGAACAGGGTCACGAGGGCCAGCACCAGCAGGAAGATGACGACCCACAGGGCGAAATTGCGGAAATTGGGGTTCATCGAAGAGTCAATCCCTGAGGAGCGCGGCGCCGCGCGGGCGTGCTGGGTGGGCACCGGCACTCGGAACGCAATGTAGGCACCCACCCGGGCGTTGCCAAGTAATCGCCCGGCGCCTGCGGCGCCGGGCACCCGGCCAAGTAATCGCCCGGCGCCTGCGGCGGCGTGCGCCCGGCCAAGCAATCGCCCGGCGCCTGCGGCGGCGTGCGCCCGGGCGTCACCCCGCGGGCGGGCGCCGCCGCGGCGGCTCCGGCTCCAGCACCAGCCGGCCGCCCTGGGCGGTGAGGAGGAGGCCCGCCACCGTGCGGCGGCACCGCACGCCCGCTCGCAGGGCCGGCAGGACCTCGCCGAGGAGGATCCGCTCCAGCCGTTCGAGCCGCAGGGCCGGTCCGCCCCCGCCGACGGTCTCCAGCCCGAGCCCTGCGACCCGCAGCGCCACCGCCTCAGGCAGGGCCGCGAGGCCGGCCCCGTCGAGGACGAGACGCCCCTCCCCCGCCGGATCGGGCCGTCGCAGGTCCCGGAACGCCGCCTCGGCGGCCTGCGCCAGGGCGGCCTCGTCGCGGCGCAGGCGCCCGGCGAGACGCGCGAGACGCTCGGCGCTCAGCCCCTCCTCGGCGAGGAGGGGCAGCAGGCGCCGTAGCCGGGCGCGGCCGAAGCGGGGGTCGGCGTTGGAGGGATCGCGCACGAACGGCCAGCCCTGGGCCTCGCAGGTCGCGACGAGCCGGGCCTTCGGCATTCCGAGGAACGGCCGGCCGAGAGTGACGCGGCCGGAGGCCGGGGCTCCGAGGCGTCGAACGGGCGCCATCCCGGCGAGCCCGGCCGGGCCGGAGCCGGCGCAGAGCCGCATCAGCACCGTCTCGGCCTGATCGTCGAGGGTGTGGGCGGTGAGGAGAAGGTCGGCCCCGACCTCGCCGGCGAGGCCGGCGAGCAGCCGGTAGCGCTCGGCCCGCGCCGCCTCCTGCAGCCGTGCCGCCGGCTTCGGTCCGGTCCAGGACATGATCCGGTGCGGCAGGCCGAAGGCGGCGGCGAGGACCGCTACCCCTTCCGCCTCGCCGCGCGAGCCCGGCCGCAGGCCGTGATCGACCGTGGCGACGAGGAGCGGGATGGCGGCACGCGCCAGAGCGGCGCAGCCCATCAGCGCCGTCGAATCGGGTCCGCCCGACACCGCCAGCACGGCGCCCCGGTACGGGGTGCCCGGGCCGATCCAGGATCGGAGGAGGTCGTCGCGCTCGGACGGGCCGAGGGGACCGTCCGGGCCGCTCACGCGGCGCAGCGCGCCCGCTTCTGCTCGCGGTCGACGCCCTGCCTCACGTTCGAGGAGGCCTGCGGGAACTTGCGCTCCAGTTCGGCCAGGGTGGCGCAGGCCTGCTCGCGGGCGCCGAGCGCGTTGAGCGAGGCGCCGAGCTTCAGCATCGCGTCCGGCGCCTTGCGCGAGCGGGCATAGTCCGTCGAGACCTTCAGGAACTGCTCGGCCGCCTCGCGGGTGCGGTTGCGCTGCAGGTAGCTCTCGCCGAGCCAGTAGGTCGCGTCCGGCACCAGGGCGTCGCGGGGATGCGACTGGATGAACTGGCGCAGGCTCATCTCGGCCTGCTCGTACTGGCGCTGCAGCACGTAGGCGTAAGCCGCCTCGTAATCGGCCTTGGCGTCGCCGGAACCGGTGGCCGCCACGCTCGCGGAGGGGCGCGGCGCCGCCGGGACCGGGGCCGCGGCGCGGGCCGGCGGGCGCAGGTCGACGGGGGCGGCGTAATCCGGGGTGGCGTCCTCGATCGCGCCGCGGGGCGCGGTGAGGCCGGCGGTGGCATTCGGGGTGGCGGCGCCGCGCGGCGGCTGGGTGGGCGTCGCGGCGCCGGAGGCCTGGGCGTTGCCGAGCGCCTGGGGCGCGCCCGGGGCGTCCGGATTCTGGGATGGATCGAAGGCGTCGCTGCGCTTGTGGGGCTTGGCCGCCGGAGACGCGGTCGCCGGGCGCTGGCCGCCCTTCGATTCCTGGAACCGGAACTCGACGTCCTCCTGGAACTTGCGCAGCTGCTCCTTGAGCTGGCGGTTCTCGTACTGGAGCGACTCGATCTGCCCCGACATCTGGCGCGACTGGTTCTCGAGCCGGTTGAGGCGCACCACGAACTCGGAGGCATCCTGGGCCGCGGCCGGGCAGGCGGCGGCGGCGAGGGCGAGCCCCGAGACGGCGAGGGCGGGGGCGAGGAACAGGCGGCGAAGCATGGCGGGGCGCATCACGGCTCGGGTCAGGCGGCAGGTCCTCGCGCGGGAGGTCCGCATTCGGGAGGTCCGCTCTCGGGAGGGCGGGTTAGCAGAAGCCGCGCCTCCCGGCAAAAGGGGCGGCGCGGGCCGCCCTCCCCGACTTTCGGTCAGGACCCGGCGCCGCCGTCGAGCACCGTGACGGCGCGGCGGTTCTGCGACCAGCACGAGATGTCGTTGCAGACCGCGACCGGCCGCTCCTTGCCGTAGGACACCGTGCGCATGCGGTTCGACCCGATGCCCCGGGAGGCGAGGTAGTCCCGCACCGCCTGGGAGCGGCGGGCGCCGAGGGAGAAGTTGTACTCGCGGGTGCCGCGCTCGTCGGCGTGGCCCTCGATCAGGAACGTGTAGCGCGGGTAGCGCTGCAGCCACTGGGCCTGCTTGTCGAGGGTGGCGATGGCGGTGGGGTTCAGGTCGGTCGAATCGGAATCGAAGAAGACCCGGTCGCCGATATTGACCACGAAGTCCTGGGCGCTGCCCGGCGTCGCGGGGCCGCCGCGGCCCCCATATCCGCCGGCCCCGCCCGCGCCCCCGGCACCATAGGCCGCGGAGGCGTCGGCGAGGTCGTTGTTGCTCGCGCAGGCGGCCATCGACAGGGCGAGCCCGAAGGCGGCGGCGATCTTGAGCGCGCGCAGGGGCGCGAGCGGCAGCGACATCGACCAAAACTCCTCTGGCGGCCCCGTGCGGGGCCGCGACCCGGCGACGTCCGGGACGGTCCCTTCGCCCGGCGGCGCCACGACTGGAACACCGGATCGTCTGTAGTCCCGGCCGGTTAAGCGAAGGTTCCGTCAACCTTGACGGGACCTCGACGCCGGCCGACCCTTCCCGGCCCCGCAGCATCACCGGAGCCGACGACAGCACATCCTGCAAATACGGCCACGCTGCGGCGCGAAACGCGGGCGGCGCGCGCGGCGACCGACCTGTTGCGGACGGGCCACAGGCCGGTCCGGCGGCGCCCGGCCGCGGTTGACGGACCGTTAACCAAACCGCGGGATTGATCCCCGATCGATGATCGGGATCATCCGGCGATGCCAGCGCCTCTGCCCTCCCCCCGGACGACCCTGCCGGGTGACGCACCCTCCCGCGACGGCCGCCCTTGCGTGCTCATCGTCGAGGACAGCTACATGCTGCTCGAACTGCTGGTGACCCTGTGCGAGCAGCACGGCATCGCGACGCTGACCGCCTCGAGCGGCGAGGCGGCGCTCATGCTGCTGCGCGAGCATGGCGGCCGGATCGACTGGCTCCTGACCGACATCCGGCTTCCCGGTCTCGTCGACGGCTGGAGCGTCGCCGAGGCCTACCGGCAGATCCAGCCGCACCGCCCGGTGATCTATTCCTCGACCACCGCCAATCTGCGCCACCCGGCGGTGCCCGGAAGCATCTTCGTGACCAAGCCCTACGTGATCGCCGACATCCTGCGGCTCGCCCGGATGATGGGGAGCGAGATGGAGGCGACCCGCCGGCTCAGCGCCTGAGGGCGTTGCGCGATCCGGTCGCGGCCCGGGCGGCGGCCTCGGCCTTGGCGTTGGCGGCCTCCTCGGCGGCGTCCGCCGCCTCGCTGAGGCGGAAGTCCCTGGCCCGCGCCTCGCAGCGGGCGCGCAAGCCGTCGAGTTCTTCCTCGGTCAGGTGCTCGATGCCGATATAGGCGTTCTGGGCCGCGCTCGCCCGGATCAGCTCGTCGAGCTTGGCCTGGATCGCGGCCCCGTCGCGGTTCTGGGTGTTCTGGATCAGGAAGACCATCAGGAACGTCACGATGGTCGTGCCGGTGTTGATGATCAGCTGCCAGGTGTCCGAGTAGTGGAACAGCGGGCCGGTCACCGCCCAGAGCACGATCAGGATCAGGCTCGCCGCGAAGGTGGCGGGACGCCCCGCCGCCCGGGCGACCGCAGCGGCGAAATCCGAGAAGGTGCGGATGCGTGTCGTGACCATCGTGGCTCCCGCTGCGGTCCGGTGAACCAAAGGTTTCCCCAAGGTTTCCAAGCTTCTGGGCCGAAGAATCCGGCCGACGAGGCTCCGGTTACGAATTCGGATCCGGCGTCGGCGGTTCCCCTCTTGACGCGGCCGTGGCACCGGCGCAGTGACAGGCCGCTCGCGGCGCGCTCTCGCGCCGCAGCATCCCCGGACAACCCCCACTCCATGCCGAGCGACAGTCACAGTCGACCGCTCTTGCCGTCTCCGGTCTGAGGTCCCGCGCGCTTCGCCTGTCGGCGGCTCACCGCGACCGGCCGGGGACGGCCGGCCGACGCCAGCGCCCAACAGGTGAGCCATGACCGACACCGTGATCGACGCCCCCGTCGAGCCCGCCGCCCTCGCCGCGCGCCTTTCCGAAGAGAGCGCTCCCGACATCGTCGAGGCCCTGAACCGGGAGGCGCCGGAGGTGGCGGCCGCCATCCTGCTCAGCCTGCCGCACGACCGGGCCGTCGAGGTGCTGGACCAGCCCGAGCTCGACTGCGCCCCCGACATCATCGAGATGCTGCCGCGCGACCGCGTCGCCTCGTTCCTGTCGGGGATGTCGGCCGACCGGGTCACCGACGTCTTCCGGGAGATCGAGGAGCCCGGCCGCTCGGACCTGCGCACCCGCCTCGACGTCGAGACGCGCGGTGCCGTCGACAAGCTCATCGCCTATCCGGAGGAGAGCGTCGGCTCGATCATGACGACCGAGTTCGTCGCCGTGCCGACGACCTGGACCGTCGGGCTCACCCTCGACTACATCCGCAAGGTCGAGCGCACCCGCGAGACCATCTACTCGATCTTCGTCCTCGATCCGCGCACCGGGGCGCTCGCCAAGGCGGTCCCCTTGCGCCGCCTCATCACCGGCAACCCGGAGGACTCCATCCTGTCGGTGGCGCCGAGCCGTCGCCCGGTGGTGATCTCGGCCGATGCCAGCCGCGACCAGGCGGCCCGCCTGATCTCGAAATACGACCTCCTGGCGATTCCCGTGGTCGACGCCACCAACCAGGTGGTCGGTATCGTCACCGTCGACGACGTGATCGACGCGATGATCCAGAAGCAGACCGAGGACGTGCAGCGCTTCGGCGGCATGGAGGCGCTCGACGAGCCCTACATGTCGATCAACTTCCTCACCATGATCCGCAAGCGGGCCGGTTGGCTCTGCGTGCTGTTCCTCTCCGAGATGCTGACCGCCAGCGCGATGCAGGGCTTCGAGGGCGAACTCGAGAAGGCCCTGGTGCTGACCCTGTTCATCCCGCTCATCATGAGCTCGGGCGGCAATTCGGGCTCGCAGGCGACCTCGCTGCTGATCCGGGCCCTCGCCCTGCATCAGGTGCGCCTCGGCGACTGGTGGCGGGTGGCGCTCCGCGAGATCCCGGCCGGCCTGACGCTCGGGGCCATCCTCGGGACGATCGGCGTGGTGCGGATCGTCATCTGGCAGAAGCTCGGCTTCTACGATTACGGCGAGCACTGGTTCCTGGTCGCCGCCACGGTCGGCACGGCCCTCGTCGGCATCGTGCTGTTCGGCTCGCTCACCGGCTCGATGCTGCCCTTCATCCTCCAGCGCGTCGGCTTCGACCCCGCCACCGCCTCGGCCCCCTTCGTCGCGACCCTCGTCGACGTGTCGGGGCTGGTGATCTACTTCACGGTGGCGCTGGTGATCCTGAAGGGGACGCTGCTGTAGGCAGCCGCTCGCGTCGGTTTCTCGACCACGCCTCGCCGTCATCCCGGAGGCCGCTTTCGCGCCTCCGGGAGACGGTGCGGACGGGTCCCGCAGCGCGCTCGCCTCAATACCCTTGTGCGCTCCCGGTGTTCCGCCGCGGGTCGTTGGCACCGTAGTAGCGGAATGCCCCCACCGGCTTCCCACCCAGAACCGGCGCCCCGATCAGGATCGCCGCCAGGTGGTTGGCCGGCTGCGCGGCGCCGAATTTATGCCCCATGCCCTCCAGGATCCGACGGGTATCCGGCGACAGGGCGAAGCGCTCGACATTGGTCACGTCGGGCATCCACTGGTTGTGGAGGCGCGGCGCGTCGGCGGCCTCCTGCACGTTCATGCCGTAATCGATCACGTTGAGGATGCTGTGCAGCACCACCGTGATGATCCGGCTGCCGCCGGGCGTGCCGGTCACGAAGACCGGCTTGCCGTCCTTGGTGACGATGGTCGGGCTCATCGAGCTCAAAGGAGTCTTGCCGGGCGCGACGGCGTTGGCCTCGCCCTGGAGCAGGCCGTAGATGTTCGGCACGCCGACCTTGGCGGTGAAATCGTCCATCTCGTTGTTGAGGAGGACGCCGGTCCCCGGCGCGGTGATCCGCACCCCGAACCAATCGTTGAGGGTGTAGGTCACCGAGACGGCGTTCCCCTGCCCGTCGACGATCGAGTAATGGGTGGTGTTGCTGCCCTCGTGCGGCGGGACGCCGGGCTTCAGCTCGGCCGAGACCCCGGCCTTCTGCGGATCGATCACCGCGCGGATCTTCTCCGCATAGGCCTTGTCGGTCAGCCGCGCGACCGGGTTCTTCACGAAATCGGGATCGCCGAGATAGCTGTTGCGGTCGAGATAGGCGTGGCGCATCGCCTCGATCTCGTAGTGGACGGCCTGCGCCGAGCCCCAGCCGAGCTTGGCGAGGTCGTAGCCTTCGAGGATGTTCAGCATCTCGCAGATCACCACGCCGCCGGAGCTGGGCGGCGGGGCCGAGATCACCCGGTAGCCGCGATAGTCGCACTCGATCGGCGGCAATTCGCGGGTGGCGTAGCGGTCGAGATCGGCCTGGACGATGAGCCCGCCCTGCGCCTTGCTCGCCCCGGTCAGCGCCGCGGCGACTGCGCCCTTGTAGAACCCGTCCTTGCCTTGCTCGCCGATCGCCCGCAGCGTCCCGGCGAGATCCTGCTGCACCAGCCGGTCGCCGACGCGGTAGGGCTGCCCCTGGTTGAGGAAGATCTTGGCCGAGGCCGGATCCTTGCCGAGATCCTCGGTGGCGGTGCCGAGCATGTCGACATCGCCCTGGTCGAGGACGAAGCCCTCTTCCGCGAGCCGGATCGCCGGGGCGATCAGGTCGGCGCGGGGCTTCGTACCATACTTCGCCCGCGCCTCCTCGAGGCCGGACACCGTGCCGGGCACGCCGACCGCCAGGAAGCTCTTGGTGCTCGCCCCCTTGATGACGTTGCCGTTCGTGTCGAGGAACATGTCGCGGGTCGCGGCGAGCGGCGCCTTCTCGCGGAAATCCAGGAAGGTCCGGCTGCCGTCGGCGCGCTGGATCGTCATGAAGCCGCCGCCGCCGAGATTGCCCGCCGCCGGATACACCACCGCCAGGGCGTAGCCGACCGCGACCGCCGCATCGATGGCGTTGCCTCCCTGCCTCAGGACGTCGACGCCGACTTGCGTCGCGAGATGCTGCGCCGTCACGACCATGCCGTGCTCGGCGGCGACCGGCGCCCGCGAGGCGGCGAGGGCCGGCCCCCCCGGGACCGCCACGACGAGGAACGCGGTGAGGAGCGTGGTGCCGATCGCGGCGAACCTGTGGCGCATGGCGGGTCCCTGGTTGATTCGCCCCTACGGTACACGAGGGCGGCGCGCCGCTGAATCGCGCGCGCGATTGATCCCGGGGGCGACTTATCCCTTGTGATACGAGATCCGGAAGATGACTTCCGAATCCCGTATCACCAGCCAGCGCGGCGCCTGAGCGAAGCCGCTTTCCGCATCGCGAAGCGATCAATCGGAAAGCGCATGAGACCCATCCCCTTCCACGCCCCGCGCTCTAGCTGCGGGAAGAAGACGCAAGCGGGAGGCCTCCATGTCGATGAACCGTCGCACCCTCATGGCCGGGGGTATCCTCGCCGGCCCGATCCTCGCCAGCGCGCCCGGCCTCGCCGGCGGCGGCGCGGCCCCCGCTGCCGACCTGCCGGGGGCCTACCGGTACGGTGTCGGCGAGGCGTCGGTCCTGGCCCTGCACGAGGGCGGGGTGAAGCGCCCGCTCGATGCCGGGTTCGTGCGCAACGCACCTCTCCCCGAGGTGCAGGGCGCCCTCGCCCGGGCCTTCCTGCCGACCGACACCCTGCCGATCACCTTCACGCCGCTCCTCCTCACCCTCGGGGGCAAGCGGGTGCTGGTCGATGCCGGCTTCGCCGATCAGGGCCCGCCCGGCACCGGCGGCGTGCTGCGGGGACTGGCGCTCGCCGGGATCGACCCGGGCACGGTCGACGCGGTGGTGATCAGCCACTTCCACCCCGACCACATCCTCGGCCTCAAGCGCAAGGACGGCAGCCCGACCTTCCCGAACGCGCAGGTCCTGGTGCCGGAGGCCGAGTGGCGGTTCTGGATAGATGACGGGCGCATGGCCAACCCGCCGGATGCCCTGAAGGCCAACCTCGCCGCCGTCCAGAAAACCTTCGGGAGCGGCCTCAAGGTCGACCGCTATTCGTGGGACAAGGAGGTGCTGCCGGGCCTCACCGCGCTCGGCACCCCCGGTCACACGCCCGGCCATACCTCGTTCCGGCTCGAATCGGGCGGCAAGCGGCTCCTGATCGTCTCCGACATCACCAACCACCCGGCCCTGTTCGTGCGTCATCCCGACTGGTCGGCCTTGTTCGACATGGATGCCGATCAGGCGCGGGCCACCCGCCACCGGATGCTGGCGCTGATGGCCGACGAGCGGATGCCGGTGGCCTTCTACCACGCCCCCTTCCCGGCGGCCGGCCACATCGCCAAGGCGGGCGGCGCCTACGAGTTCGTGCCCCTGCAATGGGGGGTGGATCTCGCCTGAGTCCGTCCGGCCGCTGGACGGGACGCCGCCCCCGCGTGCTATGCCTTCCGCCGACGCGGCCGGCGACGGCCCGGCGGCCGTTCGCGTCGAGGGAGGCGCGGCGGGATTGTGCGATTTCGGCGGTCGGGACACCCCACATGGCGCGGCGCTTCAACCAGATCGCCTTCATCGCGAGCCCGACGCCCGACGCCCGCGAGGCGGCCGAGCTCCTGATGCAGCGCTACGACCACGTCCCGCCCGAGGAGGCGGACGTGGTGGTGGGGTTGGGCGGCGACGGCCTGATGCTCCAGGCGCTGCACCGCTTCATGGGCACCGGCAAGCCGATCTACGGCATGAACCGCGGCACCGTCGGCTTCCTGATGAACGAGTTCCACCTCGACGACCTGATCGAGCGGCTGGAGGTGGCCCAGCGCAGCATCGTCCATCCGCTTCTGATGGTGGTGACCGACGTGCTCGGCCTCACCCACACGGCGCGGGCGGTCAACGAGGTCTACATGCTGCGCCAGACCCACCAGACCGCCAAGCTGAAGATCTCGATCGACGGCCAGGTCCGCCTGCCGGAACTGATCGCCGACGGGGTGCTGGCGGCCACCCCCGTGGGCTCCACCGCCTACAACCTCTCGGTCGGCGGGCCGATCCTGCCGATCTCCTCGCAGCTGATCGCGCTCACCCCGATCTCGCCCTTCCGGCCCCGGCGCCAGGGCAGCGTGCTCCTGCCCAACCATGCCCGCATCCGCATCGAGGTGAAGGACCCGGAATACCGCCCCGTCGCGGCGGTGGCCGACCATACCGAGTTCCGCCGCGTCGCCCGGGTCGAGACCCAGCTCGACCGCTCGACCGACCTCGTGATGCTGCACGATCCCGGCCAGGGCATGGACGAGCGCATCCTGCGCGAGCAGTTCGGCTGATCCGCGACGTTACGGCATCGGGGCGCACTGGAAGCCGGCTCACGCCCGCTTAGTTCCGTCGCCGGGCCCCGACGTTAGGGCCTCGCCACGGAGCCCCCGGATGTCCGACCGCCTGCCCTCGCACCCCGTCCGGGGCCGCGCCCGATGAGCGAGAGCGCCCTGCGGCCGGACGATTACCGCAACCTCGCCGAGTCGCTGCCCCAGCTCGCCTGGATCGCCGAGGCGGACGGCTCCATCATCTGGTACAATCAGCGCTGGTACGACTACACCGGCACCACCCTCGAGACGATGCGGGGCTGGGGCTGGCGCACCGTCCACCACCCCGACCACCTCGAGCGGGTCGAGGCGCGCTTCCGCCGCGCCTTCGCCAGCGGCGAGTCCTGGGAGGACACCTTTCCGCTGAAGGGCGCCGACGGGGTCTTCCGCTGGTTCCTGTCCCGGGCCCAGCCTTTTCGCGATGCCGCGGGCCGCATCGTGCGCTGGTACGGCACCAACACCGACATCACCCGGAGGCGCGCCGCCGAGGAACGCCTGCGGCACGCCCAGGAGCGCTTCCGCGCCCTCGTCGACAGCGCGGCGGCGATCATCTGGTCGGCGGATGCCAATGGCGAGCTCTCGATCGGGCAATGGCGCTGGACCGCCTATACCGGCCAGAGCGACGAGGAATGCCAGGGCTGGGGCTGGGTCGAGGCGGTGCATCCCGACGATCGCGCCCGGGCCGCCGATGCCTGGGCCCGCGCCGTCGAGGCGCGCACGCCCTTCGAGATCGAGTACCGGATGCGCCGGCGCGACGGCGCCTGGCGCCACATGGAGGTACGGGCCGCCCCCGTCCTCGCCGAGGACGGGTCGTTGCGCGAATGGGTCGGCATGCATGTCGACATCACCGACCGCAAGGAGGCCGAGGCCGAGATCGACCGGGCGCGCCACGCCGCGGAAGCCGCCAACCGCGCCAAGAGCCAGTTCATCGCCAACATGAGCCACGAGCTGCGCACGCCGCTCTCGGCGGTGATCGGCTATTCCGAGATGCTCGCCGAGGAGCTGGAGGATCTCGGCCAGGCCGAATTGCTGCCGGACCTGCGCAAGATCGAATCCTCGGCCCGCCACCTGCTCGGCCTCATCAACGACGTCCTCGACATCTCGAAGATCGAGGCCGGCCGCATGACCGTGGCGGCGGAGGATTTTGCCGTCCGCGACATGGTCGACGACGTGGTGGCGGCGACCGCATCCCTGATCGGAAAGAAGCGCAACCGCCTGGTGCTCGACCTGCCCGACGACATCGGCGCCATGCACCAGGACCAGGGCAAGCTGCGCCAGGGCCTCGTCAACCTCCTGGGCAACGCCGCGAAGTTCACCGAGGACGGCACCATCACCCTCTCGGCCCGGCGCGAGAGCGAAGAGGGGGCCGACTGGCTGACCTTTTCGGTGACCGATACCGGCATCGGCCTCACGCCGGAGCAGTGCGGGCGCCTGTTCGAGCGCTTCGCCCAGGCCGACGAATCGACCACCCGGCAGTTCGGCGGCACCGGGCTCGGGCTCGCCATCACCCGCGCCTTCTGCCGGCGCATGGGCGGCGACATCACCGTGACCTCGACCTACGGCGAGGGCGCGACCTTCACCATCCGGCTGCCGGCCCTGCTCTCGCCGCAGGACGAGGAGCCCGGCCCCGAGGAGGTGCGGGCGCTCGCCGAGGCCAAGGCCGAGGCCCAGCGCCACGACGTGGTGCTCCTCGTCGACGACGACCCCGCGGCCCGGGAGCTGCTCTCCCGCTTCCTCGAGCGCGAGGGGTTCCGGGTGCGCACCGCCAGCGACGGCCGGGCCGGCCTGGCGCTCGCCCGGGCGCTCAAGCCCCGGGCGATCCTCCTCGACATCGAGATGCCCCGGATGGACGGCTGGTCGGTGCTCCACGCCATCCGCAACGACCCGGACCTCGCCGCCACCCCGGTGATCATGACCTCGGTGGTCAACGAGCAGGGCCTCGGCCGGGCGCTCGGGGCCACCGACTACCTCGTCAAGCCGATCGACTGGGATCACCTCAAGGGCTTGATGGAGCGCTACCGCCCGGCCGACGCCCCCGGCACGGTGCTGCTCGTCGACGACGATGCCGATGCCCGCGACCGCCTGCGCCGCAGCCTGTCGCGGGACGGCTGGACCGTGCGCGAGGCCGAGAACGGCGCCGCCGGCCTCGCCCGCCTCGACGAGGGCCGGCCCTCGCTGATCCTCCTCGACCTGATGATGCCGGTGATGGACGGCTTCGATTTCCTGACGAAGCTGCGCGCCCGGCCCGATGGCGGCGACGTGCCGGTGGTGGTGCTCACCGCCAAGGACATCACCCCGGCCGAGAAGGAGAGGCTGGGCCGCGACACCGAGCGTGTGATCGTCAAGGGCAGCGTGTCGCTCGGCGAGATCGGCCGGCTGCTGCGGACGATGTACGTCGAGCCGTCACAGGAGCCGGTGCCGCCCGCGTTCCAGGGCCTGATCGCGGAACTGGAGGCGCGGGCGGAGCCGAAGGACGGGTGATGCCGTTTCCGGAAGGGATCTTCCCGACGCGGTATCACCGGCCCGCGCGGTGGAGCCGCAGGCTCCACACGCTCGAGCGAAGCCGAAATCCGCATCGCAAGGCGATCGATCGGATTTCGGATGAACCGATCTCCGCCGGGCCGCCCGTGCGGTCCGGCGGCCGTTCCGACGCGTCGCGGGCTCAGCGCTTCTTGCCCGGCCGCTTGAACACGCCGACGATCTCGACATGCGGCGAGTGGCGGAACTGGTCGACCGGGGTCACGGTCTCGAGCCGGTAGCCGCCGTGCACCAGGAGCGCCGCGTCGCGGGCGAAGCTGCCGGCGTCGCAGGAGACGCCGACCACCACCGGCACCTTCGATTCGGCGATGCGGGCGCTCTGCGCCTCGGCGCCGGCGCGCGGCGGGTCGAACACCACGGCGTCGTAGCGGTCGAGCTCCGGCGCCAGCAGCGGCCGGCGGAAGAGGTCGCGGCGCTCGGTCGTCACGGTGCGCAGGCCTCCGGTCTCCCGGAAGGCGCGGTCGAGCGCCTTGAGTGCCCCGTCCTCGCCCTCGACGGCGTGGACGGTATGGGCTTCCGCCAGCGCCAGCGAGAAGGCGCCGGCGCCCGAGAAGAGGTCGACCACGCGTTTCGCCTTGCCGACTCCCTCGACGACGAGGCGGGCGAGCGTCGCCTCGCCCTCCTGCGTCGCCTGCAGGAAGCCGCCGGAGGGCGGCACCAGCCGCGAGCGGCCGGCCGGGATCTCGGGCGGGCGGCGCACGATCAGCACCTCGCCGTGGAGGGAGAGGCGGGCGAGGTCGAGCTCGCCGGCGATGAGCACCAGGGCCTGGCGCGCCCGGTCCGAGGCGGGGCCGTGGCCGCGGATGTCGACGTCGAGGCCGCCCGCGGTCGCGGTCACCTGGACGTCGAGGGGCTTGCCCCCTCCGCCGCCGAGGGGACGGCTGACCCGCCGGGCGATCTCGGGCGCGCGGTGCAGGGCGGCCTCCGTGATCGGGCAATGGTCGATCGGGACGAGCGCGTGGCTGCGCGCCGCCATGAAGCCGGCCTGCGGCCCTCCGTCCGAGGCGCGCACGTGCAGGGTGATGCGCCGGCGCCCGGTGCCGTGGGCGTCGAGGAGCGGGCCGACCGGGGCCTCGATCCCCACCCGCGCGAGCGCGCCGACGACGAGGTCGCGCTTCCACGCCGCGTAGGGGGCGGGCGCGAGGTGCTGGATGGCGCAGCCGCCGCAGGTGCCGAAATACGGGCAGAACGGTGCGATCCGGTCGGGGGACGGAGCCAGCACCGCGTCGAGCCGGGCACGGGGTGGGCGGGTGCCCTCCTCCGGCGCCACCCGCACGGTCTCGCCCGGCAGGGCGCCGGGCACCACCACGCCCTCCGGCGTCACCCCGTCGCCGCGCAGGCCCAGGCGCGCGATCTCGCAGGTCGTCGTCATGGTCGCCTCGCTCATCGCCCGGTCTCCCGCACGGCACCGATCAGGAATTCGCGGTTGCCGTCGCCGCCCTCGACCGGCGACGGAATCAGGCCGCGGACCGTGAAGCCGAGCGACGCGACGAGATCCCGGATCCGCGCACAGACCGCGTCCTGCACCGCCTCGTCCCGCACCAGGCCGCCGCGGCCGACATGCTCGCGCCCGGCCTCGAATTGCGGCTTGATCAGCGCCGCCAGGGCGGCACCGGGCGCCAGGAGCGGGACAACGGGTGGCAGGACCAGCCGCAGGGAGATGAAGCTCACGTCGATCACCAGGAGGGAGGGCGGCTCGGGAAAGGGGGTGAGGGCGCGGGCGTCCGTCGCCTCGAGCGCCGCGACCCGGAGATCGGCCGCGAGGCTCGGATGGAGCTGGAAGCGGCCGACATCGACGGCGTGGACGAAGCGTGCGCCCCGGCGCAGCAGCACGTCGGTGAAGCCGCCGGTCGAGGCGCCGATATCGAGGCAGGCCCGGCCGGCGGGGTCGATCCCGAAGGCGTCGAGGGCGGCGGCGAGCTTGAGCCCGCCGCGGGAGACGTAGGGGTGCGGCGCCTCGGCGACGATGGCGGCACCCCGGGCGATCAGGTCGGAGGCGCGGCGCACCACGATTCCGTCGGCCCGTACCAGCCCGGCCTCGATCGCGGCCTGCGCCCGCGACCGGCTCTCGAAATGGCCCGCCTCCACCAGGAGGCGGTCGGCCCGCTGCCGCTCGCCCGTCGTCATCACCGTTCCGTTCTCGATCGTCTACGACCGGCCCGTCGTCTTGCAGGCAGGTCGTCTTGCAGGCAGGTCGTCCCCGCGGGCGCCGCGCGCCCTAGCTATGGGGCGGCACACGAGGAGAGTTCATTCCATGAGACATATCGTGCTCGCGAGCGCCATGGCCTTCGGCCTCGCGGCTCCCGCCCTGGCGCAGGACAAGCCCGCCCAGGAGGCGCCGGCGGCGCCGACGACCTACGACGCGCCGATCGTCAACAACAAGGGCGACACGATCGGCAAGATCGCGATCCGCGACGGCGCCAACACCCTGGTGATGCGGGTGACGATCCAGCCCGGCGGCCTGCCGCCCGGCTGGCACGGCATCCATTTCCACGCCGTGGGCAGCTGTGCCGACACCGACAAGTTCCAGGAGTCCAAGGCGCACGTCAATCACGACAACGCCAAGCACGGCCTGCTGCACCCGGAAGGGCCGGACGAGGGCGACCTGCCGAACGTCTTTGCCGCCACCGACGGCTCGGTGAATGCCGAGGTGTCGAGCGACACGCCGCTCACCGGCGAGGGCGGCCTGAAGGACAATGACGGCTCGGCGCTGATCATCCACGCCAACGAGGACGACCACATCACGCAGCCGATCGGCAATGCGGGCGCCCGCATCGCCTGCGCGGTCATCAAGTAACGGCGACCGGGCCGCGTCCGCCGGACGCGGCCCGAACTCGCGGTCAGCGCTGGCGGCGCGCGACGCTGACGACGTTGCTGGCGGTCGCAGCCTTGGCCTCGCGGGCCGGGAGGATCTCCTCGACGACCTTGACGATCGACGGCGCGTCGAGGCCGGCCTCGGCGTACATCCGGTCCGGCGTGTCGTGGTCCTGGTAGCTGTCCGGCAAGGTCAGCGTGCGCACCCGCACCCGGCCGTCGTCCAGCGCCCCGCGCGACGACAACAGGTGCAGCACCATCGCGCCGAAGCCGCCGACCGATCCCTCTTCCAGCGTCACCAGAACCTCGTGGCTTCCCGCGAGATCCAGGATCAACGCCTCGTCGAGCGGCTTGGCAAACCGCGCATCCGCCACCGTCACGCCGATGCCCGCCGCCTCCAGACGCTCCGCCGCCTTCAGCGCTTCCGCCAGACGCGTGCCGAGGCTGAGCAGCGCCACCCGCGCCCCCTCCGGACGCTGGATCACCCGGCCACGGCCGATCGCCAGAACCTCGCCCCGCTCCGGCATCTCCACGCCGACGCCCTCGCCGCGCGGATAGCGGAACGCGATCGGCCCCGTATCATGCGCGTGGGCCGTCGCCACCATGTGCACCAGCTCGGCCTCGTCGGCCGCCGCCATCACGGTCATGTTCGGCAGGCAGCAGAGATACGCCAGGTCGAAGGCGCCGGCATGGGTCGCGCCATCGGCGCCGACCAGACCGGCCCGGTCGAGCGCGAACCGCACGGGCAGGTTCTGCAACGCCACGTCGTGTACCAGCTGGTCGTAGCCGCGCTGCAGGAAGGTCGAGTAGATCGCGCAGAACGGCTTGAACCCCTCCGTCGCCAGGCCCGCCGCGAAGGTCACCGCGTGCTGCTCGGCGATGCCGACGTCGAAGGTCCGGTCGGGATGCGCCTTCGAGAAGAGGTCGACGCCGGTGCCCGAGGGCATCGCCGCGGTGATCGCCACCACCTTGTCGTCGGCATCCGCCGCCTTGATCAGGCTCTCGCCGAACACCCGCGTATAGGCCGGGGCGTTGGGCTTGGCCTTGGTCTGCTTGCCCGACACCACGTCGAACTTCACCACCGCGTGGCCGCGGTCGGCCGCGGCCTCGGCGGGAGCGTAGCCCTTGCCCTTCTGGGTCACGACGTGGATCAGCACCGGGCCGTCGGGGGCGTCGCGCACGTTCTTGAGCACCGGCAGCAGGTGCTCGAGGTTGTGGCCGTCGATCGGCCCGACATAGTGGAAGCCGAGTTCCTCGAACATCGTGCCGCCG
>NZ_JTHF01000099.1 GCF_001043895.1 Methylobacterium indicum
CTCCGTCACCGAGCGCTTACTGACTGCGCGGTCGAGCGCGATCATCGGGCGTCCAGCGGCCGCCCAGGGTCGCTCCTCTCGGCGCATCCGTCGACGTCGCGTAGGCCTTGCCGAACCGCTTCTCGATCTGCCGCTGCACGAAATCCCGTGCGGTTGAGTGCGAATCGGACGGCATCGGCAGGGTTGCTTCGGAGTTATCAGCCAAGCGAAGCAGCGTCATTCTCATCACTTCATCATACATTTCACGCATCCGACTGACGCACGCTTACTGAGTGTCAGGCATCTTGCGCTCGTTGGATGGAGTATGACCGAATCGCGCGCGATAGCTTCGCGAGAACTGCCCGGCACCGGAGAAACCGGATGCCATCGCAATGCGTCCCATGCTCATCGTGCTTTGGCGCAGAAGCCGCTGGGCGTGATCGAGACGCAAATTTCTGTAGTGCTCGGAGAAGCTGATGCCCATCTTGTCGCGGAACAGGCGATCGAGATGACGTTCGCTCAGGCCGCCAAGCGCTGCCATCTCTCTGCGATCCATGGGAGCGTCCAGAGTTCTCTCCATGGTCTGCAGGATAGCGAGAAGAATCGGGTGATGAATACCGTACCGCTCGGCCGGTGAGGCGCGTTGCGGATCCTCGGGCGCCACCGCAGCCGTATGCAGGAACCAGTCCGAGACCAGAAGCGCGAATTCCCGGCCCCTATGCTCGGTGATGACGGCGAGCATCATGTCGATCGGGGCGACCCCGCCACCGCATGTCATGCGATCTCCCGCGATGACGAAGCGCGCCGATTTGGGGACAAGGTCAGGAAACGCTTCCCTCAGGGCGCCGGCATGTTCCCAGTGGATCGTGAAATCACGATCGGTCAGCAGCCCGGCGGCGGCCATGACGTAAGGACCGCCCGATATGCCGCCGATCCTGGTTCCGCGTCGCGCCAAACGCCTGAGCGTGGCCTGGACCGCCGGCCGGTTCCACGTCTTCGGCTCACCTCCGGCACAGACGAAAACGGCATAGAGCCCGTCGTGATCGCGCGGCAGCGGCTCCACCGGAACCTCCACGCCGGACGACGCCGCCACGCGGCCGGACGGATCCTCGCCGAAGAAGCGCATGCGATAAAGCGTGTGGCCCGCCAGCCGGTTGGCGGCACGAAAAGGCTCGCTCGCCGAAGCGAACGACATGAGAGCAAAGCCCGGCAGTAGGATGAACCCAATCTGCCGATCAGGCGGTGCGGTCACAGCGGGACGATGGTCTTGCTGGCGCGTCACGTTAAAAATGCGTCTGTGGGTGCAAAATCTGGCCGGTCAGTCTGCGGCATAGTACGACCGTTGCCGCCAGTCACCATGGAACGTCGCCAATGCCCGGCCCCGTCGTCGACGCCGTACAATCCAGCCCCCGCCAGCCCAAACGTGCGGATGTCGTGATCGTCGGCGCGGGCATCGTCGGCGTCTCCACGGCGTTGGAACTCGCCGAGCGCGGATTGTCGGTCGTCGTCTGCGAGAAGGGCATCGTCGCCGGCGAGCAATCGAGCCGCAACTGGGGCTGGGTGCGCCTGTCGCGCCGCGATCCGCGAGAAATCGACCTGATGGCGACGTCGATCCGCATCTGGGAGGGGCTTTCCGAGCGCATCGGCCACGATGTCGGCTATCGGCAGTGCGGAATCGTCGTGCCGTTTCACTCGCCGGAATTTCGCGACGCCAACATGGAGTGGCTCAAATATATCGAGAACACGCAGCATCGCGTCGCGACGATCGGCAATGATCGCGTGGCGGACCTCGTGCCGGGCATGAACCTCGCTTTCGACGAGGCTCTCTACTCACCGACGGATGGGCGGGCCGAGCCGCAGAAAGCGGCCCCGGCCATCGCCCGCGCGGCACAGGCCCTCGGAGCGACGATCCTGACGAACTGCGCGGTCCGTGCGATCGAGACGCAAGCAGGGCGTGTCAGCGGTGTCGTGACCGAGCGCGGGCCGATCGCGGCGAGCGCGGTCGTGGTCGCGGGCGGGGCATGGTCTCGCCTGCTCCTGCGCGGGATCGGCGTAACGCTTCCCCAGCTCAAGATCCTGAACTCCGTGCTCCGGACCGAACCCGTGTCCGGCGGCCCCGACGTCACGGTGCGCGGGCCCGACTTCTCGGTGCGCAAGCGCCTGGACGGGGGCTATACCGTCTCTACCCTGGCCGCCAACATCTATGACCTAACGCCGGACAGCTTCCGCTTCGCGGCGAAATTCCTGCCGGCCCTGCGGATGGAATGGTCCAGCATGCGACCGCGGATCGGCAAGCGGTTCGTCCAGGAGTGGCGCGAGGCGCGCCGCGGCCGCCCGGGGCAGCCGACGCCGTTCGAGCAAACACGCATCCTCGATCCCGAGCCGGACCAGGGCATGACCGACCGCGCGTTGGCAAAGCTGTCGAAGGCCTTTCCGGCCTTCCAGAACGCGCGCGTCGCCCAGCGCTGGGCGGGCCTGATCGACGTCACGCCGGATGCGGTCCCGGTGATCTCGCCCGTCAGCAGTTGCCCCGGGCTCGTCGTCGCCACCGGCTTCTCGGGCCATGGCTTCGGACTCGGTCCGGGCGCCGGGCGCCTGACGGCGGATCTGGTCACGGGCTCCGAGCCTGTTGTCGATCCCCATGCTTTTCGCTTCGAACGGTTCTCAGATGGCTCCAAGATCATCCCGCTCACGGGGGTTTGACAGGGCTACTCGAGCGCTGTGCGATCGGGCGGCAACGGCCAAGTTGGGTAGGGCGTTGGTTGGCTGGAGGAGCCAGCGATGACGTCACCCTTGTCCGTCGATCTGCGTGAGCGCGTCGTGTCTGCCGTCCTGGCAGGCGCGTCCTGCCGCCAAGCTGGAGAGCGGTTTGAACCGCTCCGGGTTTTTCGGAGGCTCCAACTTCTGAGAGGATGGAGCCCTGACGAAGCGAACAGCCCCGTTTTCCCCCGAGATGCGCGAGCGCGCGGTGCGGATGGTGCGCGATCAGGAAGGCGAGCATGGCTCGCAGTGGTCGGCGATCCAGTCGATTGCCGCGAAGATCGGCTGCTCGGGCGAGACGCTGCGGAACTGGGTGCGCCAGTCCGAGCGTGATCGAGGTGTGCGACCCGGCCAACCTGCTGTTCCGATGGCGGCGCGCCTTGCTGGCCGAGCAGCAGGCCTCGGCTGCCCCACCGACCTTCGTCCCGCTCGCCCTGCCGCCCCGCCCGAAGGGCGGGCGTCCCCGGGTGGACGATCGGGCTGCCCTGATCGGCATCCGGTTTGTGCCGCGCTCGGGCATCCCCCGGGAGATGCTGCCGGCCGAGATGAAGAGCGGCTGCGGCATGAGCTGCTGGCGCCGGCTGCGCGACTGGCAGGCGGCCGGTGTGTGGCGGCGCCTGCATCGGGTGCTGCTCGAATGCCTGCACGCGGCGGGCGAGATCGACGGGAGCCGGGCGGGCGTCGACAGCGCGAGCGTGCCGGTGAAAAAGGGGGTCTGCCACCGGCCCGAACCCGATGGATCGCGGTAAGGCGGGGACCAAGCGCCACCTCGTCACCGACGCGCTCGGCACGCCGCTCGGCCTCGTTCTGACCGGCGCCCACGGCCACGACAGCCCGCTGCAGAGTGCGGCGGCAGGAGTGCCGGGCGCGCGGGATCACGCCGCGGATTGCCCGGCGCGGCGTCGAGAGGAGCGACAGGCCGGGGCGGCATCGCTGGGTGGTCGAGCGCAGCCTTGCCTGGTTCAACCGCGCCCGCCGTTTGCCCGTCCGCTACGAACGCCGCGCCGACATCTGCAAGGCCTTCACGTTCCTCCAGGCCAGCTTCATCACCCTCCGCCAAATCCAGAGGTTCGGTTAGGCGCTCTAAAGGAGACCCGCCGCCTGGCGGGCGACGCCGAGGCCGTCGCGCTCCTCGTCGAGGATGTCACCGCCGCCGACGCGCCGGGCGCCGCCATCGCGGCAGCGCTTCGGCACTTCGGCCGTCTCGACTGGCTCGTGAACAATGCCGGCATCGGCAACGCCAAGGCGGCGGACCAGACGAGCGACGCGGAGTGGGACCGCTACGTCGAGATCAATCTGCGCGCGCTGTTCCGCTTCTCGCGCGAGGCTCTGCCGCACCTGACGCCGGGCCGGGGGGTGATCGTCAACCTCGCCTCGGTGTTCGGGCTGTTCGGCCATCCGCGGGTCGCGCCCTCCGCCGCCACCAAGGCCGCGGTCGTCGGGCTGACCCACCAGATGGCGGCCGATTACGGCCCGAAGGGAATCCGTGTGAACGCCGTCGCACCCGGGGTGATCGAGACCGCGCTCACGCGCGAGCGCATCGACACGGATGCGCGCTTCCAGGCCCTCAACATCGACCCGATCCCCTTCCCGCGCCTCGGCCGGCCGGAGGACGTCGCGAACGCGATCCACTTCCTGTGCTCGGAGGACGCCGCCTATATCAGCGGCCACGTGCTGGCGGTCGATGGCGGCTGGAGCGTCACCAACTACTCGCGCCGGGGCGACGCGCTGTGAGCGGGCCGGCAGCCGACGCCCTCCCGGCGACCTTCGATCTTGAGACGGACATGATCTGCGTCGGCGCCGGTGCCGGCGGCATGAGCGCCGCGCTCACTGCCTCGATCGAGGGGCTTGCGGCAATCATCGTCGAGAAGTCCGGCAAGGTCGGCGGGTCGACCGCCGTCTCGGGCGGGGCGGTCTGGATCCCGAATACCGATTGCGGCATGGCGGCCGGCCATCCCGACAGTGTGGAGCGGGCGAAACTCTACCTCGACCGCATCGTCGGCAACTGGTCGAGCGACGCGATGAAGCTCGCCTATCTCGAGGCCGGGCCGAGGATGCTCGACTATCTCGAGCGGAACGCCGAACTGCGGCTCGCGGCGCGGGCCTACTCGCCGGACTACTACCCCGACGCCGAGGGCGCCTCGCTCGGCGGACGCGCAATGGACCCGGTGGCCTTCGACGGCCGGCGCCTGGGCCGGCATTTCGGGACCCTGCGCGACCCGCTGCCCGAGTTCACGGTGCTCGGCGGCATGATGGTGACGATGACCGACGTCTACCACCTCCTCGGCGTGACGCGCTCTCTCGCCTCGTGGAGGCACGGGGTGAGACTCGTCGCGCGCTACGCCACCGACCGCCTGCGCCATCATCGCGGCACCCGCCTCGTCCTCGGTAACGCGCTAGCGGCTCGGCTCTACCAGAGCGTCCTCGACCGTGAGATCCCGGTCTGGCTCGAAAGTCCCGCCCGGCGCCTCCTCGTCGAGGGCGGACGGGTCGTCGGCCTCGTGGTCGCACATGAGGGACGCGAGGTCGCGATCCGCGCACGGCGCGGTGTCGTGCTCGCCACCGGCGGCTTCCCGCACGATCCGGAGCGCCGCGCCGCTCTGCTGCCGCATCCGGTCGGTCCGTGGTCGATGGCGCCGGCTGACAATACCGGCGACGGCCTGCGGCTCGGCGAGGCGGCCGGCGCTGTCGTGCGGGGCGAGAACGCCGCGAACGTCTTCCACGCGCCAATCTCGCTCCTCAAGAAGCCCGACGGCACGGTCCTGCGCTACCCCCACCTCGTCTGGGAGCGGGCGAAACCGGGCCTGATCGCAGTCAACAGCGCGCCCGGCGCTTCGTCAACGAGTCGACCTCGTACCACGAGTTCGGCCTCGCCATGCACGAGAGTCACCGGAGCGTGCCGAGCATCCCGGCCTTCCTGATCTGCGACGCGGATTTTCTCCGACGCTGGGGACTTGGTCTCGCGCTGCCCGGCGGGCGCCCGTTCCGAAAGCTCGTGAAAGCCGGCTACTTGGTCGAGGGCCGCACCCTCGACGATCTCGCACGCCAGCTCGGCCTCGACGGCGGCGTCCTCGGCGAGACCGTCGCGGCGTTCAATCGCGATGCACGGGAGGGACGGGACGCGGCGTTCGGCAAGGGCGGCGACGCTTACAACCGCCACCTCGGAGACCCGACGATCAAGGACGGTAATCCCTGCCTCGGTACGGTCGAGACGGCGCCGTTTTACGCCGTGCGGGTCTATCCCGGCGACATCGGCACCGCCGGCGGAATCGTGACCGACGAGAACGCCCGCGTGCTCGACCGCAACGGCGAACCGATCTCCGGCCTCTACGCCGCCGGCAACGACATGAACTCGGTCATGGGCGGGACGTATCCGAGACCCGGCATCACGCTGGGACCTGCCCTCACCTTCGGCTGGCTCGCCGGCCGCCACCTGGCCGGGGCGTGACGTCGGAGGCGTGATACGCTGCCGAGCGGGAGGACGGTTTCCGGCCGGGATCCCGACTCAACGGCGTTGTCCAACATCGCCGCAACGGCTTCGTCCTGATCGCATGCAAACCGTCGTGTCCTCGTTGATCGCCCATGGACCCGAACCTGCCGATGTCGGAGCGGCCGCGGCAGCGAGGTTCTCCAGGGGTTCGACGCTCAAGCACAACCCTAGGGGCATCATTTCCGGCGGCCCCTGCCCGATCCTGGGGCATGCGGCGTGTTCGGGGCTCGAGTACGCCTTGGCTGCCGGTCGTCTCCAGCAACACCTTCGTGGTCGATCCAGCGCTCGGGGCGATCCGGATCTCGCTTGGGGCCGCCCGGTATTCGAAGGGCTTCCACCGGCCTTGGCGTACTGGAGACGCTGTTGGCGCAACCGCCCGGCGCGATCTCGACGGTTGCCGGACATGTTTCGCGCAGCGCGCGTGTCCGTCCTCCGGGCTTCTGCCGGACCAGAGCCCCGGTTTGCCCACCATGTTTGGGCCCGGATCGCGATGCACCTCTTGGCCGCCGCCCTCGCGCTCCTGGTCGCGGGCTGCTCGGATGATGGCGGGGAACGCCGGCGGTCGCTGGGGCGCTCGCCGAGTTTTTCCGATTTCATGCAGGTCGCGGATCCGGCGCGGGGTGGCCGGCTGTTCGGGACGTGCGCCGCCTGCCACATGGCCGGCCCGGGCGCCGGCGACCGCAACGGCCCGAACCTCTACGGCGTGGTGGGTCAACCACCAGGCGAAACCAGCCGGCGGTTCGGCTACACCGCGGCCTTGCGGTCCCTGGGCGGCGTCTGGTCCCCGGAGCGGCTGGACACATGGCTCACCGCCCCTGCGGCGATGGTGGCCGGCACGAGCATGCGCTTTCGCGGCCTCTCCGACCCGCTCGACCGGGCGGATCTCATTGCCTATCTGCAAACGCGCTCGACGCGGGGAAGCGAAAGGCGATCGATGCCGGCCCCGCCTTCTGCCGCCCGGTAGCGCGCGGCGGCGCGCCGGAGTCGACGAGGATCGTGCCGTCCTCAAGAGGATACGCCGGGATCTCGCCCAAGCGGCTTGTCCACCATGACGTCCCGATTCGGCCGGCCGGCGGCCACGAGGGTCCTGCGACGATCGATCAAGTCGACGGTGTTCCGGCGCCGATATGGGTCCTCATCGGCGAAGTCGAGCCGACGCACCGATGCTGATTTCGACATTGGGTTCCGAGTGGGGTCCTGATCGGCGCCGATAGGATCCCATCTCTACCGTAGACTACGAATTTGTGCGAAACATTCGCAACCGATGCAACCCGATGCCCCGGTTTTGAGGCGGTGCAGAGCCAGCTCGGATTTCGCTCTGCACTCGGACGCGCAAGGGCTGTGAACGGAGTCCTGCCTCTCGGTAACAGGCGGAGCGCTCAGAACTGCACACCCCGGGTCAGCGCACCGTCGACGACGAGGTTGGTGCCGGTGACGAAGCTCGCAGCCGGACTCGCGAGAAAGACGGCGGCACGAGCGATCTCATCCGGGTGGGCCATCCGGCCGGTTGGATTGAGGCGCAGAGCCTCGGCGAACAGGGTCGGGTTGCCCTCCTCGATCCGGTGCCACACTCCGCCCTCGAAATAGGTGTTGCCCGGCGACACCGTGTTGGCGCGGATGGCCTTGCCGGCGAGTTGGAAAGCGAGCCCCTGCGCGTAGTGGATCAGAGCCGCCTTGAAGGCCCCGTACGGCCCGGCCGCGAAGTCGATCTCACGGCCCGACACGCTCGAGATGACGACGATCGACGCCGCCGTCGAGCGTTCGAGGAAGGGCATGGCGGCCTCGACCGCCGCGACCGTGCCCATGAGGTCGACCGAGAAGCCTGCGCGCCAAGCCGCCTCGTCGGCACCGACCGCGAGTGCGCTGACGTTCGGCACCAGGATGTCGAGCCCGCCGAGTTCGTCCGCAGCCTCTGCGATCCAAGTCTTGAGAGCCCCGGAATCGGCGACGTCGACGGCGCGGCCGGTCGCGGCGACGCCCTTGGCGCGGAGCGCCGCGACCTTGGCGGCGACCTCCTCCGGGTTGCGGGCGCAGAGCGCGACGGCGGTTCCCTCCTCCGCCAGGAGATCGGCGATGGCACCGCCGATCCCCTTGGTGCCGCCGGTGACGAAGGCGCGGAGCCCCTTGAGGCCGAGATCCATGACGCGCTCCTTAGATTTCAAGCCAATGCGATCGACTTCGCGATCGAAGCGCCCAGCGTGTATTTCGGATCGACCATGTTGCCGAGCCGCACCCGACCGCATTGGGTGAGCAGCATGTAGGCGTCGATTTCCTCAAAGCCGAAATCGGCGGCGAGCCAGCGTACCAGTTCGCGGTAGGCGATGCGGGCGGCATCCTCCATCGGCCGCGACGAGCCGATGGTCATGAAGAAGTCCGCCGTCTCGAGGCGCGGCCAGCGGATGGTCCAACCCTTGATCAGGTCAATCTGCACCGTCGTGTGGGTCGGGTGCTCGACCGCGACACCGCAGAGTTCGCCGTCCCCTTGCGCCGCGTGGCAGTCGCCGAGGTAGAGAAGCGCGCCCTTGGTATTGACTGGCAGGTAGATCACCGCGCCGACGCCGACATCGGGCAGGTCCATGTTGCCGCCGTAATAGTCGGGCTGGAGCGAGGAGATCGCCTCGATCTCCGGCGAGGTGCCGATCGTGCCGATGAACGGCTGGTAGGGCAGCGTGATGCGGTCGTTCCAGCGCACGCCGCCTTCCACCGTGACCTCGAGCTTGCGCACCCGCTCCGGCAGCGACGGGTTGAGGAGCGCGGTGTCGCCGGTTGCGACCAGGCCGCCGAACTCGGGCATGATCAGCGTCGTGCCGCACGGCTGTGGGCCGCGCGGGCGGATCGACTTGATCGCGACCGCCAGGCAATCGCCCTTCTCGGCGCCGTTGACCCAGATCGGGCCGTTCTGCGGGTTGAGGTAGGGAAAATTCAGGATCTTGGTCGGGCTGTCGGTCTCGTGGCGGATCTTGCCCTCGAAGGCGTCATGGGTCTCCACCGTGACGACGGCGCCCGGATCGACGGTCAGCACCGGGTCGACGAATGGCCCGTAGACGTAGTGATAGCGGCCCTGCTCGGCCTCCGTGATGGTGTGCTCGGCGCCGGGCTTGCCCTTGGCCACGCCCTTCTTCGCCATGATCGACTGGTCGAGCCACTGCATGGTCGTCTCTCCCTTTTGCTTACTCAGACGGCGAGGTGGCGCCGCACCAGGTCGCGGTCGTCGAGGTCCCGCGCCGTCAGCTCCGCGACGATCCGGCCCTTGTCCATGACGTAGCTGCGCTGGGCCATGGCGCGGATCAGGTCGAGGTTCTGCTCCACGAACACCACCGTCACCCCGGTGCGGCGATTGAGGTCGACGAGGGTGCGCCCGATCTCCTGCACCACCGAGGGCTGAATGCCCTCGGAGGGTTCGTCGAGCAGGATCAGGGATGGGCTGCCGACGAGGACACGGCCGATCGCGAGCTGCTGCTGCTGCCCGCCCGAAAGCGTGCCGGCGCGCTGCGCCCGGCGCTCGCGCAGGATCGGAAACGGGCCATAGGCAGCCTCGATGTCGAAGGGCGTGCCGGGGGGAAGCAGCGAGGCACCGACCGTCAGGTTGTCGGCCACGCTCATGCGCGGGAAGACGTCGCGCCCCTGCGGCACATAGCCGATCCCGAGGCGGGCGCGCTTGTGCGCGGCGAGCCGCTCGACCGCCTGGCCCTTGAAGGCGATGCCGCCGGCGGCGGCCGGCAGAAGGCCGATCAGGCTGCGCATCAGGGTCGACTTGCCGACGCCGTTGCGGCCGATCACCGCCACGATCTCGCCGGCCCGGATGGCGAGGTCGACGCCCTGCAACACCGGCTTGCCGCCGTAGCCGGCGCGCAAGGTCGTGGTCGAGAGGAGCGCATCAGGCATCCTGCTTCCTCCTGGGCGCCTCGGTCTCGCCAAGATAGATCGCCGCGACCGCCTCGTTCGCCACGATCTCGTCGGTGGACCCTTGCGCGAAGATGCGCCCGACATGCAGCACGGTGACCCGCTGGGCGATCTGCCGGACGAAGGCCATGTCGTGCTCGATCGCCAGAATCGCGACACCGTCGCGGTTGAGCGCCTGCACCATCTCGCCGGTGGCGAAGGTCTCGGCCGGCGACATCCCGGCGGTGGGCTCGTCGAGGAGCAGCAGGCGGGGTTTCAGGCTGATCGCCATGCCGATCTCCAGCCATTGCTTCTGGCCGTGGCTGAGGGTGCCGGCCCGCTCGCCCGCGGCCTCCTTGAGGTTGAGGAAATCAAGCAGTCGCCGGATCTCGGAAGAGAGCGAGGCGCCCTCGAGGTGGTGCTGGAGCGCGATCTCCAGGTTGTGAGCGACCGTCAGGCCGGGGAAGATGCCAGGTACCTGGAACTTGACGCTGAGGCCCCGGCGCACCCGCTCGAAGGGCTTCAAGGCCGTGATGTCCTCGCCGCGGTAGAGCACCTGGCCACCCTCCGGCGTGTATTCGCCGATCAAGAGGCGAAAGAAGGTGCTCTTGCCGGCGCCGTTCGGACCGATCAGGCAATGGACCTCGCCGTCGCCCACGCTGAAATCGACGCCGTTGGTGACGTGCAGGCCGCCGAAATGCTTGTCGAGGCCGCGTGTCTCGAGAATGGCGGTCATCGCGCCGCTGCCTTTCGGGTGAGGCGGGCGATCCCGCGCATCAGGGCGACGACCAGGCCCTCGGGAGCGGCGAGCACCACCACGACGAGGAGCAGGCCCATCACCACCAGCGCGTACTGGCTGCCGTAGATCGTCAGTGCCTGGAACCCGCCGAGCACCGCGAGCGTGCCGACGAGGGTGGCGGTCACGTCGCTCCGTCCGCCGACCGCGACCCAGATGACGGGCAGCGCCGCCGCGGTGAGCCCCATGCTGGAGGGCGTGATGTATTGGCCCCAGGCCGTATAGAGCGTGCCCGACAGGCCCGCGAGCGCGGAGCCGATCACGAAGGCGCCGAGCTGGTAGCGGCGCACGTCGTAGCCCAGCATCTCGGCCCGCTCGGGGTTCTCGCGGATCGCCACCAGGACGTTGCCGAACCGGGCATTCACCAGGATGCGCAAGCCGAGATAGGTGACCACCAAGAGGCCGAGCAGCCCATAATAGAGCGCCACGTCGGGAAACAGCACGATGTCGCCGTCGAACCACGGCACGGTCAGGGGCGGCATGCCGCTCATGCCGTTGTAGCCGTTGAGGCGGGCCGCGCCGATGCGCCAGTCGGGTCCGGCGGTCTGCGCCATGAAGCGCTCCAAGGCGAGCGTCACCGACAGGGTGATGATGCCTAAGAACACGCCGCCGATCCGGCCGAAGAACAGGAAGTAGCCGAGCAGCGCAGCAAATCCGGCCGCAAGCGCCACCGCCAGCACCACCGCGGCGATCGTGAAGCCGTAGGCCGCCCCGACATTGAGGGTCAAGACACCATAGGCGTAGCCCGAAAGCCCGAAGAACGCGGTCTGGCCGAAGCTCAGCGCGCCGCCATAGCCCCAGATCAGGCACAGGCCGAGCGCCATGAAGACCCAACAGAAGAAGTAGGCGGTGTTGCCGACCGTGTAGCCATCGGCGAAGGACGGATAGGCGATCGCGAGGGCGAGCACGATCGCGAAGGCGGCCCAGAAGGCGGGACCGCGGCCGAGGGTCTGGGGCCCTTCGAGCCGGCGCAGGAGACGACGCATCGTGGAATCCCTCATGCCCGCTCACGCAGGATCAGGCCGGAGATCCCCCGCGGCAGGACCCGGATCACCAGGATCACCGCGACGAGGAGACCGATCTGCCCGAAGAGCTGGCCCTGCCAGGAGGTCAGCACCGCCCGCACCGCGCCGAGCACGAGGGCGGCCGGCGCGGTGCCGAGGAAGATGTCGGCTCCGCCCACCACCACGGTGACGAAGGCCTCCATGATGAACGTGGTCCCCATGGTCGGGACGATCGTCATGGTCGGGGCGTACAGCCCGCCGGTGAGGCCGGCGAGCGCCGCTCCGATCCCGAAGGTCAGCGCGTAGACCTTGCGGGTGTCGACGCCGAGCGCCTCGGCCATGTGCGGCACCTGGATCGTCGCCCGCGCCAGCGTGCCGAAGCGTGTGGCGTTGAAGGCGAGGTAGAGCCCGGCGAGCACGCCGAGCGCCGCGAGCATCAGCACGACCCGGTAGGTCGAGTAAGAGTAGCTGCCCAGCGTGAAGCTCCCGAGCGGCGTGCCGACGCCCGGCATGCTGGAGCCGAGAAGGATCAGCGTCCCTTGCGTCGCCGCCAGGCTGACGCCCCAGGTTGCCACGATCGTGTCGAGGGGCCGGCCGTAGAGATGGCGGATCACCAGGCGCTCCAGCACCATGCCGATCGCGCCGGCGACCAGGCTACCTGCCAGGATCCCGAGCGGCAGCGGCAGCCCGGCGCGCGTCGTCGCCACGGTCACGTACGCGCCGCACATGATGAATTCGCCGTGGGCGAGGTTGATGACGCCCATCATGCCGAACACAACCGCCAGGCCGCAGGCAGCGAGCACCAGGAACGCGAAGGCGTCCCCGAGCTGGTAGAGGAAGGCGAAGGCTGAATCGAGGAGGGCCATGCGGGAGTACGCACCGTCTCGTGAATGGACCGGGGCGGGTGCCCCGGCGGCGAGCGGATCAGGGCTCGATACTTAGGGCTTGGGCGGGTTGCTCGGGGTGTACTGCGCCATCGGATCCTTCTTGGTCAGGTCGCAGCCCGCCTGGCCGAGCCAGTACGGTTTGATGTCGGTCCAGGTCTTGGGAAACGAGATGTCGTGCTTCTCGTCGACTTTGGCGAGATAGATCGTGTGCGAGACGTGCTGGCTCTTCGGATCGATGCAGACCTTGCCCTCGGGGGCGTCGACGCAGACGTCGCCAGTCGCGATAACCTTGCGCAGGTCGGCCCGCTTCGTCGAACCGTTCGCCCGCTCCACCATCTGCTTGTAGAGGTAGACCGCGTGATAGGAGTTCTCGGCTTCCTGATTGACGTAGGGCTCGTTCGGGAATTTCGCCTTCCACTTGGCCAGGAACGCCTTGCTCTCGGGCGTGTCGACCTCCTCGATGTAGTTGGTGGTCACGTACATGTTGGCGAGGCTCGGCGGCTTGAAGCGCTTGTGCTCGTAGCCCTGGCCGACATTGACCGAGGAGCCCATCGGGACCTTCAGGTTCGCGGCCGCGGCCTGCTCGTAATACGAGGCCTGGGCGGTGCCGACGAGCAGCGTCATGAGGATGTCGGGCTTGGCCTTTTGGATGTTCTGGATCGTCTGCGAGAATTGCGACACGCCAAGCGGGATGAACTCCTCGCCGACCATTTCGCCGCCGTTCTCCTTAACGATATTGCGCACCCACTCGGCCGAAATCTGGCCGAAATTGTAGTCGGCCGCGATGGTGTAGACCCGCTTGCCGAACTTCTCCATCATCCAGGGGATCAGCGTCGAGAATTGCTGTTCGGGCACGGCCCCGGTCACCACCATGTGGCCGTCGCAGACGCCGCCCTCGTACTGGTTGTTGTAGAAAGCGAAGCCGTCGAGCTGGTCGACGATCGGCCGGTAGGCCTCGCGTGAGGCGGACGAGAAGCCGGCGAAGACGGCGGCGACCTTGTCGCGCTGGAGCACCCGGCGCATGAATTCCTGGTAGCGGGTGTTGTCGGACTGGGTATCGTAGATCACCAGCTCCAGTTTGCGCCCGGCGATGCCGCCGGCGGCGTTGATCTCGTCGGTGGCGAGCTGGATGCCGTGGACCTTGCCGATGGTCGCGAGCGCGAAGTCGCCGGACTGGTCCTCGAGCACGCCGAGCTTGATCGGCTCTGCGGCCTGGGCCGCGCTGCCCGCGAGCACCAGGGCGGCTGCGAAGGCGGTCAGGCGGGATCCGTGGCGGGGTCTCGTCATGGTGGGCGTCCTCGTGCTGCGGTTCACTCGGGGAGGGCGATGCGCCGGGCCGGCGCCGGCACATCGGGGCGGGCCCGCACCAGGGCCTCGCAATAGTGTTCGAGCGTCAGGCGGGCACGCATGCTGTCCCGCCGGAGGGTCTCGAAGGCGGCCTCGTCGTCGAGGCTGCGTTCCTGCATCACCCGCAGGATCGCCTTGACGACGTGGCGTCGTCCGCGCCGGCGCTCTTCGTGGCGCGCCAGCTGCTCCTCGAGCGCACGGCGCCGCTGGTGCTCGTTGATCGTCAGGTACAGGGCGGCGTAGACCGACGCGCCGTGGATCGGCTTGCGCAGAAGACCGGTCGCGCCGAACTGGAGCAGGCCCTTGAGGCGGCTTGGCGCCTCGACGCCGACAAGACCGAGCACTGGGACCGGCGGCAGGTCCGAGACGGTGCTCGCCGCGATCCCGGGCAGCGGCAGATCGCCATCGACGATCATCAGGGCACGATCGATTTCGAGTGCCGCCCAATCGACCGGACAGGCCTCGCCGGCCGGCAAGTATGACGCGACAGTCAGCCCGAGCTTCATCAGCGTCGCGACGAGCGCGTCGCTCGCGGTCGTCGGCGCCACGATCAGGTGGGCCTGCATCCCGCTGAAATTCTGGATGAGACGCGGCCCTGTCACGATGGCACCACACGCAGGCTCGGGCGCCGGAGCACCGGGACGATGCGAGGGGCAGACCGCACGAGATAGGGATCGGGTGCGACCGGAGCCGGAGCCTCCGCCAGGATCGTGAAGCGCGCCCCCAACGTGGAGAGGCCGATGCGCGGCGTCAGGGCTGCATGCAGCGTCGTCTCGTCGAGGCGCACCATTCCCTGGGGCGACTCGAAGGCGACCTCGCTGGCTGCCCGCCGAACCGCCGCGATCTCGCCGACGCCCGCCCGCGCCAGAGCCCTGGCGAGGAGGTGGACGGCGATGTAGGCGGCCTCCGTATCGGCCGAGGGCGTTGGCCCGTCGGGAAACCGAACGGCGTAAGCGTCCGTGAACGCGCGGTTGCGCGGGGTGTCGATGGAAGAGAAATAGACGCTCGAGCTGATATGGCCGTCGACGGCGTCCGGACCAATCGCTTCGAGCTCCGGCTCGGCGAGGCTGCAGCTCGCCACCGGAAGCTCCCGTACCTGATCGAGACCGTGCCCGCGGCAGGCGCGGCGCAACTCCTGAAAGAAGCGGTAGGCCGAGACACCGATCAGTGTATTGAACACGAAATCCGGCCGCAACGCGACGATGGCTTCGATCACTTGACCGAACTCGGTCTCGCCGACCGCGAAGTAGCGCTCCGCCGCGACCCGCCCGCCGGAGAGCGCCAGGGTTTCGCGCAAGATGCGGTTGTTCTCCCACGCCCAGATATAGTTCGAGCCGACGCAAAATGCGGTCCGGTCACCGCGGGCGAGCAGATACTGGACCAGCGGTACGATGTGCTGGTTGGGAGAGGCACCCGTGTAGATCACGTTCTCGGAGGTTTCAAAACCCTCGTAATGCGATGGATACCACAGCATCCCATCTATTTTTTCAAATATTGGTATGATATCCTTGCGACTCGATGAAGTGTAGCAGCCGACGACATGGCGGATTCCGGCGCGCAGGAAGCGCTCGGCACCGGCGGCATAGCCGGCGATCTCGCCCTCCGGGTCGAAGACCTCAGGCTCGAGGGTGATCCCGAGGTTTCCTGCATTCACCTCCTCGACCGCCAGGACGGCACCGTTTCGCATGGCGCGTCCGACGATGCCGTAAGGCCCGGAGGTGGAGAACAGGATGCCGATGCGATGTCTGTCAGTCATCGGTGCCTATGGAACGCAAAAAGCCCGCCAGCGCGAAGCGCTGCGGGCTACATTGCCGGACGGAAAGGGCCTTATGGCGCGGAAATGGGCATCATTGCCCTGCGCCTTAAAAGCAGGCTCCAACGTTGCGTCGATGATGTCAAGCCGGATTCCGAGCGATGCGGATATGTCGGTCGGAGAGCGCGCGCTTGCGACGTTGGGCGAGGACCGTCACCGCCGGAGCCGCCTGTTCATCGCCGACGCTGTCGCGGTGGCCTCACGATACCTCACGATCACTGCGCCGCCGCGGCAGAATCCGGGAGCCGGCGGGTCGGCTCGATGCCACCGGGCACCAGGATCGAGCCGTAGGGGTCGCCGGCCTCCAGCACCCTCCCCTCCTGGCCGCCTCCTTGATCGTCACGGGAAAGCCGATCACCACCGCCACCGTCCGGGCCGCTGCTGCCAGGCCGCCGTATCCTCGACGGCTGTGCCCGGACGCGTGGCGTCCTCGGCCTCTCCATAGGGAACGGCCCGGACAAGGGGCCGAAACCGACGCGTCGTGTCACACCATCTGCGGCTCGAGGATCGCCGCGATGTCGCGCAGGACGGGGAGGAAGGTCTCCAGCATCCGGTCCACCGCGACCCGGTCGACATTCGCTCCGGCATTCAGGGCGCAGACGATCCGCCCGTCGTAGCGTTTCACCGGGACCGCGAGAGAGCGGTATCCGACCTCGGCCTCCTGATCAACGAGCGAGTATCCCTGCTCGCGATCGCGGCGAATGGCGTTCCCCAACGCGGCTCGGTCGACGAGGGTCTGCGGCGTCAGCGGCTCGGGCTGGATGCGGTCCAGGAACACGGCAAGGTCCCCGTCATCGAGACCGCCGAGGAGGACCCGCCCCATCGAGCTGCAATAGGCCGGGATCCGGTAGCCGACGTCGACGCCCACGCCGAGCAGGCGCGTCGGTCCTGCGCGGGCGATGAACACGATGTCGTCCCCGTCCAGGATCGCCGCCGAGCAGGCCTCGTTGAGTCGGCCTGCGACCTGCTCGACCGCCTGCTGCAGCGTCGCCGATAGGCTGTTGGACGCCAGGTAGGCGGTCGCGAGGGACAGGACCTTGGGTGTCAGCTGAAACAGCCGCCCATCCGACCGCACGTAGCCGAGGCGGTCCAGGGTATGGAGCGCCCGCCGCACCGTGGCCCGAGGGAGGTCCACCGCTCGGGCGACGTCGGCCAGCGTCATCATGGGACGCTGGGCACCGAAGGCCGAGATGATGCGCAGCCCCCGCGCCAGCGCCTCGGAGAAGTCCGGTCCATGCTCGTCGACGAGGCGCTGGTCTGTCTCGGAACGTCTGACGCGCGGCATGAACCGGTCTCTGGTGGGCAACCCGAAGCGATAGGCCGGGCTCCGTGTGCGTGGCCCTGCGTGGCCTGGCAAGGGCCGTGTTCCCAGGACGCGCCGTCGCGTTGGGCGGACCCTGCACACCGTTCGAGCTTGCAACGGCTCCAGACTGGCATATTATTCGAACATATGTTCGTTCAACGAACAAACTGATAGGCCCAGCCAAGATGGGCAGACGCTCGCCGGAGGCCGCCGCCATGATGAGCCGTGAGCAGAACGACCACATCACCCGCACCGGACCGGGCACGTCGCTCGGCGCACTGATGCGCCGTTACTGGCAGCCGGCCGCCCTGGTGGACGAGTTGGAGGGCGAGCGTCCCGTGGTGCCGGTACGCCTGCTCGGGGAGAACTTCGTGCTGTTCCGGGACGAGGCCGGGCGCTACGGCCTCCTCGATCGCGACTGCCCGCATCGCGGCGCCGACCTCGCCTTCGGCCGACGCGAGGCCGGGGGCTTGCGCTGCGCCTTCCACGGGTGGCTGTTCGACGTCGAGGGGCGATGCCTCGAGACGCCCGCTGAGCCGGCGGGCAGCAAGCTCTGCCAGAACGTCCGGCAGCGTGCCTACCCGGTGATCGCGCGCAGCGGCATCCTGTATGCCTATCTCGGCGAGGGCGAGCCGCCGGCCTTCCCCGAGCTCGACTGCTTCCTGGCACCCGACGCCTATACGTTCGCATTCAAGGGCCTGTTCGAGTGCAACTGGCTGCAGGCGCTCGAGGTCGGGATCGATCCGGCGCACGCGTCGTTCCTGCACCGCTTCTTCGAGGACGAGGACACGTCCGCCTCCTACGGCAAGCAGTTCCGTGCCGCTTCGGCCGACAGCGACCTGCCGATGACGAGGATTCTTCGCGAGTACGACCGGCCGATCATCAACGTCGAGCGCACGGAATACGGCATGCGCCTGATCGCGCTCCGCGAAATCGACGATGAGCGCACCCATGTGCGCGTCACGAACCAGGTCTTCCCGCATGCCTTCGTCATTCCGATGTCCGCGGACATGACGATCACCCAGTGGCATGTTCCCGTCGACGACGGGAATTGCTACTGGTACGCGATCTTTACGAGCTACGGTGCGCCGGTCGACAAGCAGCGGATGCGCGAGCAACGCCTGGAACTCTACGAGTTGCCCGAGTATCGCTCGCGGAAGAACAAGACAAACGACTACGGGTTCGACCCGCACGAGCAGGCACACTCGACCTATACGGGGATGGGACTCGACATCAACGTCCACGACCAGTGGGCCGTCGAGTCGATGGGGCCGATCCAGGACCGGACGCGCGAGCATCTCGGGCAATCGGACAAGGCCATCATCCTCTACCGCCGCATCCTGCGCGAGCAGATCGACAAGGCTGCCTCGGGCGACGCCCCGCTGATGGTGCTCGATGCGCGGCACGCCAGAAGCATCCAGGGGCCCGCGACGATGGACGGGATCGGCCCGTCGAAGGGCTGGGAGACCTACTGGATGGACGTGGACGTGCGCCGCCGCCGCGGGGCCCCGTGGATGCCGAGCCTCCCCTCCGACGCGACCCCCGACGTCGCCCCGCCGGTCGCGACCGCCGCGCCGCGCCGGGACGCGGCCGAGTAGAACGGCGCCTTGAGCCTCGCCTGAGCCGGAGGACGACGGCCGTGACATTCGTGCAGGACCATGGATTGTGGAATACGGCGCAGGCCGACGCGGCCCGCGAGGTGCGCGAGCTTTGCGATCCCGACCGCATCGATACCGTGCGATTGTCCTTCCCCGATCAGCACGGGATCCTGCGGGGCAAGACGCTCGTCGCCGCCGAGGCCGTCAAGGCGCTCGAGGCCGGATGCGCGATCACCACGACGATGCTCGCCAAGGACACTGCGCACCGTACCGTCTTTCCGGTCTTCAGCCCCGGTGGCGGGTTCGGCATGCGGGAGATGGAGGGCGCGGCCGACGTCATCATGGTGCCCGACCCCACGACGTTCCGAACGCTGCCCTGGGCGCCGCGGACCGGGTGGCTGCTCTGCGACCTCCATTTCCGCGACGGCCGCCCCGTCCCCTTCGCGACGCGCGGCCTCTACCGCTCCGTCCTCGAAACACTGTCCGAGCGCTCACTCGACTACGTCGCGGGGCTCGAGGTCGAGTTCCACGTCTTCAAGCTCGACGACGCCCGCCTGGCACCTGCTGACGCCGGGCAGCCCGGGACGCCCCCGGACGTCAGCCTGATCTCGCACGGCTACCAGTATCTGACCGAGCAGCGCTACGACCAGGTCGAGCCGGTCCTGGAGATCCTGCGCAAGGATATCGTCGCCCTCGGCCTGCCGCTGCGCTCGATCGAGGTCGAGTACGGGCCGAGTCAGTGCGAGTTCACATTTCAGCCGACGATCGGCGCGGCGCCCGCCGACCTGATGGTGCTGTTTCGCAGCGCGGTGAAGCAGATCTGCCGCCGGCACGGATACCACGCCACCTTCATGTGCCGGCCGCGCATCCCGAACGTGGTTTCGTCGGGCTGGCACCTGCACCAGTCGTTGCGCAACGTACGGACCGGCGCCAACGCCTTCGTTCCCCCCGACGGGCCGGGGCCGCTCTCGGCGTTCGGCACCGGGTTCTTGGGCGGGCTGCTGACACACGCACGTGCCTCGAGCGTCTTCACGACCCCGACCATCAACGGCTACAAGCGCTACCGCTCCTACTCTCTGGCACCCGACCGCGCCGTCTGGGGCTGCGACAACCGCGGCGTGATGATCCGCGTCCTCGGCGGCCCGGGCGATCCGGCCACGCGGCTGGAGAACCGGGTCGGGGAGCCGGCGGCGAACCCATACCTGTACATGGCGGCGCAGATCCTCGCCGGGCTCGACGGCGCCGACCGGGGCCTCGATCCCGGGCCGAGCGCCGATACGCCCTACGAGGCCGAGGCGCCGCTGCTGCCGAAGTCGCTGCGGGAGGCGGTTCAAGCCTTGCATGAGGATCCGTTCTTTCGCGGCGCCCTCGGCGACCCGTTCATCGACTACTATACGCACATCAAGAACGCGGAAATCGAGCGCTTCCAGGCGGAAGTCACCGAATGGGAGCAGCGCGAGTATTTCGAGATCTTCTGATCAACCGATCGTCTGGTAGAATCTTGGCGGGGGATGACGAGAGATGAAGCCTGGTCGCACGTTCCGGTTCGTCGTTGCCCTCGCCCTGGCCTGCATCGGCCTGCCAGATCCGGGCCGGGCGCTCGACCAGCCCGTCCGCATCGGGGTCCTGAGCGACATGAGCGGTCCGTTCTCGGATCAGGTCGGCGCCGGCTCCGTGGCCGCCGCCCGTCTCGCGCTCGAGGACTTCGCGCGGGAGAGCGGTGGCCTGAGAGTCGAGCTTCTCTCCGCCGACCACCAGAACAAGCCCGATATCGGCCTCGGCATCGCCCGGCGCTGGCTCGATCAGGAGAACGTCGCGGCGATCGTCGACCTGCCGAATTCCGGCGTCGCCCTCGCGGTCGCCAACCTGATGCGTGAGCGCAATCGCGTCGCGCTCGCCTCGAGCGCGATGACCTCCGACCTGACGGGGAAATTCTGCGCGCCCACGACCGTGCAATGGGTGTCGGACACCTGGGCGCAGGGTTCCGCCACGGCGCGAGCGCTGGCCGAGCGCGGCGCGCAGCAATGGTATTTCCTCACCGTCGATTACGCCCTCGGCCACGCCCTGGAGCGTGATGCCACGCGGGCGCTTGTCGGGGCGGGCGGCCGTTCGACCGGCGGGTCGCGGCTTCCCCTCGGCACCGGCGACTTCTCCTCGGCGCTGCTCACCGCCCAGAGCGCGGGCGCACAGGTCCTGGCCCTGGCCAACACCGGAGCCGACATGATCAACGCCATCAAGCAGGCCGGCGAGTTCGGGCTGACGCCGAAGATGAAGGTCGCCGCGCTCTTCATCCAGCTCTCCGACACTCATTCCCTGGGTCTCGCGACCGCCCAGGGCCTGCAACTCGTCTCCGCTTTCTACTGGGACCGTGACGAGCGCACGCGTACGTTCGGCGAGCGGTTCGGTGCCCTCATGAACGGCCGCCGGCCGACGGAGGACCACGCGGGGGTGTACTCGGCGACGCTCGCCTATCTCCGCGCGGTGCGCGACGCCGGCACGGTCGAGGGCGACCGGGTCGTCGGGACGATGCGCAAGGCCCCAATCGACGACCCGCTCTTCGGCACGGTGACGATCCGCCCGGACGGACGCGCGGTACACGACATGTACCTGTACGAGGTCAAGCCTCCCACGGAGAGCAAGCGGCCGTACGACTACTACAAACTCGTGACCACCATTGCCGGCGATCAAGCGTTCCGCTCGATGAAGGACGGCGATTGCCAGATCAAGCAATAGAGCATGGCCCGACGAAGTCGATACCGGCTCGTCGAAGCCGTGCTGCAAGCTCAAAGTCCTGAAGCCTTGCGATCGGCCTCCCGGAAGCGATCCGGGAGCGGGCCGATCGGTTCTCCCTGACCGGGGAGGAGACGGTGACGGGCACGGTCGCCCCGGACCGTCACTGCCCATGGGAATCCGCATTGACGTCGATTGCGTCCGGGCCGTCTCGACTGCGATCCAGCGATCAGCGAGACGACCTCTGTCGACCACGGCGTCCCTGGCCCCATGCCCGGATACGTGGCAGGCTAACCACGTCATGCATCCGATCCCGCATCCGCGTCATCAAGAGCGTGCGGCAACTTGAACACCTGGTCTGGGAGTTCGCCGGACCCTCCCCAGACTCACCAGCGACCCCACGGTTCATGCTCAGGCCATTTCGGTCGGTAAGCCGCTCGGTCCGGAGGTATGTCCGACCATGGCCCAGGATCCGCTCGACCACGAACTGCCGGACCTGCCGCCGAACGCATTCGGGAAGTTGGACCGCAATCCCGATCCGCTGTTCTACGGCCAACCCCGCTTCGTGGCCCATATCGACGCCGGGGCGATCGCTGCCGTCACCGATTTGTACAGGGAGGTCGTCCCGACGGGCGGTGACATCCTCGACCTGATGTCGAGCTGGATCAGCCACCTGCCGGATGAGGTCGGCTATGCCAGCGTCGTCGGTCACGGGCTGAACGCCGCGGAACTCGCGGCCAACCCACGCCTGACCCGGCGCTTCGTGCAGGATCTCAACGCCGAGGCGCACCTGCCGCTCGAAACGGCGAGCATCGACGCCGTGCTGATCTGCGTCTCGGTGCAGTACCTGGAGCGACCCGTCGCCGTGCTCTCCGAGGTCGCCCGCGTGCTGCGCCCCGGTGCTCCGGTGGTGATCTCCTTCTCGAACCGCTGCTTTCCGACCAAGGCGGTCGCGATCTGGCATGGTCTCGACGCCGCACGACAGGCTCAGCTCGTCGGCTTCTATCTCGAGCGCGCGGGCTTTTCCCGCATCGACGCCTACGCCCTCAGGCGGGAGGGAGGCCCCGGCGACCCGATGACGGCGGTGATCGGCCGGACCCTCATCGCCTGAGGGAACGACGATCGACCCCGACGAGAGGCCGTTTCGTGGCCGATCGCTGTGGCGCTGGCCTTGCGCGTCACGAATCCGGGTTGGCGCCGATCCCGAGAGCGCCGTCGTCGGCGCGCTCCCCTGGCGCCAATGCCGGAAACCAGTTGCCGTGGAAGCCAGGCGGGATGCGGTGGCCGAGGTGAATCATAGCGACGGGCGGCGCCTCGAACGAGCGTGCATCGAGGATGGCGAAGTCCGTCGTGTCGCGCGCGGTGTCGATGACGAACCCGACGAGCCAGCCTTCATCCTCGCCGGCCCCGGGACGTTCCGGCACGAAGATGAACTCCCCCGGGATTCGGTCATGACCGAACTCGTGCACCCGGCGCTCGCCCGTCTCGAGATCGTGCCTGTAGAGCTGCGTTGCCCCGGCAAGCTGCGTGTTGCCGTCGGCGGGCACGCCGACCGTGTAGAGGATGCGGTGGCGCTGCCCGAAACGGCGCTCGTCGATGCGGGGGAATTCCTGTGGGGTCGCGTCGAGCACCCGCCGTGCAACCCGCCTCGTCGCGGGATCGATCGTCCAGCGCTCGAGCTTGCCCGGGCCGTCGAACCCGCCCGCGGCTGCGCTGAACACCGTGTCGTAGACGACGACGTCGAGGATCACCCGCCCGTCGGCGTCGTCGTAGGCGTAGGCGTTGGCCACGTGGAACACGAAGCAGGGCTCGACCTCGCACCACAGGATGTCGGCTCCCCGACCCTGCCGCGGAAGGAGGCCCACCCGAGCCCCATGGCCGGGGTTCCAGCGGAACGGGAAGCGGTAGCCGGCGAGCAATGCCTTGAAGGAGAACGTGACCGGCAGGTCGAGCACGATCGCAAAGCGCGCCGTGATCGCGCAGTCGTGGATGCAGGGCCCGTGCTCGACCGCAACGGGCACGTCCCGCACGACCCGCCCGGTTGGCGAGAGGACGACGTGGCGCACGCTGTCCCAGATCCGGCCGTCATAGGCGATCGCGTGGGTCTCGCCGGTCAGCGGATCGTGGTGCGGATGCCCAGTGTAGGATCCGGCGAGCGTCCCGTCGAACGGATTGTAGCGCTGTTCCTCGAGGCTCCGCGAAAGCTCGACAGGGAAGCTGCCGGCCTCGACGACTGCGAAGACCCGGCCGCCAATCCCGACGACGTTGGTGTTGACGGTGTCGTTGCCGCCCCGCCGCGGCCCGGGTGCGGCCGTCCGTCCGAGCGCAGCGGCCGCCTTGCGCGAGCCGATCCACCGGTTGCGGTACCACAATGCCCGGCCCGCCTCGATCGCGAGGCCGTGCACCATGCCGTCGCCGAGGAACCAGTCGTGGCCCCGCGTCGTCTGACGGACGGGATTGGCCCCCATCTTGAGGTAGAGGCCGTCGAGGCCCGGCGGGATCGTCCCGCTGACGGCCGGGCTCTTTAGCGACAGCTCCTCGCGCATGGGTTCGTGGACGCCGACCACGAAGGGGTTCAGCCTGTCGGTAAGACGCAATCGATTGCAGGCCGCCAGCAGCGCAACACCAAGCTCGGCGACGGCGCGGAACGCCTTCAGGGCGCGGTTCGACATCGGCAGCGATCCCTGGATCAGGCGGCAGGCCGGACCGTCACCACATCGGAAGGTCCCAAGCGGTGAAGCACGCCCGAGGACCGGTTACGGTCCCGCCCGATGAGGGTCGCGCGAGCGACGCAACCGGCCTTCGGGAGCCGGACGCACCGGGATGGGCGGAGGTGACGGATCATCGCGGGTCGATCCTGATCTCGCTACGGTGCCATGGAGCATTCGTGATCGGTGCGTGGCAGGAACCGGGGTCGGTCATGGGAGATTGGCTTTCCGAAGTGGTACTCACGCCGGCCGGGAGGATGTCATGTCCGAGGATACCGAAAAGCATCGCGCCCTGCTCAGTGCCCTCAGGGACGCAGCCGGGAGGGGCGATGGCTCCTTCGAGCAGGCGGTCACGAACGCCTTCGAGCACGTCTTCGAACACCTCGGACGCCTGAACGATCATGTTGCTCTCAGCGGTTCGGACGGAGGCGACCCCCACCTGAAGCCCGGCGAATCCCCGACACTGCGATAGGCATGGGACCCAGGTCCGCTCATGGCAGCCGAGGGAGGCCCGATTGATCCTCCCCCGTTTCCGCGGTTCGTGCTCACTTTGCGTGGATCAGACGGCCAGAACCATGCGGCGCTTGAGGAGTTCGAGGCCGGCCCGTCCATGGCACTGGCGCTTGATGAGCTTGAGCCGGTTGACCTGGCCTTCCGCCTGGCCGCTACTCCATGGCTCCATGAGAGCAGCCCGGACGGCAGCGATGTCCGCGTCCAGTCCCGAGGCGAACGTCGCGATGGCAGGAGCGTCGCAGGTCCGGGCCTTCGTGATCCAGGCGGCGAGGTCAGCAGCGGCGTCTTGATCATCGGGCACAGCCTTGCTCTTCCCGGCGGCGCGCACGAGTGAGGTGAAGCGGCGGGCCAGGCCTGTGGCGGCCCGCGCGGTGTCGTCCTGCTCGATGCGGCTCACCACAACTGCGTCGCCCTCATC